>CAMIVR010000212.1 GCA_946402065.1 uncultured Brevibacillus sp. | reverse complement strand
ATTCTGACCAAGCGACTCAAACAAAGCCGCAGCCTTCTCAAAAATCGTCGCGTACGCATCTTCCCCAAAAGCAGACTGCATCGGACGAAAAACGGCAGACTCCAAAAGCTCCTGACTTTTTACGCCAATCTGTTCGCCCGGGCTATATTTCTGAATCATTGCCACGTTGA
The DNA here is from genome assembly GCA_946402065.1 of uncultured Brevibacillus sp. Lineage (GTDB taxonomy): Bacteria > Bacillota > Bacilli > Brevibacillales > Brevibacillaceae > Brevibacillus_D. The sequence goes on along the minus strand of CAMIVR010000212.1, from coordinate 8,648 downwards.
TCGCAATTACCTCCTGTGTCGTAAGAAACCGAACGTCCATTAGCGATCTTTAAGCCCTTTCAGTGTGTCATCATATTCCCCCATCACAACGTGCAGGGTTTCAAGAAAATCAGGGCTGATTCCTTCTGGAAGCTCGACCCGCTGACTTTTCTTGATAATGATTTCCCCACTTTCCTCGCGCACTACAACCTCGACCCTATCACCGTACTCAATGCCCAACCTCTTCAATGCCTCAGTCATGGTTATGCCAAGGCTGTTCCCCATCTTTGTCACTTTTCGTTCCATTCCTGTCCTCACCGCACTCATTTTGTTTTTCCTCCATTCTATTATACTGTACTAACAGTTATAACAATTATACACCATTTGCCTAAAAAAGCAGACCGCCCGCAGGATGTCCATCATCCATTCATCTGCGCTAATGAGCTGAATAATGTCATGCTCACTCGTTAGTTTCATACCGATCCCCCCAGAACATTTATTCCTATTATACCTGTCCGGGCGGAAGAAAAACACGCAGATCCGCTGTCTCATCCTCCCTGTAATTCGCTTCTATGTATCGGCAAAACTCGTCTGGCAACGGTGCATGGGCGACGATCTCCTGCTTGCCGAGCGGATGGACAAAAGAGAGCCGGATCGCGTGCAAGGCCTGTCGGGCAAACGAATAGCGCCTGCCTCCGTACAGCGTATCACCAGCCAGCGGGTGCCGCAGATGGGCAAAGTGAACGCGTATCTGATGGGTTCGGCCCGTCTCCAGGCGAATGCGGACGAGCGTCGTCTGCCCTGAGCGGGCGATCACCCGGTAATGCGTAATGGCCTGCTCTCCCCCGGGACTGACTCGCCGTCTTACCTTGTGCAGCGGGTCGCGGGCAATCGCCGCGGCAATCGTTCCGGCGTCATCCTCGATACACCCTTCGACGATCGCGAGGTACTCGCGGTCAAGATTGCCTTCGCGCAGCTCGCGATCTGCCAGTTGGTGGGCGTAGCTGCTTTTGGCAATCAGAATGGCTCCTGACGTTTCTTTATCGAGCCGATGCACCGGGTGGGGAACTGCTCCTTCCGATTTTCCCGTCCAATAGACGGACAGCGCCTCGACCAGCGTGCCCCTCTGATCGCGTTGGACAGGATGGACGGCTACTCCGGCCGGTTTGTTGACGATGATGAAATAGTCGTCCTCATACAGCACGTCGAGACGGAACCGGTTCGCTCGTGCTTCCGCCGGGCGTATGTCAGTTGCGTCTGCAGGTGTGGAACCGCGTTGGCCCGTGAGAGGTCCGGAAGCCGGGTTGCCGGACGACTGGAGCGATCTGGAGTCGGCCTCTTTCCGATCGGCGATTCGCACGGAAACGCGGTCGCCAATCGCCACTTTTTTCCCCAGAAACGCGGCTTTGCGGTTAAGCTGCACGCCCTTGCTTCGCGTCAGCCTCTGCAGCATGCGCCCGGAGACAGCAAGCCTCTGCCGCGCGATGGCTTCGACCGTCATTCCTTCGTCCGCCTCTGTCACGATGTATTCCAGCCACTCATTTCTTTTCACGAGCAAATCCCTCACATCTACCGCTTATTTTTGCGTCAAACAAGCGCGAGCATTTTTGTCCATTGTAGCCGATCAGCGGCTTTCCTGCCAGTTTGCTGCCAGGGTCGACTCATCGGCTCATCAGCAGTTGATCCCAGAGATTGCGGGAATCGTCGCCGGGATTGGCGTGACCTAATTCGAGCAGGTAGGTGGTCGCGCGTTCATCGTCGGTATAGGCTACTTCCGTATAGTGCCTGCATAAGAGGCTCTTCAGCAGGTTGACAAGCAATGGATGGTTCATCGTTCACATCTCCTTTTTAAACTTTTTTGTATAATAAATATACATTCTAGGCGCTTACTTTGTAAACATTTTTATTCAAAAAGTAAATAAAAGGACTTGTTTCTCTTTCCTCCATTGTCATCCCGGAATGTCAGAGCTTTATCAGAGAGAAAAAAAGAAAAACTGGGCTTATCACCCAGCGGACTAGCAGAGGTCGCAAATTCTTTTCAAACGTAGAAAAAGCCTCTCCATCGCTGGAAAGACTTCTGTACAGAGTCCTGCGCTTATTCTTTTAGCTGATCCGGATTGAGCCCCAGCAGATCGGGATGGACAAACAGGCCGTCCTTGCGAATCAGCACGTCGTCAAACCAGATTTCCCCGCCTCCGTACTCTGGCCGCTGGATGTTGACCATGTCCCAATGGACGACGCTGCGGTTGCCATTATCTGCGGTTTCGTACGCCTGGCCCGGAGTGAAGTGGAAGCTGCCGGCGATTTTCTCGTCAAATAAAATATCATTCATCGGATTCAGGATGTACGGATGCACGCCGATGGCAAACTCGCCGATGTAGCGGGCGCCTTCGTCGGTATCGAGAATTTCGTTCAGGCGGCCCGTGTTGGTTGACGTCGCCTCGACGATTTTCCCTTGTTCAAACGTGAGCCGGATGTTTTCAAACTTCGTTCCCAAATACATCGTCGCGGTGTTGAACGTAATCGTTCCGTTGACGGAGTCACGCACAGGTGCGGTGTAAATCTCCCCATCCGGAATGTTTTTCTCGCCCGCACAGATAACTGCCGGGATTCCTTTAATCGAAAAGGTCAAATCCGTTCCCGGCCCGACAAGCCGTACCTGATCTGTCTGCTCCATCAAATGTTTCAACGGAATAAACGCTTTGGCCATCTTTTCGTAATCGAGCGAACAGACGTCAAAAAAGAAATCTTCAAACGCTTCCGTGGACATGTTCGCGTTTTGGGCCATTGCCGGTGTCGGATAGTTGAGCAGGACCCACTTTTTGCTGTTCGTGATTTCGTCGGTCACCGGCTTCAAGCCTGCTTGATGGATACGGCGCTTTTCCACTGGGACGTCCGCCATCTCGCTGTCGTTCGTAAAGCCGTTAATGACGATATAGGCGACCATCTCTTGCCACATCACTTCCATCCACTTGCGCGTAAACGCCGTCCGCTCTTCCGACGTCCCCATCATCAGCGCGCGCTGGAGCTCGGGCTGCACGATATTAACATGCGGATAGCCGCCGAGCTCGTAGACTTGTTTGATCAGCTCCTTGGCCAAAGGTTGCCCTTCGCCGCGCACCTCGATCATGACGTGCTCCTTTTCCTGCAGGCGAACCGAATGGTGCAGCAGCCCGTGGGCCAGCTTTTGTATCCGTGGATCCTTCATCACGCTACACTCTCCTTTACAGTGAAAAAAGTCTCGACATTTTTCATTAATCAAAGATGAGACCGCTTGTGCCCTGCAAATAAACGGTATGATCGTATATTTGAACAGGTTGCTTATACTCGCTATCTGCCAAATAGTGTAACATATTTGATAATTTAAACGCATCCATTCGACAAAAATATTTTTATTGATGGCTTTGCTCAGCCATAAAAGCGAGAATCTGCTTCTCGGCGTGTTCCAGACTGGTTGCATCAATCTGCTGGAAGCCCCCTGTGTAGCTCCTGAGCTTGTTCTCGTAGCGCAAATCGTAATAGTGAACGAGCAGAATGGCGATCGCGACCTTGTACTCCTCCCGCTTGATGGCATCGCGCAGAATGGCTGCATGCTCCGTCGGAATTTTCCGGGCGATGGACTGAAACGCGTCCAGCACCTTTGCCTGGTAATCGGGGCGCCAGGACAGCGGCGTGACGTACTCGTCGTACAACCGCTGAACCCTTACGTCCAGCGGGGCTGTCAAGTATATGTGGCGGGCAGTCTCTTTTGCCTGCATGAGAAACGCCGGCAGGATGGCATTGCCTACGCGTTTGCTCTCCGCCTCCATGAGCAAAAACGGCGCATCGGCATATCGGCGCATCGCCTCGAACAGCCTCGCATCAAACATTTTCTGGTTCGCCGGCTTTCCCTTGCCGAGATGCCCGAAGACAGACCCGCGGTGGCCGGCCATCCGCTCCAGATCGAGGACAGGAACATTGCGGGCTTCCAAGCGGTGCAGCAGTTCTGTCTTGCCTACACCTGTCATACCGTGAAGTAAATAGACCGGAACGCGCAGCTCATACGGCTCGATGACCGAGACGACGTGCTTGCGATAGGCGCGATAGCCGCCAATGAGGCGCTGGACCGGGATGCCGGCAAAAGTGGCAAAGGTCGCCATCGCCCTGCTGCGCAGCCCTCCCCGCCAGCAAAAAATCGTCGGCTTCTCGCCAAGCTGCTCGGATCGCTCGCGAATCGTCTGCAGGATCGTTTCCATTTTCGGCGAGACGATTTGCATCCCCAGCCATTGTGCGCTGGCCTGTCCTTCTTGCTTATAGCGAATCCCCACCTGGGCGCGCTCGGCATCACTGAAAAGCGGAACGTTGTACGCGCCGGGAATCGTATCTTTGGCAAATTCGCCGGGCGATCTGACGTCAATCAGGTTGCTGTAGCCTTTATGCAGCATTTCCTCTACCGTTATGTCTTGCAATGTACATTCACCTTCTATCTGGTATGCTAGATACATCGATAACTTGGATATATTGGTAAGTATTTCGCAAATTGCGAGGAGGTAATCCCATGAGTACGCAAATCAAACTCACGTCTTTAACGACCAAAGGCGGTTGCGGCTGCAAAATCAGCCCGGACGCCCTCTCTGCCGTATTAAAAAACCTGCCGCCCGTACAGTCACCCGATCCCCGGCTGCTCGTCGGACTGGATACGTCGGATGACGCTGGCGTCTATCAATTGACCGAAGATATTGCCCTGGTGCAGACGTTGGACTTCTTCACTCCCATCGTAGACGAACCGTACTGGTTTGGTCAAATTGCCGCTGCCAACGCGTTAAGCGACGTCTTCGCCATGGGCGGCAAGCCGCTTACCGCACTCAATATCGTCGGCTTCCCCATCAGCAAGCTCGATCCCGCTATTTTAACGGACATTTTACGCGGCGCTGCCGACAAGATTGCCGAAGCGGGTGCGACCTTGCTCGGCGGTCACTCCATTGACGATCCCGAGCCGAAATTCGGGCTGTCCGTCACCGGAACCGTTCATCCCAAGCGCGTATTGACCAATGCCGGAGCCAAACCGGGAGATGTCCTGATTTTGACCAAGCCGATCGGCGTGGGGATTCAGACGACGGCGATCAAGCGGGATATGCTCGCTCCCGAACAGACTGAGCTGGTGATGTCGATCATGGCTACGCTCAACAAGGCGGCTGCCGAGACAGCCCTCTCTTACTCGGTCAACGCTTGCACGGATGTGACCGGCTTCGGGCTGATGGGGCACGCCCTGGAGATGGCAGAAGGCAGCAAGGTCGGCATCCGTGTGCGCCAGGCTGACGTCCCCGTACTGCCGGGAACGCGAGAGCTGGCTAGGCAAGGCGTCATTCCCGGAGGCAGCAAATCCAACTTCCGCTGGGTCGCCGATCGGGTCGAATACGCCGAAGAACTGGATGAAATCGATCGGCTGATTCTGTGCGACGCCGTCACCTCAGGCGGCCTGTTGATCAGCGTGCCGGCCAGTGAAGCGGCTGAATTGCTCGCCTCCCTGCGCCGGCGCGGGATCGAGTGGGCGCGGATTATCGCCGATGTCGTCGCCGAGCATCCCGGAACAATCGTCGTTCAGCGGTAGTTGGCAGTGACCTTGCTTATGCAAGCCGGGCCTGAAGATGGAGGGGCAGCAGCCTTTCACGACAGCCGACGGCAAAAATGCAAAAAATCCTATCGACCAAAAAAATTCTTGCCTTTTCCTTCTCACCTGAGATATTCTAAACAGTAAGTAATTACCTGAAAATGTAATGGGAGTGTTCATTGATGGAATTTCCTGCAAAACTCACGATGTAAGATGGGTATCCCTCAGGGGGCGCCCAGCTACCCTGAAAACCTGTCGACTCATCCGCGATTGCAGGATGCCGGATTCGCTTCCGTTTCCATATGTGAAGTCATATGGTGGCGAAACGCTTGTTTCGATGTACGCTTCGACGATACATCGCTGACGGCTTTTCGCCGCTCGTTCTCTCCGCTGAGATTTTCTTTCTGATCAGCCGAGCGAAGACAAGTTGCGCACACGGAAGGATTACCGTATTTCCTACGTCCCTTTTCGTTTGCGCTATTTTTATGCCCAATGGCAAAAATATGCCAGCAGAAAAGCGCGCATCCTGCATCACACTCGTTACTCTGTATAGTGGAGGAAGCTTTTATGAACTGGCTTAGATGGAACTCAAATTTAAAAGTACGACTGGTAGGCGAACTGATCCTGCACATCTTTTTCTGGATGTATTTCCCTTTCATGGCCTTGCACTTCAGTGAAGCATTCGGCAAAGACATGGCTGGCATCCTCTTGACGGTTCCGCCCCTGCTCGGCATCTTCGCCAGCTTGACGGGCGGGCAGCTGTCGGATAAGTGGGGGCGCCGCCCGACCATGCTGCTCGGTTGTGCGATCGAGGCTGTCATGTTCGGCCTCTTTACGATGTCACAGTCTCCCTGGGTTGACTACATCGCCTTCATCGGCATCGGGATTGGCAGCTCCATGTACTGGCCGGCCAGCTCGGCAATGGTTGCCGATTTGACGCCGGAGGAAGATCGCCGCGAAGTGTTTGCCACCTTTTACACGACGATGAACATCGGCGTAGTGCTCGGCCCGGTACTCGGCTCGTATTTCTTCATGCAGCACCGCTTTGGCCTTTTGCTGCTTTGCACGTTAATCGCCTTCGCCTATTTCACCACCCTGCTGTTTATGATCAAGGAATCCAAGCCGAAGCAAACAGATACCCATCTTCTGCCAGAGATGTCCTCCGGCTCGCTGGCCGATCACTTTCGCAGCATGGCGGTGATTTTCCGCGACAAGATTTTTGCCCTGTACCTCCTCTCCGGCATGCTGATCGCCATCGTATCGATGCAGATGGATTTGTACATGGCAGTCTACGTGACTGAAAATGTCCCCGTCCAGCCTTTATTCCGCTGGAACGACTGGTCGCTTTCCATCGGCGGTACCGGGGCGTTTGGCTGGCTTGTCGGGCTGAACGGCTTGCTTGTCGTTCTGTTCACGCTGGCCGTTACCAAATGGTTTGCCCATTGGAGCGAGCGGAATTCGTTCATTATCTCGTCAGTCTTGTTCGGCTTGGGCATGTTTTCCATGGCATTGACGACAAATATTTGGCTGCTGTTTGTCTGCATGGCGGTTTTCACCTTGGGCGAGCTGATTCGGACGCCTGTCGCCCAGAGCTTCGTGAGCAATTACGCCCCCGAAGAATCGCGCGGGCAGTACATGGGAGCCTCGTCCTTGCAGTTCTCGCTGGGCCGCTTCGTTGCCCCGTTGTTCATCGGCTTCTCGCAATGGCTTTCGCCGCTCGGCGTATTTTCTGTTATTTTGCTGTGCGGGCTCGTGAGCGCTGTAATCTATGTGAAAATGTTCCGGATGATCGATGCGAAGAAACGCGGGCAGACTATGCATTTTTAAAGCGAATCGGGAAGACTTTCTTCCAGCGGTCGCGGTGGGAGAGAGAAAAGGATTGCTTTAATCGTTAGTAAGCAGATAACACGGTAACTACTATGCGTTCAATGGGTACTTGAACGATGAAAGCAGTAATCTTACACAGAGATCCAAAAGCAATCGTCCCTAGATTTCACCAATTTCAAACATCATGAGTTACCCGCAAACACTCCGCAGCCAGGGAATCGCCAAGAAGAGATAAGCGGAGCTTTTTGACAGCGCTACCCAGACGGAGCCAAAAAAACGGAACGTCTTTCGCGCCACATCTACATCCTTGAGATACATCCGCCGCGAAGCGAGTGGCTTTGGGGCGCGGTTCCGTTTAGGGCTTGGGGTCCCCGAAAAGTATTCGGAATACGCTTCGAAGACCCACGTCACTTTTTGGGGGGGAGGCGGAGGCGGCCTTGAGATACTTCCACGTGCGCTGTCACTTGCGGAGCGTTCTCTTCTTGGCGATTCCCCTCGCCTGCACCGAAGCAGCTTTGGCAGTGCATTGAAAAAAGGATGACCCTCCGTCTCGCCAGACGATAGGGTCATCCTTTTTAAAATTTTATGGCGCAGGCGGCACCTCGGGAACGAGATACTCGGTTTGGTTAAACCGTCCGCGCATCCATTCATAGGTTTCGTCGTATACGGCTCGCGACTTGGGATCCTTGCTGTAGTATGCCTCCAGCAAGCTTTTCGATCCGTAGTAGTACGCGTGGATCTTATCCTTGTCGATTCCCAGCTTGTGTGCGGCGATGAGCTGGTTGTAGTAGGTGCGGTAATAGCGCATGTCCCTGACCATCCGTTCGTCGCCTTCAATCTCGATGCCCATGCCGTACTGGTTGGCTACAGCCAGCGTCGCCTCGACGCGGTCGACGGGGATCTCTTTGTCACTGTAGAAATTAGGCTGCAGGAAAGCGTAGTCGAACCACATGTCCTTCCATTCAGAAAGCCCTGCTGCGCCGTAGTAAGGGATCCAGTAGAAGCGCAGCGCTTCTTTATGCACCGTCGACGCCGTATAGCGGATCAGCTCGCGCTCTTGCGGTGCCGCATCGTCAATGTACTCGTGATACCAGTAGATGCCCTCGAGCTGCAGGTACTGGTAGTCGGCGTTTTTCCAGCGCTTCTTCAACTCTTCAAAGTACCATTTCACGGCCTTTTGCCTGTTTTCGGCTGCCTTGTCCTCGCCGACCTCAGACGCTTTGAAATTCAGCGAATTGGTATCTTTTTCCAC
>CAMIVR010000211.1 GCA_946402065.1 uncultured Brevibacillus sp. | reverse complement strand
CAGCTTAACAAGATAAGGGGTGATAACTCAAATTCAATTTCGGGGCTTAAAAGTTTCGACATAAATGAAAGGGCATACAACAATACTACAAGTATCAGAGATCTCTTGAACATGTTCTTCATAGGGTACTAGTCGTTGGTATTCTCTTTTGAGTCTTCTGAAGTAATCACGACTGGCACGACTAAGACATGAATTAACATAACTGCTAAAACCTTTTTCAATTGCGATAATCGTGCTTCGCTTTTTTTCCATAATGTTACACCTCCTCATTAAGTAAATGGGAAGTTGTCCACTCAAAAGCAACCTCCTGCCAAAATTAATTAAAATTTTTAATAGTAGGTATTTCGGCTAATAGAGTATCTAAATTTATTTTTTGATGCGAAGGTCACAAAAAAGTCAAAATTAGTAACACTATTGATGGACACAAAACGTCACTGCTTAGTGAGTTCTGAAAAAAGAAGTCAACAAAATGAGCACCCCTTCGTATGCGCTTTCGTCGAAGTGGTGCCCGTTGTGGTTTGGATTACTGCATCAGCAACTCCCGAATATCGTCCTCCGTCAAACCTGCCCAGGCGCTGTCGCTTGACCGAATGACGTAGTCAATCAAATCTTTTTTTCGTTCCTGCATCTCGTACATTTTCTCCTCTATTGTTCCTTGCGCCACAAGCCGGACGACATGAACGACTTTCTTTTGACCGATCCGGTGTGCACGATCCGCAGCCTGCTGCTCAACAGCCGGGTTCCACCAGAGATCGTACAAGATGATCGTATCCGCCCCCGTTAAATTCAGTCCAGTTCCGCCAGCTTTCAACGAAATGAGAAAAAGATCCTTTTCCCCCTCATTGAACCGGCTGCACAGTTCCACCCGTTCCTGCATAGCGGTTTGCCCGTCCAGGTAAAAGTACGGAATGTCGCGCTGAACCATTTCCTGCTGGGTAATGTGCAGCATTTCGGTAAATTGCGAGAAGATGAGCATGCGGCGGCCTTCACGGCGATACGTCTCAACGATGTCCAGCAGTTGTATCAGCTTGGCGGAACCGCCTGTATAACCAGGGACAAACAAGGCCGGATGACAGCACAACTGCCGCAGCCGGGTCAGCCCGGCAAGAAATCGTATCTGCTGTTTTTCCATTCGCCGCGGTACAAGTATTGCAACGACTTCTCCCGCAGTTCAGCCAGATAGGCGGTGTACAGCTTTTGCTGCTCGATGAGGAGTGGGGCGGTTTGTACAGTCTCGATTTTGTCAGGCAGCTCCTTCAGCACGTCCTTCTTCAAGCGACGGAGCAGAAACGGGCGAATGCGTTTCGCAATCATATCGCGCGGCAAGTCGTGGAACTTTTTTTTGTCCGGGAATAGTCCTGGAAAGACAACGTCGTAAATCGACCAAATCTCGTCCAGCCGATTTTCCAGTGGCGTGCCGGACAAGGCAAATCGGTAGGGAGCGCGGATCACTTTTACTGCTTGTGCCGTCTGGGTCATATCATTTTTAAACGCTTGTGCTTCGTCTAGCAGCAACGTATGGAACGACAGGGGCGCATATTGCTCGATGTCTCTACGTAGCAGCGGATATGATGTTAGGATTATATCGTACTGCTCCAACTGTTTGAGAAGACGCACCCGTTCCGTTTTGTTGCCATCGGCAATAGCGACATGTATCGTTGGTGCAAATTTGCGCACCTCCAGCAGCCAGTTGTACATTAATGATGACGGGCAGACGATTAGAGCGGGAGTGCCGGCTTCCCGAATGTCTGGCAGAACGGAGGCGACAAAGGCAATCGCTTGAATCGTTTTGCCCAGACCCATCTCATCCGCCAAGATACCGCCGAATCGATAATGGGCCAGCGTCTTCATCCATTGAAAACCAAAGGACTGATAATCCCGCAGTACAGCGGTGAGGGTGTCGGGAAGCGGAAACTCCAAATGATCCGGATTGCGCATATGGTTCAGCAACTGGCGAAACGATTTGCCAAAGCGGATTGTACTGCCGTTCGAGCTGAAATCGGTCAGGTGCATGCCGTGCATCATCAGCATACGCATTCGATTGCCCTCGATTTGGAGTTGTCCCAGTCCCGTTTCTTGCAGCAAACGATTCATGTCCTGAAGCTCTGCCGTCTGTAGAGGCATGAGCGCGCCGGTTGGCAGCCGATGATACCTACGTTTTTCTTCCATCGAGCGAATGATGGCGCGAATCTCGCTCTCCGGAATGCCATCAATGTCGAATGTAAAAGCAAGCCAGTTCGTACGCTCCTCCAGATTGATATCGATATGCGGTGGCGCATTCGGCACATACAGTCTTGATTTGACCGCAGAGGTTGCGTATACCTGAACGTGCTTCTCCAGTTCCGGCACGATCTGGTACAGAAATGTGAATTCTTCATCCTCGTCAGCGAGAATATACCCGCCTTCCGTTTCCAAAAATGGACTTTGTGCCATGAGTTCTAAAATAAGCCGTTCTTTCTCACTGTCCCGCATCAGCAGGTGCCCATCCGTATAAGCCGGGCCAAACTGGCCGAATGGATAGAGAATAATGTCTCCGTAATGAAACTCGAGTGCTGCGAGCGGCCGGTCTTTCAGTCGGTCGAGAAACAGCTTCGCTTGCAGCGGCTTTCGAATCATGTGTGCGGAGACCGTTTCGGCGATATGGACGCGCCCGAACTGCATCAGGCCAGGAATCACCTTGTCCAACAACTGATCGATCTGCTCCGGTGCAATATACAAATGGTCCTGATGGGCATTGTCGAGCAACTGCATGAGTGCAACAAGCCGCTGCGTCGATGCTGGCGGAAGACGGTATAGTTTGCCTTGACATTATAGAATTTATAAGTTTTCGGGGTGGGAGTGGTCTTCCACCTTGTTTTCGTTTTTGGTAAGGTAAGGTTATGGAGACGAACGTGCTAAAACGAATCTTTTTTGACGAACATGGACATTGGGATCGATTTGTTGCAAAACACCAGGGCAAGCTCCGAGCCAATGTACTCAAGGAAGTAGAGAAGTTCCGCGGATGCGGGAATCCCAAAAATGGCTTTAAGTTGTTGGTGTGCGAGGGCTGCCACGATTTGCGGCTTGTTCCGTATCGCTGCAAGGGAAGATTCTGCACGACATGTTCATGCGGAGAGACGGAAGAATGGGCACGAATCCTAGAACAGGATGTTTTTCAAGTCCATCACGGACATGTCATCTTCACGATTGACGAAGGCTTGCGTGATGTCTTTTTGCTCCATCGAGAAAAATTGCTCAAAGACTTTATGGACGAGGCTGTACGGATCATAAAAGAGTACTTTGAGAAGAAGCATAAAGTAACCCCCGGCATCATAGCAGGATTGCATACATTTGGTGCGCGCATAAACTTCAATCCGCATGTACATATGTTGGTAACGATGGGCGGCATGAAGAAAAGCGGAGAATGGAAAACATACGATTTCATTCCGTTTGAGATGTTGCGAAAACAGTGGCAAACAGTCGTGTTAAAACTCATCCGCCGAAAGCTGAACGACCAGGAGAAGAAGCAAGTTCAGTCACGGTTACAAAGCGCCTACTCGGAAAACGGAGAAGGTTTCTATGTGTATGCCCCGAAACAGAAAGGGAACGTAAAACAGCAACTGGGGTACATTGGTCGTTACATGAGACGTCCCGCTATTGCATTGAGCCGAATTGAGGCTTACGACGGACAGATGGTAACGTTTCGTTACCGGGACAAGACCAACGGAAAAGAAAAAACGGAGACCATCTCGGTTGAGGAATTCATAGCAAGATTGATCCGGCATATTCCGGATGAAAACTTCAAAACGATCCGGTACTATGGTGTATACTCGCGGCGGATAAAAGGTTTATGTAAAAGGCTCGTAAGCGAGTGGCAAAAGGAAGCACGGAAGTGGATTGTGAAAGCAAAACGGTTGCTAAAGCGTCGAACATGGAGTGAGCGGATCAAGGAGCAAACAGGGAAGCCGCCAAGTTGCCCTAAATGCGAATGTTATTACGAGTACAAGGGTGAAGTATGTCTTGAGAAGGGTGTTCTTCAGGTGAAATATGCAAAATGCTCGGTATCTAGAGCATGCTTAGAGAGGATGATTCAGGATGTCACCGGTGTCAAGGAAACGAAAGGTAGTAAAGAAAAAGAAGAAGCCACACAGCGGATTACGAAGTGGAGAGAGCGTGACGTATATATGTCTGCAGTGTAACATGGCCGAAGCGATCCCGCTGAACGTTGTGAGGAATTTTGATGCCATGGATAATGGTGATCCTATGGTTCCCCCGCAGTTTGCCTGTGAAGAATGCGGAGGAGGGATGTATCCAGAATATTACAAAGGATTACATGGATACGAATACAAGATAATCGATGTAAAAAAGTAACTGGGTGCTAAGGGATCTCTCAGCACCCAACCATTTTTGCACGTATGGTTGCAATAAGTCGAATCTAAAGGACGCCGTCAGGCGTTTTTCTTATACAAGAAGCCAGAGGCAGTGTAACCGATATTCATGGTGAGGCATTTACTTGGGGATCGTCGGGAATCATTGCCGGGAATGAGACTCTTCGTTCCGAAATTCTAACGAGACTAAGCTAAGATGTAACTGATTTTAATGGCGTACCTCTCGCACAGTTCACTAATAAGAAAAGGTGTATGAACTGTGCGGAGGAATCGCAATGAATTTTAAGTATTTTGTGGGTGACAGTGGTTAAATACCGTTATATTTGGTTGCTCCATCGGATCATCCAACCAATCCAGATAGATTCGCTTGTTTCAAATATTAGAGAATTAAATGATCGCTCATTAAGGAAACAGCTTCATGGCGTCCAGACACGGCAAGCTTCTTGTACATAGTTTTGCAGTGCCGTTTCACCGTTTCCGTAGAGATGCTTAGCTTTTCGGCGATCTCTCTGTTTGCGAGTCCTTGCGACAGTAGCTTCAATATGTTCATTTCCTGCCTTGTGAGCTTGGAAAGCAAATGTTGCGGAGAAACTTCGTCTTCATTCTGAAAAACGGAAAAAAGCATATCGGTATAATGTTGAAAGGAAGGATCGTTCGCTCTTTTTAACACACTGCTTCTTTGACTTACCCATAAGATGAAGAGACGATAAAGCTTGGCCCCCTCATCCGCAAATAAACGGATAAAGCCTTCGGTGAAAGCAACTTCTAATGCTTGATCTAGTTTTTTTATCGCGGCGGACATCTTTTTTTGCCGATCGAACAGGAGCGTCTGAACGATTCTGATCTCAGCTACCGCCGCTTTACGGTTTTTCAGCTCGTATACTTGCGCCAAACGCTCCGCATAACGGTATGCCGTTTCTCCATCATCCAAGGCGACTTGTAAACGCAGCCATGTAATTTGCTCAAACTCACGGGAAGGATCGATCCATCCATCCGCTTGCAGACGGCAGTTTTCGGCCCATCTTGCGGCATGCTGGGGTTGACCCGCCCGAATGAACAGTCTGGCCTCAAAAGCGTCGATAACCGGCATAAACGAAAGAGCATGTATCCTCAACGCCTGATTGCGAACCTCTTGTACAAGGGCATGGGCCGCTTCCTGCTCACCTCGGGCAAGGCAGATACGTGCTTTTGTGAGCAGGGCCGGAACGAAAATACCGGCATTTTCGCATTTCAAACCGACCGATGCTCCTATGTTGACGTATTTCTCCGCTTGAGCCAAGTCATCTCGTTCGTAGTAACCCTCTCCAATAGCCGTATGCAAGTAGCCGTAAAAATGGTCATGTGCCGATTGCCAACCTGCGATCAGGGGAGGATAAATCGCTAACGTTTGTTTCAGTCCCCCGAAAAATCCGAATCTCCCTCTTAGCAGCGATTCCCCGTTATGGTTATAGCCCACGATATACGCAGCGGAAATATTGCCGACTCCTCCGAGCCTTCTCATGATCTCTTCGTTGTAAACAACCGCTTTCTCTGTCTCGTTCCGGCCCAGGCAAATCATGCATCGCATAGCCGCGAAATAGCCGAGTATATCTTCGCCGTTAAGCGATTGGAGTTCAGTTTCCCCCGTATCAAGATACGGCTCCGCTCGATCAAGGACGTCCTCCGCTTCCTCAAGTCGATCGAACGTGGCCAGCGACCAGGCATACAGAACAGCGAGTGCGGGGTTATGTGTGAGCAAGTTCTTGGGAAATTGTCCGAACCAGCGCAACAGCATATGCATTTCATTACGGAGCAATTCCGAAGCTTCTTGCACAATGAGCTCGCAAGCCGTATTGAAATCGGCCGCGGCTACTGCATGTTCGACCGCTTCCACAGTATAGCCGTTGATCCTGAACCATTCACTTGCACGCCGGTGCAGTTCAGGAACGATTTCGGCATACTGACGGGTTAAGCGATTCTGGAGCAAACGACCGAACATATGGTTATATCTGTACCATACGCGGTCCCGGTCGAGCGGGATCAGGAACAATCCGGCTTGAACCGCTTCATACAGCGACTGGCCGCTTTCCTTCTGGATGATGTGTCGGCATAAAGACTCGTTCATCCGTTCAAGCACAGCCGTCTTGAGTAAAAATTGCTGCACGTCAGGCGACTGTCGGGCTAATACTTCTTCCGTCAAATAATCGGCAATATCTCCCTCCACCTCTTCCGACGGATGCTGCTTGATTGAGTCTATGAAGAGGTCGGTTTCCGTCGTGCTTACGCCGTACTCCCCGCCCGATAGAAGGATCATTTGCAACCCCGCTATCCATCCTTCCGTTCTACGCTCCAGGCAGGCCATCTCTTCCTTCGTCAAACGTTTCTCAACCGTTAGCTCGAACAGCTCGCGAATTTCGTCAGCCGTAAAACGCAAATCGTTCGCTGAAATGCGGACAAGCTGCCGTCTGGCAAGCATTGCCGACAAAGGCAGTTGAGGTTCAGAACGGCTTGCTATGACCATATGCATATTTCGAGGAAGATACGTGAGTAAAAAAGTCAGCCCATGATGGATGGACGTCTCGCAAATCACATGATAGTCGTCAAGTATGATGATGATTTCCTGATTCAGTGCCTGGACCTCGTTCATCAAGAGGGTCATGGCCGTTTCGACGGAGAAGTTCCTCGTTTCCTGAATATACTGCAAAACGGAATCGCAGAGACCGGGTCGTATCGGTCGCAACGCGGCGATCAGATATTCCATGAAACGGACCAGATCGTTGTCGCGTCCGTCCAGAGAAATCCATCCGTATGCATACGACTGCTCACGAATCCACTCCGTGATCAGTGTCGATTTGCCGAAGCCCGCCGGTGCGGTCACCAACGTCAGCTTGGCGCCAAGTCCCTGATCGAGAAGACGTCGTAAAGATGGCCGTTGCACAAGCGTTGACCCGGTGCCGGGGATATGTAATTTGGTTTGCAGAAGATGAGAAAGCGGCCGGGATTCAGATTGTGGGTACATGGTGGAAGTCCTTTTTCATTTTCGAAGTTTTCTATAAATTGATTATAGTAAAACATTGTCGGTGTATCAATGGAATATTGCTCACCAAAATACCCCCTAATCTTCCCCCAGGGGGAATAGATATGCGCTTATATTCAAAATAAAATGGAGATGGTTGTCTTATCATTGCAAATTTTATTGAGTACCAGTGCAGCGGAAATATATGGCTGAAATGCACTGTTTATAACGATTACTAAGTAATGAATAGGTAGAGAGGACTGGAATGATGGGAAAAGGATCACTTCTTACACATGCAGGTTTGTTCTTAACGATGGCAAAGAGGAGATTCAGACAATGGTTTGCTGCATTATCCAAGATCGGGCTTATTGCAGTCATGCTTGTCGCTGGACTTGTTCATACGCCGCAGACCGTGTCGGCGGATGCGGTGGTGACGGATGCGGTGGTGGCGGAAATATTTAAGGATGAGCCGCGCGCGGCAGCCGTGAATCCAATTACGAACGAGACTTATGTCATTAGTAATAACCAGGGTTATGAGAACTTCACAATTATTGACGGAGTGACGAATCAAGCAACAAGGAAGCATCTGTCCGGCATACCGTTGGATGTTGCCGTAAATCCGAGAACGAATAAAGTATATGTTACCAGTTCTCTTGGCGATTACTCAGATCATGACATCGTTACGGTCATTGATCGAAATAATATGCAGATTAGCGAAATTAATACAGGGAAAAAACCTGCAGCGATTGCTGTAAATCCGGTTTTGAACAAAATCTACATAGCAAATAAAGAGGGGAACAGCGTCTCCATTATTGACGGCGAAACGAATAAAGTAAGTACCATAGGTGTGGGAAACATGCCTTATGCGATCGCCGTAAACCCGCAGACGAACAAAGTCTATGTATCCTGCTGGGGGAGCCATTTTATACAGATTATAAATGGAGAAACAGGAGACTTAATCAAACCGGTGCCGGTTGGAAATTATCCGGAAGCGATCGCCATCGATCATGCCGCGAACCGGGTTTATATCGCTACTTCTGAAGGCGTTTCGGTGATCATTGGCGCTACCGACAAATTAAGGACTACGATTCCTTTAAATGACTTCATAAGAGGCATTGCGGTGAATCCGATCACGCACAAAATTTTTGTCATTACGGGTATGACAACAAAACTTGTAGCGGTTATAGACGGCGAAAACGAAACAATTGAAAAGTCGGTGTCGGTGCAGTCGACACCAAAGAACGTAGTCGTAAATCCTGCCACAAACAAAATTTATGTAACTACCAATGACGGCGTCACGGTAATTGACGGCGATACGAACGATTCGCTAAGTACATTGTCAATAAGTATTGGGGAAGGGATTGTTCCTCTCGTCGTCAATCCGGTCACGAACAAAATTTATGCTGGCTCTGTGAATGAAAGGAAAGTAATCGTAATTGATGGAACGCGTACGGACAAAAGCGGAATCGGAACGGGGAACAATCCCAGGTCCGTGGCGATCAATCCTTTTACCCAGAAGGCGTATGTTGCCAATGAGGGCAGTCGGGAAGTAACCATTGTCG
>CAMIVR010000210.1 GCA_946402065.1 uncultured Brevibacillus sp. | reverse complement strand
GCCGGAGACAACGCCCAAGGCAGCGCTGATGCAGGCAAGAAAATCGTCATCGGGTTCTCGCAGGCAACGCTCGAATCGCCATTCTACTCGTCATTGGTCGATGCGGCCAAAGCCGAGGCAACGAAGCAAGGCGCTGAGCTGATCGCCGTAGACGCCCAGGAAGATATCGAAAAGCAAAACGCTGACGTGCAAGATTTGATTACCAAAGGCATTGACGTGCTGATTCTCAACCCGACCAACCCGACAGCGGTAGCTCCGGCGCTGAATGCGGCGAAGCAAGCCAACATCCAGGTCGTATCCGTTGACCGTCCGACTGAAGAAAAAGTAGCAGCCTTCGTCGGTCGCGACAACAAGGAAATGGGCCGAATCGCCGGGAAACAAGCTGTCGCCCTGCTGGGCGGCGAAGGCAAAGCACAAGGGAAAGTCATCGAGCTGCAAGGGGACGCAGGCGGTAAAGTAATGATGGATCGTCATGACGGCTTCCATGAAATCGTCGGCAAAGAGTCCGGCGTAAAAATCATCGAAGGACCATACTCCGACTACGTTCGCTCGAAAGCAGTCAAAGCCTTCCAGGACCTGCTGCAAGCAAACCCTGACGTGAGCCTCGTCTACGCCCACAACGACGACATGGCGCTCGGTGCCCTGCAAGTGCTGGAACAGGCAAACATGCTGGACAAAGTCAAAATCGTCGGGATCGACGGTCTGTCTGAAGCAGTCAAAGCGATCATTGACGGCAAATACAGCGCAACCGTATTCAACGATCCGTCCCGCCTGGGAACGCTCGTCGTAGACACAGCACTGAAAGTGGCAAAAGGCGAAAAGGTTGACGAATACGTCGATGGCGGCACAGGCTTGATCGATTCCTCCAACGCCAAAGACGTGTACAGTGACAAAGACGTATTTGCCCGCATGAAATAGGAGGTAACAGCATGAATAACATCGCATCCTGCATTGACCATACGTTACTGAAGCCGGAAGCAACCAAGGCGCAAGTCGAGCAGCTTTGCGCCGAGGCGAAAGAGTACCAGTTTGCATCTGTATGCATTAATCCGTACCATGTTGAGCTGGCATACTCGCTCTTGAAGGACACGCCTGTACTCGTCTGCACCGTCGTCGGTTTCCCGCTGGGAGCGACGACAAGCGAGCAAAAGGCGGCGGAAACAGCGCAGGCGGTTCGCCAAGGTGCAGCCGAAATCGACATGGTGATCAACATCGGCGCGCTGAAAGCCGGTGACACCGACGTCGTCGAAAACGACATCCGTGCCGTCGTCCAGGCTGCAGAAGGCAAGCTTGTCAAAGTCATCATTGAGACGTGTCTGTTGACGGAGGAAGAAAAAGTCCTCGCTTGCGAGCTGTCGATGAAGGCTGGTGCCCATTATGTGAAGACCTCTACCGGTTTCTCAACAGGCGGAGCGACTGCGGAGGACATCGCCTTGATGCGCAAAGTCGTCGGCGACAAGCTGGGCGTCAAAGCTTCCGGCGGCGTTCGCGACCTCGAAGCTGCGAAGAAAATGATCGCGGCCGGTGCTTCGCGGATTGGTTCGAGCAACAGCGTGGCAATCGCCAAAAGCTAACGTATTGTCAAAAGCATGTGAAAAAGCGGATGGAGATGCGTCTCTGTCCGTTTTTCTTTTGTATTTTGCTGTGGCGGAGGCGAGGCGGGAATGGCCGTCTGCCCCCCAGCAATCTGTCCCGGGTCGTGGAAGCCTTGAATAAAAGAGCCGGAATTCGAACATGGTAACGTTAGGAACAAAAACGAGAAAACGAGCAATGCCGATCTTCTTCTTGAGACAAAGACTTCAATGGAAGATACAGGCGAGCCGATCATTGTCGAATACAAGTAGGAGGCAGGCATGCAAACCAGCAACGGAAAGAACCAGACGAGCGGCGAATCGGGACAAAACTGCATTGCGAATCAAACCCAAGCCAGTCAATGCAATACCAATCAGCAGAGCGGTTCCGGCCAGCAGAGTGGGGCGAGCCAGATGAGCAGTGCGGGGCAACAGAGCGGGGCGAGTCTGCAGAGCGGTTTCGGCCAGCAGAACGGTGCGAGTCAGATGAGCTGTGCCAATCAACAGAACAATGCCAGCCCGCAAAGCAATGGCAATCAGAGCGTCACGGATCAATTTATCCAGCAGGCCAAGCAAGAGTATCAGGAAGGCGCACTGGCCAACCAGCAGCAAAACCAGCAAAATCAGCAGCAAATTCAGCAAGATCAACAACAAAACCAGCTTGGGTCAAACGGTGTCCAAACACAATGAGCGAATAGGCACAATCTCTCCCGATAAACAAGTATCTTCTCCAGTGGGTCGAGCCAGGAAGATGCTTCTTTTTTTACCAACGAAGGCTACGCCGAAAAGCTTGGCGCAGTCACGTTTTTTAATCTGCAAAAGGAAAATCCGGGTACGGCTTGTAGAAGCGGGACGGACAGTGTAGCATAAGCTGTAGGCGGTTTACCATTCTTTTTTGGCGGGGATATCATGAAATTTTTTAACGATTACAAACGGATTCGTTCCTACATTAGCGACCCGAAGCACTATCCACGGGAAACGTACGACACCATTTCCGTGTTACTGTACTATTTGGAATTTTACGTCAATACGGCGTCGATTCAGATGTCCAGAATATTTGAAGACGACAAGGAACTGAAAGACGCTTACCATTTGACTGGTCCGGAAGGTCACGGGACAATGGTTGTGACGACCAGATATTTTGCCGACATTCACTTTTGCATCGTCAGCCTCGACAAGGCGTACAAACTGGCCAAAGAACTGGCTGCGTACATGAAAGATGACGAACTGCAAGGCATCATGGAAAAATACAGCCATCTCGACGCCTACCGCAAAGCGAGAAATGCCTTGGAGCATATGGAGGAGAATTTCACCAAATCGCACTGGTTTTTACGGGATATGTCGACGGTCGTCAACGATACGATTACTCTCAACCGGACAGAATTTAAAATCCATGAGTCGACGCTTCAGCCGATTTACGCGATGTACGAGGAAGTAATCGACAGGTTTGAAGAATTGTATGGACCTGGGCGCCAATAGCCCGGCAAACAGTTCGTGAATATGCGATGACGAGGCAATTATGGTACACTCTCTGTATCAATGCATATCTTCATGTCTGCAACGGTTAAGGGGATTGGTTCCATGAATCGAGAAATCCAACAGTTTAAAGCGGAGTTTTTCAAAGCATTGGCTCATCCATTGCGCATCCGGATTCTTGAACTGCTATGTGAGCAGGACAGAAACGTAAATGAGCTGCAAAGCATACTAGGCACGGAAGGTTCTGCCGTTTCCCAACAGCTGGCTGTCCTTCGCAACAAAAACGTGGTCAGCTCGGTGAAAGAAGGCACAACCGTGATTTATTCGCTCCGCGACCCGCTGATCAAAGACCTGCTGGCTGTCGCCAAGCAAATTTTTGACAATCATCTGGTCGATGCGATTTCATTGCTGGAAAATATGAGAAAGGAGTAAACGCCAAAGACAAGGACTCTGACGAAAGATACCTTGTCTTTGTTGTTTACTGGGTATTTTTGTGCAGCAACTCGGGTGCGTTTCTCGTTGACAGAAAATGAGTAAGGGGTGTATATTTCCTATATATTCAAATAATCAAATATTAAAAAGAAGAAGGGTTAACAATGAAATGGTCGGGCAGATACACAGGGTATAACGCAGGATTTTTTCGCCGGGATCTTATCTCAGGGTTAATCGTAGGAGTTATAGCCATTCCTTTGGGGATGGCTTTTGCCATTGCTTCCGGTGTCAGCCCGCAATACGGGATCTACACGACGATTATTGCCGGTTTTCTGATCTCTCTGTTCGGTGGCTCCCGCTATCAAATCGGTGGACCGACAGGTGCCTTTATTCCGATTTTGTTTGCGATCGTCATGCAGTACGGCTACGAAAACTTGCTTCTGGCCGGGATGCTCGCCGGCATCATGCTGGTTCTGATGGGCATCTTCAAGCTCGGCAAGCTGATCACGTTCATTCCCCGTCCCGTCACGATCGGCTTTACGGCAGGAATTGCCGTTATTATTTTCACGGGCCAGCTGGCTAATTTTCTCGGCTTGCAGGATGTCAAGCGGCACGAGGATTTCCTCTCCAACATGCACGAAATTGGCTTGCATCTGGCTTCGCTTAATCTGTACAGTGTCGCCACGGCCGCTGTCTGTCTCCTCGTCATTCTGATAACGCCCAAGCTGTTTCCGAAGGTCCCCGCTTCCCTGATCGGTCTGATTGTTTCCAGCCTGGTCGCCGTCTGGTTTTTCTCCGGTAAAGTCGAGACGATCGGATCAGCCTATGGAGCGATTCCGAGCACATTGCCGAGCGTGCATCTGCCCGAAGTGACGTTCGAGAAGATCAAGCAATTGATTCAGCCTGCTTTTGTCATAGCCATGCTGGGCGGGATTGAATCACTGCTGTCAGCAGTTGTCGCCGATGGAATGTCCGGTTCCCGGCACAAGAGCAATCGTGAATTGATCGGCCAGGGCATCGCCAATATCGTCACGCCGTTGTTCGGCGGGATTCCGGCGACCGGTGCGATTGCCCGGACGGCCACGAACATCAGAAGCGGTGCGGTAAGCCCAGTCTCGGGAATGGTGCACAGCGCAGTCGTCTTGTTGATTCTGGTCGCTTTTGCCCCGTTTGCTTCGCTGATTCCGCTCGCCAGTATGGCGCCGATTTTGATGGTCGTGGCCTGGAACATGAGCGAGCGAAAAGCGTTTATGCACGTGCTGAAAGCGAAAACAAGCGACTCGCTCACGCTGCTGATCACGTTTCTATTGACCGTCCTGACGAATCTGACGACGGCGGTGGAAGTAGGGCTTGTCTTGGCCGTGTGCCTGTTCGTCAAACGGATGAGCGACATCATGAAGGTGGACAAATGCTTGCCCGATCCTGCCGTAAAGCATGAAAAACTGGCAGCGCATATGGTCAGCGAAGGACACGACTGTCCGCAAATTGCGATTTACACGGTAGAAGGCGCACTGTTTTTCGGTGCCGCAGCTGCATTTGAGCAGATGATCACCCGGACCATTCAGGTGCGCCCGCGCATTCTGCTGTTGCGGATGGGCAAAGTTCCGCTGATGGATACCACGGGTGAAGCCAATCTGCGAGCGATCATCAGCGAATTTCAGAAGAGCGGGGGGACCGTGCTGATTTCCGGCATGCAGGACCAGCCGCGACAATTGCTGAAAAAAACCGGTCTGGAAAACGCGGTTGGGCGCGAGCACTTTTTCGCCCATACCGGCGAGGCGATCGATTATGCCCTCACCTGCTTGAACCGGCAGCAGTGTCTGGGCTGCAAGCACTTTGCCTTTCGCGAATGTACGGCCTTGTCCGCAGCAGATGCGTTACCGGCGGCAGCACCTGCTAATGTGCTGTATGGCGAAAGCGAAGGGCGGGCTCCGCTTCCTTCATAGACCGCTGCGTCGATACGACCGGCGAGATTACTTTCCGCAGCAAATATGGTACACTTCCCCTATACACTGTAACGGGTGATGAAGAATGGCCAAAAAGAAAATCGAAATGCTCGACTTGATGGAAGCTACTCAGGAGCTGCTGCTTGAAAAAGGGTATGAGGGCTTTCATTTTAAATTGCTTTCCGAACGGTTGGGCGTGGGGCGGAGTACCATTTACGAGTATGTGTCAAACAAAGATGAACTGATTTTGGTGTATATGAATCACGTGATGAAAAACATCATGGAAAAGCTCCCGAAAGCAAGGGAGCCGATCGCAGCGTTAAAGGAGCTGCTGCTGCTCTTTTTGACCCACTCGCACATGCATCAAATCTTGCAGGTGCTGCCTTTGATCGATGCACAAGCGTCACCCCGTGCTGAAGCGCTGCTTGCCCAGCTCAATGAAGATCATCGCGTCCTGTTTGCGTACCTGATGCAGCAAATCGGCGACGCACAGCAGCGAGGAGTGCTCAGGGACGACATTCCTGACCAGCTGATCGCATCGTTCTTCTTTCAATCGATCCAGCTTCCTCCGATGCCTCATGTGACGCTTCAGGAGTGGAGTGAGCTCGTTTTCAGGCTGCTGTACGAAGGCATCAGGAAAGAATCTTGACACTAGCGTCGGAATGTGGAGTGATCATCCCGACTCTAGTGTCGTATTTTTTTTGATCAATCCCACAGGCAGCAGCGGTTCAGAGCTGCGCAACGAAAACAAAAACACTCCCTGTCCTTGTAGCAGGGAGTGTTGCATGAACGGCGAATTTACGCGAACCAATTCCTGGCGATGAACATGCCGATTACGACAACAGCCAGCCAGATGCCGAATACCTTCAGTTCCTTTACGGTGCGCAAAATCATTTCGCTTTCCTCTTTGGTATATCTCGTCATCATTTCGTCCCCTCTCCAGAGTATAGTCATGTCCCTGGAGAGGGTTGATCACGAATTTCGAGACGTATTTCAGCGGCATCAGGAACAGCCACTTGCGACGTATCTGTATCAGGAATAAAAAGCAGACATACCCTACGGGAAGCGGATAAATCAAATACTTGCACAGCATGTCCCTGTACACAAACAGCTGTTGAGCGTGTACCCAGAATGTATGTGAAGTCGGATGACGGTAGCTGATGATCTGGAAAATACCGTGTTGCGCGGTGATCGTATCGGCTGCTGAGTCGGCAGCAACGGATTCGGCCGGGAAGGAGTTTACCGGAATGACACAGATGAAGCTAAGCAGCAAGGCAAGCAGAAGCTTGAGCGCCTTTGTTTTTGGTTGTGCCACGTTCTCCCCCCTTCCTTGCGAATCTGTGATTCTCTATCATCTAAACATAATGTCTCTGGACAAATCAACCACAGGATTTATCCAATGAGCCAGATGACAGGCATGGGACGTTCGTCTGGCTAGTGTCGTTCGCTGCTTCAACGGCTGCCGTGATCCGCCTTTCGCTTCGGAATAACAGCTTTGTCCCACATCGTCAACAGATAGCCGGAAAGCCGCGGCATGACGATGATCCCTGCCAAAATCCACGCAGTCATCCCCGCTCGGGTATAATCACTCCCTCATACTCGACTGTGGCGACTGACCTCCGAACTCTTTTTGCTTCTTATTCATTCCCAGTATGATGAAGGTGACATAGATTACGATGGCAATCGAATGGACAGGCGAAACGGATATCCTCCGTTTTGGTTGCAAGCACGTCGCAAGCGTACTATGATAACAGCAAGAACAGTTTTCGCAACTACCACGCGAATACTCGTCCAAAGGAGTGAAGGACATGGCAAAAAGCAGTGCGCGCAAAAAGCGGGAAAAGCTGGAAAGGGAAGGGAAGCGAAACCCGGAACAAAACAGAAGCATCTTTGCCTTTGCAGACATGAGATTAAGAAAAACGAAGACAAGGGCGGAAAAACTAGGTCAGCAAAAGCACAAAAGGTCATATTCCTCTCAACAGGAAGATGGCCTTTTTTATTTGGCAATGAACCTTTTCGGAGAAGGTAGAAAGGCGATGGAAATTACCGGCGTAAGCTGCCTGATCCAGCTAATAAGTGGAATCGTGAAGCCGGCGAAATGGCATGCTGCCAGGGGCAAAGCAAACGATCACGATGCTTCGCCCCCTCTTCGTGTGTTCAATACTGCGGGAACGATCGTTATACCGGTCGCTTTTAATAGTTGAGGGTGGCAACAGCTGCAGCGATGATTAATAACAACATTCCTCCGATGCCCAACATGATTGTCGTTCCTTTCACTTCCATTCTGCACAGCTCCTTTCGTTAAGAGAATCATCACTCTCGGAAACATCGTGAGAATTCAAACAGGGGGCTGCATGATCGGTTGCGCCAAGGAGTTGAAAAGCCCATGCAAGCGGTGAATGTGCTTGTTACGTCTATAATATCTGAATATATGAATTTTGTAAAATTCAACTAAATCGATTGCTTTTCTCGGCTAATGGGTGCCTCGAGGCCAGCGCTCACGGAACAAGCAAAAAGACTTCTGCCTCAGGACATTCCTCATACAAAAGCCTTTCCTGCGCGGTTTGTTACGCCTCTCTGTCATTCAGCAGGGCGACGAGTTTGTTCACCGTTTTCCAGTTGCGCACAGTCGTCGGGACATTCAGCTTGTGCAGATTGAGTGCCACCTTGGATGTACGGATGCTGTCACTGAAGAGCAGAAAGGCTTCCCGTCCCGCAATCCGGAACTGGTCGGCGTCACTCCTGTAAGCGCTCACTCGATCGATGCTTTCCTGTGCCGGTGCTTCAAGCAAGAAGGCGACATGCAGGCACTCGCCGACACAGGTCGACTCCGCTTGGGCGATCTCTGCCGCTGTGAACGGGCAGTTCGCCGCGACGTGTCGCAGCTCCTCAGCCGTTCGCAGCATCACGGTCACTGCGATGCCAAACACGGTTTCGATTTCTCGCTCGACTCGTCTCCGCAAAGGTTCCTCGTCTTCTGCCGATTCAAACAGAACATTGCCGCTCTGAATGTACGTCTGTACGCGAGACAGCCCCATCGCTTCCAGCGTGCGCTTCAGATCAGCCATTTTGATCATGTTTTTGCCGCCTACGTTAATTCCCCGCAGCAGTGCGATATAGGTTGTCATCCACTCGTTCGCTCCTTTTTTATTCAGCTCATCTCCATTATAGCCGAGAGGCAGCCGGTTTTTTTAGACTTTTTTAAGATTCGCTTTAGAGCCGGTTTAGACATGGTCGTTAAGATGAAATCAGAAAGCTTCGGCAGCCGGGGCAGGCACGATACGGGCTGCCTTTGCGCAAGAAAGCTTTCAAATACGGCAGGTTGGAGGATAACGATGAGCAAAAAATGGTTGACTGCAGGTGCAGGCTTGGGAATTGGCGCGGTATTGCTTCTGACGAGCGGCTTTTCAGCGCTGGCGAGTACGTCTGGCTACGATGAGTACAAAACAGCGTGGAAAAATACGAAAGCGGAATCGAGCCTGACAGCAAAAGTGGGTGTGACGGTAACCGACAACGGGGCCAAAAAACTGCAAGCCACGGCTGACGTCAAGCTGGATCAAGCGCTGCATGCAGGAAGCGTGGCGGCAACGTTTGGCGACGGTCAAGAGGGACAT
>CAMIVR010000209.1 GCA_946402065.1 uncultured Brevibacillus sp. | reverse complement strand
CAGCAGGACAACTTATCCCATCAATTGATGGACATTATGTATTAGCATTAACATTTTATGGCCTCATCCAGGACTTCGGCCAGATCAACCTGTTCGGGTATAATCTCCATCTTGTTCCGCACCATTTGTGATATCTTCGTCATCATTCCCATCATATGTTCGTACGTAGAGAATAGATTTTGCACATATCGATCTATTTCCTCATAGCTTTGTGTGGACAACCCGCTTTGTTTAGACAAACTGGTGCGAATATTCCATGCATTGATCTTCACTTTACCGATCGCATTCTTGAACGTATGATGAAGCAGCGCCGTGCCCATGTCGAGCTTCCTAATGACGGCTTCACGCTGCATCCCCACTAACATCTTCCTTGTATTGACCCAGATCAGCAACAACAAGCAGAACGCAAGAAAAATAGTAAACCAAGTCATATTCACCAGCTCGATGAATTCTTTGCCTTGGAAATGGGCTAGAACAAGGATCAGTCCGTTAGACAGCAACATTATCGCGATCGCCAAATGATAGATGATTTTATCCCGATTGTGTTCCTTAATCACGCTCCTCAGGGATAACCCCAAAGACGCCAACCAATATATGCTCCCCCAGATCGCCGTGAACAAAAAATCAAACTGCCATTCAGAGTCAATTATCGTCCGCAATAAAGTAGCCAAAAGAGGAATGAGCAACAAAACGTACAGATACCGCTTGATGATTCCGATGGATTCCAAATAAAAGATGAGCACGAGATAATGGTAGAGCGTGTTGGCACCAACAAACATCAGGTTGATAGTGCCCTGTACTAACACTTGCACAGTGCCGGATACGGAAGACCGCTGAAGGAACAACTCCATCGGAAACCGGAAATCAAAAAAACCGGTGGTGAGCAGGATGATGCCGATCCAGAAAGGCGGCCCCTGCCTGTAATAACGAATAAAAAAATATAGCCCGCTCGCCATCAATATGATCGCTTTCATCACGAAACCAAAGCTATACGGTGACATTAATTTCATCCTTACGCAATTCGGTAAATGCAAATCGTATTTCCTTATTCTATATTTCGGAAACAAAACCCTTTTAACCTACAAATGACGGAAGATATAACGAATTACGAACCACAGTCACCAACCAAACCCATGTTCACCAAAAACTTAAGAATAACGTAGCATTCCCGGCTTCCCTTCGACTAACGGAAATCAAAATTTTCGATGGATCGTTCCGTTTATCAACATATGAAGTCTCTACTACAAAAAATTCGTGATGTACTGGCAACTCATTCGACTAATCGCAGGTAGGCCGGCTGAAAAAACAACGCGAAGAATCCCTTTCCAGGACACTTCGCGTTGTTTTACGTTTTATTTTTGCATGCCCGGCATCCGAAGCAAAATAGTCAGTCGCCGCTTCCGCTCTCGTCGTCGTATTATTTGGCGCGAACTTGTTACCTTCGCGGCCGCTGACGATGCCAAGCACACGAATCGCTTCTACAGAGCCTTTCGCCCACTGGGGAATCGCCTGATCATCGACAAAACCCGTTGCGGTATTGGCCTTGAGCGGCAGTTTGAGCGCTCGTGCGACCATGCCCGCCATTTCCGCCCGGGTAACCTGCGCATTCGGACGGAAGCTGCCGTCTCCATATCCGTCGATAATTCCCGCCTGTACCGCCTGGGCAATCGCTTGCTTCGCCCATGCCCCGATTTGATCGTTATCAGTGAAGGTAAGCGCAGCGCCCATCTCTTCCAATTGCAAGGCACCCGTCAGCATCACAATAAATTCCGCGCGAGTAACGGGATGGTGATCCTAAAACTCGAATTCAAACGACTTGCGTTTGGATGCAAATGCAAACCCGAGTTTCGCCCCTAAACGAAGAGACTCCTTATTCGTCTCGAGCGCCGACCAATGCGGCGTTATTCCATTTGCCAGGCAATGCTCCAAATACGCGGCGCAGGCTAATGTGGCGAAACCCTTATTCATGTCTTCGTCGTTATAGGTTTCTACACTGATCTCATGATCTTGGCCATTCACGCAGCAGGAAAGGCATGCGCTAATAATTTGGTCTCCCTTCACCACGCAGTAGCCTATACCTTTTGTAAGAAAATCGTCCGTCGAGTACCAAAATTCGTTCAACACCTCAGAGAGGATATCTTCCGAATCGTTCTCGATCGTCGCTTTGTCAATTCTTCGAACCGCATAGCCCGCCGGTACCGGTTTAAAGCCACTCGTAAGCGTATGAAAACGGTCCGCGTTGAATGTGTGGTACCACTCAAAATCTGTCTCGTATTCCCGATGCGAAATGGCTTTCTCTATCGCTTGCTCCCAAGCCTCGTCGCTTGCTACGGCCAGGAAATAAGTGCCGCCGCATGATTCCAACGTATCAAGCTTCAGTTGGTTATCGATAAAATCCGGCAGCAGGCGAAAAAAGTCCTCGTTCGTATGATCACCAACAAATGTCGAGATCGTTCCGATCACGTCGATCAGAGCCGTGCGCGGATGCTCTGGATTATCCACGTAAATAGTGCCGCGATTGTTGCCGTTCATAATCGCATTGAGTGTCAGGTCATTTTGCTGCTCCATTTTCAGCAATGGTTTTATCTTCTTGTAATCGGTTTGATCAAGTTTGTAAATCACGTAAGAAACACTCCTTCTACAGCTTTTTCTTCAGAAAATATTGCTTGATTCCGTCCGGATAGTCGTCCAGCATGCCAAAAACTTCGTAACCCATGTTCTGATAAAAATGCGGAGATTGATAGCTGAAAGTCGAGGTATGGGCGAATACGCAGCCCATTTTCTTGCCTGCTCTTTCGGCCTCCGCGATCATCGCCTTGCCGTAGCCTTTGCCACGGTAATCATCGGCAATCCAGAACATATCGATATACAAGCTAAAGTTGTACGTTTCGCAGAAGATGCCGCCAACCACTTGTCCGGACTTCTCCTTCAAAAATAAATGGACGTCATGCTCCGGTTTTTTGAGCAATCCTTGCGATGCTTTCACATTGTACTCGTACAGCTGGTCCCCTACAAAGTCGTAATCTTCTTCATTGTAGTCGCAGCTTATTTTGATCTCACCGTCTAACAAAACATCTTCCATTATAAAGCATCTCCTTCACAAGATGGACAGAACAGGTTCCAGGTTGTACCAGCCATCCAACCGCAAAGCTCCGGTCTGCGGCCTTCTCGGCAAGCAGGAAAGCGCCGCATCGATTCGTTCCCACACCGCGACGGGTGGCAAAGGAATCAGGTTATTCGGGCGACGCTCCTGCATTAGATTCGGGTCATACATCATTCTCCTATCGTGTGGGGATTCAAGAACCTCCGCCAGCAGCTCGCGGGCCCGGTGCAGCCGGGATTTTATCGTGCCTTCCGGGACGCCAAGCCGCCTGGCGATTTTTTTGATGGGAACATCCTCATAGTAATAAAGCTGGACGACGTTTCGCAGGTCGTCCTCCAAATACGCTACCGCTTCTTTCAACTCAATTGCCTCGTAAGGAACGTGCATGGATATACAATCCCATTTGGATTGTTCGATGATGTGCATCCGTTTCTGTGCCCGCAGCAACCGGATGCATTCGTTAATCAGAATACGGGATAGCCATGATTTGAAAAATGCGGGTTCTCTCAAGGTACTTATGCCCTTAAACGCTTTGAAAATCGTTTCCTGTATTGCATCGGCACAATCCTCGTCGTGATTCAGGTACGTACGTGCCAAGCCATACAGATTATTCTTATGAGTCAGAATCAGCCTGATGAAGGCATCGGCGTCTCCCCGCATGGCCAGGCAGACATCCTGCTGAACATCGTATGTAACGGTCACATCGTGAAACCTCCTGTTCCTCTGCTTGATTTTTGGTGCTATAAGGTTAGATGTAGAAAGGGGCTCATTGGTTCATTCAAAACAATAAAATTTCAAAGAATAATCAAGCCTCCTTTCCAAATTAGATCGGGGTAACCTTTACGCTCCAGGGACATCGACAGAATCCTTCTTTCTTGTCGATGCTCCCGAAAAGGAAAAATACGTCCAAATTCGTAAAAGCTTCTCTACGGGGCCATATTTGAACCGCTTCAGGTACCAGTAGCTACCGATACCTTGTAATACAAATATCCCGATGGACAGAAAAATCCCCGAAAGTACGCCCAGTTTTCCAAATAAGCCAAGACCGTACCCATAGAAAATGGTCGTGCAAATCACCGTTTGCAACAAATAATTGGACAACGACAATTTTCCAACAGAATGACACGCCCTAAGCCAGAAAGAGCTGCCAAATCGTGTATAAAGAAGGGCGAAGGCAAATATATATCCAAATGCCAATATGCTTGAGCCTAGCAAATCGGCAATACCTGTCCAGGAAAGTTGCGGAAAAAAGTAATGGGCGCTTTTCAGCAGTATTCCAGACAAGGTTAGCAAGCTGGCTGCCTTCCGGTATATCCCTCTTTTTCTGTCAGGTTCCTCAAACCAGTTATCCTGAGCCGCATACATTCCAAACAAAAACAAGGGAGCAGTAAAGAATGGAGCGAACAGGAAAAGGAACAGGTACATATAGTCAGGCAAGTGTCCAGGATCAACGTGATTGCGATGGTCTTTAATCTCCTCATATGTGCCAGTGCTATAAACGGAAATGGTTTTCTTGACATATGCCTCTATGGCTACAGGATCTGACAGTGTCTCGTGCTGATTCCCGTATCCTGGCAGAGAGAACAGAAGAAGCAATACGCTGCCCGAGATGATTAATGTTTTCTTCTTTCGTCCTACAAACAGGAGAAGAAACATGCCCATCAACCCATAAAAGAATAAAATGTCTCCTTCCCAGAGGTATCTCGAGTGCAGAAAACCAACGACCGCCAGAAACAAAAACCTCCGAAAGAAATGCCGTTTATCCTTTTGATTTTTCCTATCCAGGCTTTGTTTCATTTTCATCATTCCAAAACCAAATAGAAAAGCAAAGATGGGCATGAAGCTGCCTTCAATGAAAATCTTAGTAAAACGATACGCGATTGAATCCATATGGGAGGGAGAATAGAGCTGGAAATTATCTTTTCCCCAGATACCATATTGAAAGATGAGCATATTTGCCAGTAAAATTCCGGCAAGGCTTACTCCTCGTATGCCATCAATGATTGGTAATCTGTCGCCTTTTACTTCTGTCATCGTGTTCACCCAAATGTAAAATAATTTATACGGATGCGCCCATTACAGCTTTACTCGATATCATGCAGCTCCATTTTCTCCAATTCTTGCTTTCTCTTCTTTTTCAGATATTCTCTTCCGTTAAACCACATTCCGAACAGAAACACCAACCCGGCTACAGCAGCCAAAATAACGGAAAATGTGATTTCCTTCCCAAATCTTGCGGGCAGCCATACGATGATAAAAACTACATACAAAACGGGTAAGATAGCTCCCCAGTAAACATTTGTTCTTCGAGATAAGAAGAATTGTACTACCAGCACTCCAATTGCGATCAACCATCCATATACCAGTAACATTAGCCATTCGTCCTTTCCTTTTTATATTGGTCAATAATCAATTTTGCGGTTTCCAAACTGAGTCGTTCATCGATGACCAAATTTTTAATCATCGTGACGAACTCCACATCTTCAGTTTTGCTATTCAATTCAATTTTCTGGATTAATTTATCCAGCTTGGCCCTCACAGTCGGATAGGAAACATCATAAATTTTTGCGATTTCTTTTAATGACCCGGAATTAATGACGAATTTTCTTATAAATTCAACGGATTCTTTATCCAGAGCCAGTATCCAGGCCGGCACATCTTCACGATTCATCTCGCCCTCCCCCTTCCATAAATAATATTAAACAAAAAGTGAATAATATTCAATGATTATTTTCATTTTATTTAATATGCACGATGTTGATCGTGGTTGCTTCATGGTAGGTCGTTTGGAGGGAGATAGGTAGAACAAAAGGGAAACCGTGGATGCTCCATTGAGAATCCACGGCTTTAGTGTGTAGCAGCGATCGTTTTTCTTGCATCTAACTGTTCGTTGCAGCTCACTGGAACATTGCTTAGACAAGCAATGCTTCCGCCAGCAATCCACGAGCTCGATGCAGCCGGGATTGGGACACCGAGCAGTCAGGCGATTCGCTTAATCGGAACATCTTCATCCTCCTGTTCTGCGCCTGATTTTAGGATGTCCTGCGGAACTTGCCAGACGTCTTTTTGGGTTTCGTAACGGTCAATATGCACTCGGATTTTGCCCGATACGGCTGTTGTCAAACATATCGGCAATCGCTACGTACAGGTTGGGCGGGTTTTCAGCAAGGCGATGGCACAAATACAAGTACCATTCTGTCCCATAGGGAAGATAAATGCGCACTCTCCCGCCGTTTTCCCTGATCTCCCTGCTGATCTCCGGACAAATGCCGTAGAGCATCTCGAGCTCTACATGCGGATGGGACAGGTAACCGCAGGCGATCGCTTCCCGAATGATTCGTTCATCATGAGTCGCGATCGAGACAGGATGCCCCGAGTCGACACAGCGAGCCACCAATTCCAGATACCGGATGGTTAGTTCGTCCGAGCGGGAAATGGATTTCTCCTTCGGTTCTTTAAACGCTCCTTTGACAATCCGGATCCTGCCCGGCAATTCCAGCAAGTGGGGCAAATCATCAAGCGTGCGGCGGAGGTGTGCCTGAAGCGTAATGCCGATATGGGAGTGAACGGATGCCAGCTGTTTGTATATAGCGAGGATGCTTTCCGTCTTTTCTGACTCCTCCATGCTGATCATCAGCGTGTGGCCGTATTTTTTTGCTTCGGTCGCCATTTCATCGACATACGTCAGCGCCAGCTGCGGGTCGATCGTCAACCCGACATGCGACAAATCAAAACAAATCGCTGTACGAATCCGCGTTTCTCTGATCAAGCGGAGAAATTCTTCCTTGGCGTTTTTGCATGCGTCGGCCTGAGACGTATTTTCCCCGATGTATTCAAGCGAGAGCAGATATCCTTTGTCAGCGAGAGCGTATGCCCTGCTCCACGCCTCCTCCCTTGTCTCTCCCGCGACGAAGCGAAGAGCGGCGGAGCGCAACAGTGAATACAGTTCCGGGTTTCGCTCCAGATACGCTTTTGCCGTCAGGCTTCTGGCCACGGTGCGCAGCACATCTGCTGCCAAATGCTCATTGCTTGCTGTCATTCTACTCTTCCTTTCTTGAAAGTACTTACTGGCTTTAAAATATCATGCTAAACTGGTTTTGATCAGGTCCAGTTTTGGCGGATTAGATAGTACCACTTTTATGAAGGGAGCACTGCTCACACATGTTTTGGTTAGCAATCGACCGTTCAGCAGCAATGCCCTTGGTTCGGCAAATCTATCTCGGCGTACGCTCAAAAATTTTGCAGGGAGAGCTGCGGTCCGGCGACCGTCTGCCCTCGACCCGGAATTTGGCGAGAGAATTGCACGTCTCGCGAAATGTCGTCATCGAAGCCTATGATTATCTGCTGTCTGAAGGGTATATTGAAAGTCGGCGAGGTTCGGGAAACTATGTAGCAGAGGGGGTCTATCTGGAGCAAAAAACCGATATGGCAAGGGTGTCGCCGCAATATGAAGACAGGGAGCAGGCAACTGAGCAGCCGTCCGGCGCTCTGATCGATTTCCGCTCGGGCATCCCGGCACTGGAATTGTTTCCGCGCAAAACGTGGGGCCGTTTGAGCCAGCAGGTATGCAAAGAGGCATCCGCTGAGGCCTTCGGTTACGGCAAACCCGCAGGCTCGCCGGAGTTGCGGACAATTCTCTGCAAATACCTGCAGAGGAGTAGAGGAGTTTGTTGCGATCCTCGACAGATCGTCATCACTTCGGGAGCAACCCAGGCCCTCTCCCTGATCGCCAAGGTGTTGTTGACTGACAAGAGCACTGTCGTCATCGAAGATCCGATTACACATGACATCCAAACGATTTTTACTGCTGGCGGCGCGTCCCTCTATCCGGTTCCGATTGATGAAAACGGCATGAAAACCGAGCTCCTCCCGCCCGGGAAGCGCCCCGGCTTTGTCTTTGTCACCCCTTCCCATCAATTTCCCCTCGGCGGAACGCTTCCCATACAGCGCCGGCTTCAATTGATCCGGTACGCCTGCAGCGAAGGCTGCTACATCGTCGAGGATGATTATGACAGCGAATTTCGCTACGAAGGGCCTCCGATCAGTTCAATCCAGGGGTTGGATCGCGATCGGG
This sequence comes from uncultured Brevibacillus sp., assembly GCA_946402065.1. Lineage (GTDB taxonomy): Bacteria > Bacillota > Bacilli > Brevibacillales > Brevibacillaceae > Brevibacillus_D. The sequence goes on along the minus strand of CAMIVR010000209.1, from coordinate 908 downwards.
TCATTTACATCGGTTCCTTCAGCAAAATTCTCTCTCCTGCGCTCAGGCTCGGCTATCTGGTTCTTCCTGCGGCGCTGGTCGAGCGCTATCAGGACGCTAAATGGTTCACCGATCTGCACACACCGACTCTGGAGCAATTGACGCTCGGGCGCTTTATCGAAGAGGGCCAGCTTGAGCGGCATGTGGCAAACGTAAAAAAGCTGTACAAAAAACGGCGAGACTGTCTTCGCACTGCATTGCACCGCGCTTTTCCCGGAGACGTGTCCATTCTCGGCAGCTCAACCGGCCTCCATTTCGTTGCCGCTTTTCCGGGGCATTCCTTTACAGCAGAAGTCGTACAAAAGATTCGGGAAGCGGGTGTTCGCGCATATCCGGTCGAGGATCACACCATTGTGAAGGGGCAGCATCGCGACAAAATCATTCTCGGTTTTGGCAACGTGACCGAAGGAGATATCGAGGAAGGAGTGCATCGCTTGCGGCGGGCGCTTGCGAATGCACCAAAACTCCCTCTGCTTGATGACGGGAACGATAGTTCGCTGAAGTTCTTGTAGAAAGCGTTCGTAGAGGGCGTCTTTTTCCGTGGCGTCCTCTGCCAGTCGCGGATCAATTGCCTCGATTCTATTTATTTGGACGAGCTGGGGAAACGAACGAGCCGGGATACATTACACAGCATTTTCCGATAGAGCTTGCGAGGGATAAAAATAAAAAAGTCCTTCAGGATTATTTATCCCAAAGAACAAGAACGTATTAATTATGGTGCCGGTGAAGGGACTTGAACCCCCACGGTTTCCCTCACGATTTTGAGTCGCGCGCGTCTGCCATTCCGCCACACCGGCATACATGTATTCACTTGTGGTGGGGAGAGACGGATTCGAACCGCCGAACCCAGAGGGAGCAGATTTACAGTC
>CAMIVR010000208.1 GCA_946402065.1 uncultured Brevibacillus sp. | reverse complement strand
GTCTCGCAGCGAATGGCGGGCAAGGAAAAATTGATTATTCCCGTACTCATGCTTTTCTTTGGGCTGAGTGGTGCAATGCTCGGTTTGGCGGAAGAAACGATTCCGTACATCACGATTCTCGTGCCGATCGTCATGCGATTAGGGTTTGACTCCTTGACTGGAGCGGCGATTGTTTTGATCGGAACCTGCGCAGGGTTTACTTCAGCCTTTATGAATCCGTTTACAGTCGGGGTTGCCCAAGGGATTGCCCAATTACCGCTCTTCTCCGGAGCCGGTTATCGGATGGTTGTCTTCGTGTTCTTTATCGGCGTCAGCATTTGGTATGTCATGCGCCATGCAGACAGAGTGAAGAAAGATCCGACAAGAAGCCCAATGTACGAAGCGGATCAAATCGTTCGAAATGCGACACCGGCAACCACTCAGTCTGCCCGGATCACGACAAGCCAAAAAATCGTTCTGCTTATCCTGTTGGCGACGATTGTCACACTGGCGATCGGGGTGTCCAAATTCGGATGGGGCCTGACGAACATCGCCGGACTCTTCCTGCTTATGGGCGTGCTCATGGGGCTTGTCTCGCGGATGCGGGTCAACGACATTGCCGAATCGTTCATCGAGGGTTGCCGCACATTGGTCATGGGGGCGCTCGTCGTCGGTGTCGCCCGCGGGATTCTGGTCATCCTGCAAGACGGCAAAGTCATGGATACGATCCTGCACGGCCTGGCTTCCGCAGTAGGTTCGCTGCCATCCAGCTTGACCGCCATCGGGATGTACCTCGTCCAATGTCTGATCAACTACATCGTTCCATCCGGCAGCGGCCAGGCAGCACTGACGATGCCGATCATGGCGCCGCTCGGCGATCTCGTCGGCGTAACCCGCCAGACAGCCGTACTCGCCTTCCAGCTTGGCGACGGTATTTCCAACATCTTTACGCCGACTTCCGGCTACTTCATGGCGGGGTTGGCCTTGGCCGGAATCTCCTGGGTCAAATGGGCCAAATGGATTCTGCCATTGATCATCATTCACTACATTATGGGGGCAATTTTCGTTACAATCGCCCACATGATCGGATATGCTTGAGGTAAAAAGGGAGTGAACAGTTGTGGCTGAGCAAAAACAGACCAACGATGCGTGGACAGAGTGGATGGTTGCCCATCGGCGCCACTTGCATGCGCATCCCGAGCTTTCCCATCAAGAGGCACAGACGCGTGCATACATCGAGCAGCAGTTGCACAGCATGGGCATTGAGACCCGCTCATTGACAGGCAAGGACGTCATCGGGTACCTCGATGGACCGGTAAAAGGCAAGACGGTAGCACTTCGCTCCGATATCGATGCCCTTCCCGTGGCAGAAGAGACAGGCCTGCCCTTTGCTTCGAAAACGCCGGGTGTCATGCACGCCTGTGGCCACGACGGGCATATGGCTGTGCTGCTCGGGGTGGTCAAAAAGCTCGTCGAAGAGCGGGAGCGGATCAAGGGGAGAGTGGTGTTTATCTTCCAGCATGCCGAAGAAACGGTTCCCGGCGGAGCCAGAGAGCTTGTGGAAAACGGCGTGCTCGACGGTGTCGATGGCATCTTTGGCCTGCATCTCTGGCAGCCGCTTGAGAGTGGTCTGATTGGCGTCAAGGAAGGCGCGATCATGGCCGGCGCAGACGGCTTCGCGATCGAGATCAGCGGCAAGGGCGGACACGGCGCGATGCCGCATGAGACTGTCGATCCGACGCTGGTAGCGGCGCACGCCATTACCCAGCTGCATACGATCATCAGCCGGACGCTTAATCCGCTTGATCAGGCGGTGCTCAGCATCGGCGAGCTCAAATCGGGCAGCACCTACAACGTCATTCCCGACTCGGCGACGCTGTCCGGGACAGTCCGCTATTTCGAACCGGCGGTAGCCGCGACGATCAGAAGCCGTATGGAGGACATTCTCGACGGGGTTTGCAAGTCGTTTGGCGCTACGCACCGGTTCACCTACACGGTCGGAGATCCGTCCGTGCGCAATCACCCGGAGATGGCGAAGATCGTCAAAGCGGCCGCCGAGAGCGTAGTCGGTCCTGAGCGGGTGGTCGAAGCAGTGCCAAGTCTCGGCGGCGAAGACTTCGCCTACTATTGCGATCAAATCCCGGCTGCGTTTTTCTTTGTCGGTGTCGGCCACCCGGCTGCGCCATACGGCCACCACCATCCGAAATTCGATATCGATGAGGCGATGCTGCCTGTCGGTGCAGACATCATGCGCGAAGCCGTATTCCGCTTCTTGGGAGAATAATTCCACCGTACGTTATCAGGGGGCCCTCGAAAAGTATGTAACGATACGCTTCGACGGGCCCTTTCATTTTTTTCTTAGCATGAGGAGGGGCTTTTGTGAAAATAACATCCGTCAGCATATCGGGCATCAAGCTGCCATTAATTCGTCCATTCATCGTATCCTACACGACCTACTACGACATGCCGACGATTATCGTCAAAATCGAAACCGATACCGGACTGGTCGGGTACGGCGAGGCGACACCGGATGAGCACGTGACAGGGGAAACCTGGGAGAGCACGTATGCCGTTTTGCACAAGAAACTGGCACCGGCTGTCCTCGGAGCCGATCCGTTCCAAATCGAGCGAATTCACGAACAAATGAACGCTGCCATTTACGGGGCGCCGTCGGCGAAAGCCGCGATCGATATCGCCTGCTACGATTTGATGGGGAAAGCCAGCGGGCAGCCGGTCTACAACCTGCTCGGCGGCAAGTACCACGACTCGCTCGACGTTCCTTTCGTCATCAGCATTCTCGCTCCCGACGAGATGGCCCGCCAAGCGGCGGAGGCCGTCGAAGCCGGCTACAAGACGATCAAAGTCAAAGTCGGCACGAATGCGGCGCTTGACGTCGAGCGGATTCGCGCCGTCCGTCAGGCGATCGGCAAGGATGTACTGATGCGCGTCGATGCCAATCAGGGGTGGAAGAGCAGAGCGACGAGCATGTTTGTCCTGAAGCAGGTCGAGGACTGCCAGATGGATTGGATCGAGCAGCCTGTGCTGGCCGATGACATTACGGCACTGGCTGAGATCCGCAGACAGACCCACATTCCGGTGATGGTCGATGAAGGCGTCCACGGCGATCGCGAAATGCGCGAAGTAATCGTCAAGCAAGCGGCAGACAAGCTCAACATCAAGCTGATGAAATGCGGCGGTCTTTACCCGGCTCTGAAGCTGGTCGCGCAGGCTGAAATGGCCGGCATCGAGTGCATGGTCGGCTCCATGGTCGAGTCGGCGGTCGCGACTGCTGCCGGCGCGCACCTGTCTACGGCCAAGCGCAACATCATCGCTAACGAAATGGTCGGTCCGCTAATGTTCTCGCGCGATGTGGCACGGATGGACTACAGAAACAGCCAGCTCCATCTCGACGAGAAGCCGGGCCTGGGGCTGGAAGTGGACGAAACGGTCATTCACGAGCTTGCTGCGATGGCGGATCAGGTTCATCTGTAAACAGGCTGCGGTCAGGCAGGGCTTTCTTTTGCGCTGAGCGTAGCCACACGGACGAATGGCTGAGGAAAAAGAGGATTTTTTCGAAGCGCACATTCGTGCATGACATCGCTTGAATCGTTATTGAAAAAAGCTCGGCATAGGGGAAGGCGTCAGCGCCAGCAGTCCCCATAGCCGAGCTTTTCATTTTAGCGGCAATGACCGAATCACAATCGTCACTTTAACGGTGGCGGGCAGACAGTCTGTACACAGTCCCGCCAATGACGACGGCAAGAACAAAGAGCAGCAGCAGATTGCTGTACGGTGCAGCGGATTGGCTGATGCCGGACACCAGCGGCAACGCCAGGGAGTGTCTGGACAGAACTCCGCCGGCAATCGCCACGCCCATTCCCTCCGACACGAAGCAGACCAGGCTGAGCAAGCCCATCCCCGCACCGACGTCCTTTTCTTCCAGCCGCTCGGCAGCGCTTGCGGAAATCGCCGTTTTCACAAAGGAAAGTCCGGCAAACGCGATCACCAGACCGGCAGCTGTCGCCCAGGCGGCTATGTCAACCAACAGGGAGAGGAAGAGAAAGCCCGTAACCAGCAGCGTGATGCCGCTGTACATGACAAATGCATGGCCGCGTTTATCGACGAGCGTCCCGCCGACCATCCCGAACACAATCACGCTGATCGTACCGGGAAAGAGAATTCCGCCGCCGATCATGCCGGTTGTCAAATGGTGTACGTCACGCATCATATAAGGCACCACGGAAATGACGCCGGCCATCGTCCCAAGCAGAATGCCCCCGGCGAGTGTGCAAAACAGAAACGCCCGTTTGGCCATCAAGCCAGGCTCGAAAAAGGGCTGGTCGGCACGGCGAATGTGCCGGCCGAAGGCAAGAAACACCAGCAGGCCGGCGGCCAGATAGCCCCACAGGCAGAAAGTCGTAAACAGGCTGAACAGAACGATCCCGATCGAGAGCAGCAATGCTCCGCGTATATCGACTGTACCTGTTTCGACAGGCTTATCGTCCGGCAATCGCTTCAGGAAGAACGGGAGCGAGAGCAGCGTCATCAGCGGCAGCGTGAACAATAGCGACCAGTGAACGCAGTCGGCAATGACACCGCCAATGACGGGCCCGATGCCTTCGCCAAAAGCGACCATCGAGCCGACCAGCCCAAATGCTTTGCCGCGATCTTTTGCTCCGACATAGCGGGCGATGATCACCATGATCATGGCTGGCACGGACGCCGCTCCGGCGCCTTGAATCAAGCGGGCGACAACCACTGCCGGAAAGCTAGCTTGGGCGAGCAGTCCGAGGAGCGACCCTCCGTTGTACACCAACAGGCCAATCAACAGCAGCTTCTTCACTCCGTACAGATCGGACAGCTTGCCATAGATCGCTGAACCAATCCCGAACGTAATGACAAAGCTGATCGAGACCCAGTTGGCGGTGCCGGGCAACAGCGCAAATTGCTTTGCGATATCCGGCAGTGAGACGGTGAATACCATTTCGTTCAACACGCTGAAAAACGCGAGAAAGCCCAGCCATGCAATGTTTGCAAAGGTGCGGCCCGGTTCCGTCATTTCTCTTTCTACAGCTTTACTGTCAGTTTGCTGCGTTTTTTCCAAAATGCTGATACCCCTTCCGAATTACAGGGGAATCACACAGTTTACAGGGCAGGTGATGCGGATTCCCCTCGGTTTTTTGCCCTCATCAGATTCGTGTACCTCATCGTAACGCCTCCTCGATTTGATGCTTTTCATTATAGCGCATTTTTGCCCGCAATCGTCCGTTTTTCATGTATACATATTCCCTTGTATACCCAGATTAAGGAACAGACGGAGGGGGAGTAAGCCATGTATATCGGTGCACATGTAAGCATTCGCAACGGCTATTTGGGAGCGGCCAGGCTCGCTTACGAACTGGGAGCGACGGCGTATCAATACTTTCCGAAAAATCCGCGCAGCCTGCAGGTTAAGCAATTTGACGAGCGGGATGCTGCGGCCTGCCGACAGTTTTGCCAGCAGCACGACTTGCGTTCAATCGCTCACACCTCTTATCCGACCAATCTGGCGGCAGAGGATGGGAGCTACCGGATGACGCTTGACTCTGTCCGAAATGACCTGGCAATAGCCGAGGCATGTGGCTCGATCGGCGTCGTCGTGCATTTTGGCCAGTACAAAGGCAAGGCAAAAGACCCGCTGTACGGGTATCGGCGGATGATCGCGATGCTCAACGATATTCTCGCCTCCTGGTCGGGTCAGGCCTTGCTGCTTATCGAAAATAACGTAGGCCAGGGGAACCCCATGGGCATGACGATGGAGGAGCTGACACAGGTCAGGAGCCTGATAGACGCTCCGGAGAAGGTCGGATTCTGTCTGGATACGTGTCATGCCTTTGCCAGTACACTGTGGCAGGGAGACAATTGGGCCGAGGTGGTTGCACGCGCCCGCGAGCTGCACTATCTGGAGCATGTGAAAGCGATCCATTTAAACGATTCGGTGTTTCCGCATCGTTCCTTTCGCGATCGCCATGCCAACATCGGCAAGGGCCTGATCCCGCAGGGCGGCTTGCAGGAGCTGCTGTCAACCCAAGAGTTTCAGCAGCTGCCAGTCATTCTCGAGACACCGCATCCGCCAGGCCAATCGCACAAAGCGGAGATCGAGTACGTCAATGCCCGGCTGCTCCATGCTGTTCAGACGTGAGCTTCAGTGATGCGAACAACGAATAAACCGTCGGAGTCTATACCGATGTGGACTAGCCGGAGAACCTCTCGCATGACGGTTTGATCGGCAAAGCCATGGATGAGGTCGAAGGGACCGATAACATGAAGAAGGCAATCGCGTCGTTCCGGTTCCTTAACTAGAGAGGTTAAAAAAGGCTGCTATGCTGTAGAACATCACTCTACTGTCATGGCGGCCTTTCGCTCGCTCACTGCTGCATTTCGCCAGTCGGCACGCTCTGTTCCATCAGCTTCCGCAGCTTCGCGTCTGTAGGCGAATCCGGAACGGGTGTGTAAATGCTGCAGCGCAAATCGGCGTTCCCCTGAATTTGCAAGGATGTCAGATGGAACAGCATTTTCCCTGCTTTCGCATGGCGGAATTGAATCAATACCTCCGGTGCCGAGCTCACCCGGCTCTCCTCCCAGAGGCGGTGAAAATCGGGATGAAGCCCTCTCATCTCTTCGAGGAACTGATCATACCATTGATCCTCGACGTATTGCCCGTAGTAGGCGCGAAAGATGGCCAGAAATCCGCTGACAAAGTGCTCCCAATTGACGGCCAGCCGCTGCAGCTCTTTTCGCGTAAACAACAGCCGGATCATGTTTCGCTGCTCCACAGGAACTTGCTGAAAGTCCAAGAAGACATGAGCTGCCGCCTGATTCCAGCCAAGAATATGGTAGCGCCGATCGGAGATGATCGTCGGACAAAAGCGCAGCTCCTGCAAAATACGCTGCAGGGACGGGCTTATCTCAGGGTGTTCTTCTTTCAGGAGGCTCGCTCCGGGGCCTGTCTCCAGCGCCAGGGCGTAGAGGTATTTGCGTTCGTCAACCGTCAATTGCAAGACCTGGGCGATACTGTCCAGGACCGATGTGGACACCTTGATATCTCTGCCTTGCTCCAGCCAGGTATACCACGTGGGGCTGACGCCTGCCAGCTGCGCGACCTCCTCCCGGCGCAGTCCCGGAGTTCGTCGGCGGGGGCCAGCAGGCAAACCAACCGATTCCGGGAGAATTTTGGCACGCTGTGCTTTGAGAAAGGTCGATAGCGCCTGAAGTCGGGTCTGATGGTTCATTGTTTCGCTTCCCTCTTTTTCGTAATGGTTAGGCTGGTACTCATTATACTATGATAAACAACAACTTGTAATAGGATAACGCGTATGGAAAGATAGGATGCATAGGAGATGTCCATCAGGAGGGATATGCATGGAACGCGTAGTGATTACAGGAATGGGTGTCGTCTCGCCGCTGGGAACAGATGTGGAGACGTACTGGAATCGCCTGGTCAACGGAGAATCGGGAATTTCTCTCATCGATACATTTGATACGTCGAAGTACAAGACGAAAATCGCCGGTCTGGTCAAGGGATTCGATGCCGATGAGCGTTTCGGCCGAAAAGAAGCGCGGCGAATGGACCGATTCTGCCAGTTTGCCGTTGCCTGCGCCGAACAGGCGCTGCAGGACGCGGGGCTTGCTCTCGAGCAGCTTGATCGCGAACGGCTGGCTGTTTACATCGGTTCAGGCATTGGCGGCATCCAGACGCTCCGCGAGCAGGAGGCGATTTTACGGGAGCGCGGGCCTGATCGGGTCAGTCCGACACTCGTGCCGATGATGATCGCCAATATGGCTGCGGCGATGATCAGCATCAAATTCGGGGCACTCGGTCCGACGATGGCGCCGATCACAGCGTGTTCGATCGGCAATACGGCCATCGGTGAAGCGGCACGCCTGATTCGCTCCGGTGATGCGGACGTCGTCTTTGCCGGGGGAACAGAAGCGGCGGTTTCCGAAATATCGGTGGCCAGCTTGAGCAATGCCACTGCGTTGTCGACCCGAAACGATCAGCCGACACGGGCCAGTCGCCCGTTCGATGCGGGCCGGGACGGTTTCGTCATGGCCGAGGGGGCGGGTGTTCTGGTTCTGGAATCGTACGCCCATGCGGTCCGTCGCAATGCACGCATGTATGCCGAAGTGATCGGTTACGGGGCCAGCTCTGACGCCTACCATATGGTGGCTACTCATCCCGAGGGAGTCGGGGCCTACCAGGCGATGAAAGCAGCACTGCGCGATGCGGGCATCGCACCTGCGGACGTGGATGTCATCAGCGCACATGCGACCAGTACGGAAGTCGGGGATCGATCGGAAACGCTGGCGATCAAAAAGCTGTTCGGCGATGCTGCCTACCGGATTCCTGTCACGGCCAACAAGTCAATGACTGGGCACATGCTCGGAGCGGCCAGTGCAGTGGAAGCGGTCGCCCTGGTGAAAAGCCTGCAGACGGGAATCATTCCGCCGACGATCAATCAGGATGAGCGCGATCCTGAATGCGACCTGGATTACGTGCCGAATTCAGCCCGGTCGGCCAAACTGAATGTGGGAATTTCCAATTCGTTCGGATTCGGCGGGCACAATGCGGTGATCGTGCTGAAAGCGTATCAGCCCTGAGTCGCATTTGTGCGGGCAAGCAAGCAGACGAATCGACGATGCTGCGGCGGCATGGCAGCAAGGCCAAATGAACCCGAAATAAACTGTCCCCCTGCTGCATAGGATGTACCAGTAGGGGGTGGCGGGATTGGCACTGTATCGACCCCGGCGGCGATGGCGGAATCCACTGAGTCGACCAAAGGCGTTTTTTATCGCCCTGGTTATTTTTCTTGTGATGTCGATCCAGTTTTTTGTGTTGATGGAGAAGCGGCTGGAGCCGACTCTGATGGTAATCGCGACGCAGAAAGCGGAACAGTTGGCGAAAGAAGCGATCACGGATGCCATAACGAAACGAATTGCACAACAGGGTGTCGATTTTAACGAGATTGTCAAAATGGAGAAAGACCAGAATGGCCGCATTCAGGCAGTGGATTTTAACTTTAAGGAGTACTCGCGAATCGTGGGAGAAACAACTTCGCGCGTCCAGAACCGGCTCAAAGAGTTTGAGGAGGAGAAGGTCGACAGGACGATCCCGCTCGGCTTGGCTACCGGGAGCAGCTTTTTGGCCCAGCTCGGGCCTCACTTGCCCG
>CAMIVR010000207.1 GCA_946402065.1 uncultured Brevibacillus sp. | reverse complement strand
TAGAAGAATCCCCCACCTCAACCGCTTTGGAGCGGTAGGTGGGGGAGGGTTCAAGATTATCAGCTATTTTGCGGAAAAAGTTCGTGGTTTCTTGACAAAAAGCCGATTTGTCTCCAAGAAATTGAATTACATTCAAGGTACGCTGTTTACAGCAATTGGATTGAAGATCGCATTTAGCGAAAGGTAAGCGTTCATGTATCCGCCGTTTGCAAAAAAATCACGCCCGTTTGAATCGCATTGCCAGAAAAGCTCTTTTCGTACCACACCGAAAGGAGCGACCGCAGGGAGCTCGCCGCATTTGCTTCATGATCGGTGAGCTCTTTTTGTGTTGTCGTTGACAGAAAACGCAATTCTCTCTATAATTTGATCAAACAATCAATTTTTTGATCGATCGATCAATACATTTGCCTGCAGTGCAAAGGAGTGCATGTCCATGTCCCACACAGCCCATCGCAATAAGCCGTTCACCGTCGTCAGTTTAACCCCCGTCGAGCGCATGCTGGTACTGATCGTACCGCCTGTCCTCGGGATTGTTCTTGGCTATTTTCTTCCATCCATCGCTGATTGGGCCAGTCACCTGCCATGGGTCCCCTTTCAAGGTCCCTTACAGCTGATTGCCTCGCTGCAAGCGAAGTGGGTTATCGTCGTGACGACCATAGTCGGATTGATTGCAGGTTTATGGCTCACTGCAGAGGCGATGAGCGACAGCCTTGTGATCGAAGTATCCGATGAAGAGGTCCGTTTGCGCTCCAAGGGAATTGTTCAAGCGTTTGCCCGCAGCGATGTAGCGACAGCCTTTATTGACGGCAAGCAGCTTGTCCTGCTAGGAAAATTCGGAGAAGAGCTAGCGCGTGAAACGTATGAATCATCGCACGCTAATGTTGCCCGAGCATTCGGCAAGCACGGTTTTCCCTGGGCGTCCCTAGGTGACCCGTATGACACTGAATACCGCCTTTGGGTGCCTGACACGCCGGAGTTATCGCCAGCCCAAAACGCTCTGCTGAAATCCCGCGACTATGCGTTGCAAAAAAAAGAACGGGAGTCCGCCAAAGAAATGTATCGAGAAGCGGGCAAGCTTGGTATTGTTGTTCGCGATAAAGGAAATCTGCAGTATTGGCGGTGTATCATGAAAGACACGGAGGGGAAAACGAATGAGCGATAAACAACCGGATGAAAAGCAATCGTTCATTTCAGAGGCAAGGCGTGCCCAAATCATCGATGCGGCGATTGCGACTCTCGATGAAATCGGCTACATCCATGCCAGCTTGGCGCAAATCGCCAAACGTGCCGGAGTCAGCACCGCGCTCATCTCGTATCATTTCCGGGACAAAAACGAATTGATGGACGATACGTTAATGCTGCTGGTAAACGAGCTTGCTTCCTACGTATTGGAAAGGACACGGGCCGCGTCGACATCCCGCGATAAGCTGCACGCCTACATTGAAGCCAGCGTTTCATTCCAGGGCACACGTCCCAAGTACAACACGGCGCTGATCGAGATCGTCTTCCATGCCCGCACACCTGATAACGTGCCCTATTACAAGCTGAATGACGAGGGAGATGATCCGCTCGCCAGGGAATTGCAGCAGATTTTGCGGGAGGGTCAAGCAAACGGGGAATTCTGCCGGTTCAACGTCATCGTGATGGCCAGCGCGATCCGTGGCGCGATTGACGAATATCTGTTTAACGGGAGTCTGAACAGCAATGTCGATCTGAAGTCGTACAGCGCCGAGCTGGTCGGCCTGTTTGACAGAGCGATCGTGAAGCGTAGTATGTGATGGCTTGATGACGGTTAGCAGGCTCGAGGAGGGTACGCCCCAAGCCTGCTGTTTTTATGGGCGTTTTCCTGTTTTCGGAATACTGGGGAGGAGAGGGGAATCGCTAACCTGTCCTACGGCAACACCCCTTTGGCATATATTCTGATAGATGCGTATTTCATGCTGTTCCGGTTAAACTAAAGGCGTATAGGGGGGAGAGTATCATGAGACGTTCGACAATTGTATGGCTGGTGATCGGGGTTATTGCCCTGATCGCGATCTTCTCATCAATTGGCTCTTACAATGGGCTGGTTTCGGCTGAGACGCAGGTGGAAAACAAGTTTTCACAGATTAATGTCAATTTGCAGCGACGAGCCGATCTCATTCCGAACCTGGTGAGCACCGTGAAGGGATATGCCGCTCATGAAAAAGAAGTCATCCAGTCGATAGCAGATGCCCGGAGCAGTTTGGTCGGTGCCAGGACTCCGGCGGAAAAAGCACAGGCGGATGCACAACTGACTGGTGCCCTGTCGCGGCTCTTGGTGGTCGTCGAGAATTACCCCAACTTGAAGGCAGATGCACAGTTTACGCGGCTGATGGATGAACTGGCCGGAACGGAAAACCGCATTTCTGTGGCGCGCAAGGATTATAACGATGCGGTTTCCGCCTACAACATCAAGATTCGCTCGTTTCCCACGTCCATTTATGCGTCCCTGTTCGGTTTTAGCAAAAAAGATTTCTTCCAAGCCACGAACGGTGCGGAAAACGTGCCTGAAGTGAAATTTTGATCATGGTACTGCGCAAACATCGCTATGTCGCTGCGCTCGTCGCAAGCGTGGTGCTGCTCTTAGCCCTGGCAGGTGGCGTGATTGCCCAGACAGAGGGGCAATTCGGTGTCTATGTACAGGATGGGGCATCGCTGCTCGACTACCAGACAAAGCAGCTTCTGTACAGCCATGCCGTGTGGATTAACAAGCGGACTGGCACGGCTCAGGTGGGCATCGTCACAGTTCCGGCGCTCGACAGCCAAACGCTTGAAGATTTGGCTGTGGCCACATTTCGCAAGCTGGGCTTGGGCAGCAAAGAGAAAAATGACGGTGTCCTGCTGTTGTATACGGCCAAAGAAAACCACGTGCGGATTGAAGTGGGCTATGGGCTGGAAGGGCGCATACCGGATGGAAAAGCAGGGGCAATACTGGACACGTATTTTATCCCCAACATGAAAGCGGGAGATATCAATAAAGCGTTCACCCTCACACAAGGCGCGCTGATTCAGGAGGTGGCTGCGGAATACGGTGTGGACACGAGTGAGTTGGGCGAATTGCCTGCTCCATCCTATGTCGGTCAAGGGAACCAGGATTTCCTCGCAGGTATGCCTGGCTATGTCAAGATCCTCCTGCTGATCGGCGTGGTCATTTTGATCGTACTCGATTTCACGTTTACCGGTGGCATGATTACCATGTCCTTGCTGTCCATGCTTCGCCGGGGCGGCTCGTCCGGAGGCGGCGGCTGGGGCGGTGGCCGCGGAGGAGGCGGTTCATCGGGTGGCGGTGGAGCGAGCAGGTGAACGGATACAGAGCGAGGTGAAAACCGGGCATATTTCAACGTCTTGTCGTGACGAGGAATATGCCCTTGTCGTGCTTTGCTGAAGGAAATGATGCAGCTGTTGTCTTCATTTACAATTGGCGAACGGGAAACGAAAAGAATACCGATGTGCTGCGTATAAAATCCTGCATAGCATTCTTGTCCGCTCTGAGGTAAGATAAGGAGGAATTGTCTACACAAAATTGCAAACATTGCAGCTAGGTGCCCTTGTCTGATCAAGGGGTAACAGGGAATCGGGTGAAAGTCCCGAGCGGTCCCGCCACTGTATCCGGAGAGTGCTCTTTCATGATGCCACTCGGCCCGTTTGGCCGGGGAAGGCGAGAGAGCATGATGATCCGGGAGCCAGGAGACCTACCTAGCAGGCCCACACCAGTCATGCCTTCGCGGAAAGGAGAGGTGTACGATAGAACGCGGCAGTTGATAGCTGTTATAGTCGTTCGCTCCATTGTACCCGTAGCCCCATCCGAAGAGGATGGGGCTTTTTACTATTGCCTCTGTCAGCAGCCGCTGAAGGAATCCGTGCACCGCTGGCATTGCACATTCTCGCCAGCGGATTGTATCCGGACCGTGTAAAGCAGTAAGCAGCGAGCGCCCCCGTCCTGTCGCAGGGTGCGATCACGTTTCAACGATAACGAGAAAGGTGTGGTTTCGAATGGCTACATGGGATTTATCAAGAACCAAACATCATGTCCTCATCTGCAACGGCAGCAGTTGTATGCGGAAAGGCGGGGAAGAAGTGACGCAAGCGATTCGCGCAGAGATCAGTCGCTTGCAGGCGGATGATGAGATTCATACTTCGCGGACGCGCTGCAATGGGCGCTGTGAAGATGCTTGTGTAGTCATCGTATATCCGGAAGGCGTCTGGTATAAGCACATGACGGAAGAAAATGCCTCCCTTTTGGTGCAGCAGCATCTCATCGCAGGCGATCCGGTTCATCATTTAATCAGCCACCAGTATGGCGGAGAGAGGTTTGTCCGAACGGAGGAAACGAGCAAAGGAATCATGCGATCAACGAAGAAAAAGTAGTCCGGAAATGTGCGAAAAAGAGGAAGTCCCCTCCGTTTAGTGGAGCCGCGACTTCCTCTTTTTCCTGAATGGCCCGCCCTTCACGTCGTGGATAGTGCCAATCGCGAAAAATGCCGACGTGTCGTGCTCCTCGATGATCGACAAGGCTTTACTGATTTTTTTACGTATGGAAATCAGAAAGAAAGCCGCGCAGCAATCGTTTATGACTGTAAAAATATGCGATTGCCAAGCCGGCGATCAGTGCGATTGCGATCAACCAAAGCGTGGCGAGCGTAAACAGCAACGGGATGAGCAGTACGACCGCCTCTGCCAGCATTGTGTAATAGACGATTTGCCTGAGCCCCTGGCGGCGCATCTGTACAGGAACCGGATAGATGTGAAACCAAAACACATCGCGGTGGCGTTGACGCAGACTGGATAGCTGCAAGCCCGCCATATACAGGAACAGTGCATACAAGAGCAGCTTTACGGTCTCGCTGGGAATGAACCAGATAAGGACGATGGCCACCACTGAAAAACGCAGCAAAACACCTGGCAGCTCAGAGCGGACCAGTGCTTTTCCGTACAAGTAAGCATATGTATTGTCCTGGCGGAAGCGAAGTCGGCTGATGAGCGACGACAGAATGGAGCGGCGGCGGACACGTGAGACCTTCTGCGGAACGTCGACAAACCAGCTCACAAAAAAATAAAACCGCGTTTGTGCCCGCTTTTCCATCTCGAGCAAGTATTGCCAATTGACCATTTTTTTACCCAGACGGCGGTAGATCAACCAGCCGAGGCAGACGTATACTGCGCTGATGACGGCAACCTCCATCCAGACCTGCCGATAGAACAGAACAGCCAGTACGAGAAACAGCGAAGCCCAGCGGACGAACACGTGCAGCGAACGCGTTGAGCGTTCCTGGACATGATGCTCCCGCCAGCTTGCCCATGTATTCAACAACTGGATGGCGGCGAAATAAAGCAGCATGGCAAAGAAGTTCCAGTGCACGTCCCCCGCCCGCTGCACGTACAGCGGCCAAAGCATCAGCAGCAATACAAAAACGGCGACAAGCTTGAGGACAAAGCTGTACCAAAACGCGTAACGAAAATACTGTCCCATTCGCCGTTCAGCAGGGAGCAGGAAGACAAGATCGGCTTCCCGCACAAAAGTGCGAATGGGTCCGGGCGTAATGGCACAGGAAAATACGAGGGCCATCGCCCACTCTACGGGAAAGCTCGCCGGAATCATATCCAGCAAATGCTTGTAGTAGAAAGCTCCGATGAACAGGCCAAATACCATGAACGTGATGGTTCCGGTGTTGAAGATCAGCGGAAAATAGCGAAGCACTTCTTTCATAAACAAAGCGGCGCGTCGGTTCCAGAGCCTGGTTACCTCGTTCATTGGCTGTCACCTGTTGTCAGCTCAAAAAACAAATCGTCGAGGGATGCGCTTGGCTGATTCAGTTGAGTCCGGATATCCTGGAGGCTGCCTTGTGCGAGAATCCGGCCGTGGTGCAGGATGATAAATCGGTCGCAGTATCGTTCGATCGTAGCGAGCACATGGGAGCTCATCAGAATGCCTGCCCCGGTTCGTTTCGTCGCGACCATTCGCTCCAGCAAAGACCGCATGCCGATCGGATCCAGCCCGACAAACGGCTCATCGATGATGTACAGCTTCGGTTGGACGAGAAATGCTGTCATAAGCATCAGCTTCTGTCGCATGCCTTTTGAGAGCTGCCGCGGAAACAGATCGCGTTTCTCTTCCAGCATAAATTCAGCCAGCAGCTCGTTTGCCCTCAGCTCAAACTGCTTGCGTTCCAGTTGATAAGCCATCGCGGTCAGCTCGAAGTGCTCCCATAACGTCAGGTCTTCGTAGACTTGGGGGGTTTCCGGTACATAGCCGCAGGCCATGCGGTATGCTTCGGGCGCATCCTCCAGCGTTTGCTGGTTGACGGAAATGCGTCCTTCCATCGGCTCGAGCAGACCGAGAATATGTTGAATGGTTGTACTTTTTCCAGCTCCGTTGAGGCCGATCAGACCAACCATTTCACCGGGGAATACGTCAAACGTCAACTCGTGAATAACCGGACGTTTTCGCTGATATCCTCCTGTTACTTGCTGCAGCTGTAGTATCGGGTTCATTTGTCATATCCCTACTTTTCCACATCGTTCTTCCCTTCATTATAACATTTCACGGCAGCGAAGTTCGACTGGGGACAGGAAACAAGCGGGGGAGGCTTGTTCGCTGCCAGAACGTGCAGGGACGGACAATAGAAAAAAAGGGAAGCGTAACCAATTGCTTCCCTTTTTGGATGTTTAGTTTACTACTGCTGCTCCAACGATTACGAGCAGGATGAACAGCACAAGAACCAGCGTGAAATCTTCAAAGCATTCAAAGAAACCCATTCTCTTCAACCCTTTCCAAATGAAATTTTGATTACTTTACAAGGTATGATAAAGCAAGCTCAAGTTCTTTGGGTGATTCCCCATTTTTCAGAAATGGGTATTCGACCATCCTGCATGCAGAAAAATGTACTCACCTTGCGCGAAGCTTTGCTGCCTTGCGCAACGCTTCTCTGCCAGCGATGTGAGGGGCTGCCATCGAAGTTCCGTTCAGCTTTTTAAACGAGTTGTTCGGCCAGGTAGACAAAATATCGACACCCGGTGCGGAGGCAGACATACCGGCCCCACGGGAGCTGAAGGATGCCAATCTTCCGTTTCTGTCGAGAGCACCGACACCAATGACGTGCGGGTAGCGTGCAGGATACTCAACAGCACCTCCGTTGTTTCCCGCCGAGGCGACCATCACGATCCCTTGGGATGCAGCCTTTTTGGTAAGCTGTGCCAGACCTTCACTGTATTCTGGCATGCCAAAGCTCATGTTCACCACATGCATCCGGTTTTCAATACACCAATCAATGCCGCGCATGATATTGGCCAGGGAGGCAGTACCATCTGCTCCAAACGCGCGTACGTCGTACAGTTCAATTTCTGGGCCCATCCCAACGATGCCCCAATGGTTGCGGGCAGCGGCAATAATGCCGGCGACATGCGTTCCGTGCCCGTTTGACCCCCCCTGTACAAGATTGATCCCACCTTTTATTTGTCCGCGCAAATCACGGTGGTTGCGGGAAATACCTGTATCGATCACGGCCACCTTCACGCCTTTTCCCTGACTTTTTTTCCATAGCTTTGGGCCGCCCATGTACGCAATGCCCCAGGGAATTTCGTCCATTTTTTCCGCGTGAAGGCGGATTTTAGCGTTCTCCTCTACTTTCGGTTTGAAATACATGAAGTGTTCTTTGTGCTTGGAGAACAATTCCTGGGTGACACACATGCAGGACGCATGGCGGTATTGATGGCATGTGGCGAAAGCCTGAGGGTTGCCGATTTTTTTCGTTAAGTGCTGCATGACTTCCGGCAAAGGATGGTTTTTTTGAAAAGTGATGATTTTCATATCGCCTCCTCCTTTCTACCAGAGAGTTAGCCGTCAGGAATCAGGCTGATCTATTGTATGGTTGGAAGGACGTCCTTTGCTTGGGTAATGTTCCCGGAAAAACAAAAAACGGCGGCCCATTGTGCCACCGTTTTCCAACGAGTGAAGAAGCTTATTTTCCTGTGAACTCTTGTACCCAGTAGCCGTCGTAATAGGCGATGCCGATCGAATCAAAATTGCCGTTGAGGATATTCTCGCGGTGTCCCTGACTGTTCATCCATTGCTGCATGACTTCTTCCGGGCTTTGTTGGCCCATCGCAATGTTTTCACCCGCAGCCATGGATTGGATGCCGTGTTGTTTCATCATATCGAACGGAGAACCGTACGTTGGGCTTGTATGGTCAAAGTAATGGTTGTCGTGCATGTCTTTTGCTTTTTCCATTGCTACGGCCGACAATTCGCTGTCCATTTTCAGCGGTTGCAGCCCGGCATTTGCGCGTTCTTTGTTAACCAATTGCAATACTTGATCGGCAAAAGCGCTTGTCGCCTGATCCTGTTGTTTGGCGGGAGCGCCTGATTTGTTCGTTGCGTAATTGCCCTGATTTTCATTTACCTTGTCCACGACCGGTACTTTGACAGTCGGTGTCGGTTGGCATGTACCGGCATTCATATTATGATGAGGGTAGAAGGTAAACAGGTTGCAAGTGGACTGGTTGTTTGCTTGCTGCTGCTGTTGCGTCGGCATGACGATCTTCAGTCCTGGAAAAGCACTCGGTGTATTTTGAGCAGGTGCTTTTTGCGGGATTACTGTATATAACGGCATGCTGCCGTAGGCAGTGTTGCCGCCTGATTGAAATGGGCAGTTCGTTGCGGCAAAGGCAGATGTCGATAACCCGACAACTGCTACTCCCATTGTTAATGCAGTTAACGATTTTTTCGTAAACAGGTTTCTCATATGATATTGCCTCCTTTTATTTGCCCTACGAGGTTAGTTGTCGGATTCGGATTGAGGATACAACCCTACGCTGGCAACAGCGATTCACCCCAATGCAGCGCACGGTATCGTTTTCGCAAGCTGCATGTAAAGAGTTCCCCCGCACTTCCCTTTTTTTTGGGAAAGTTTCGGCCTTGATAAGGATAACAAATAAAGTTGCACCTATGTAACCGTATATTACTGGGTAATCCGGTACAATCTGCCTATTTGTCCACTGCCATCATTTGTGTCTTGCGCCGGGGAATGCGATAAGATCAGGTGATAACCGTATTCTCATGTAAGCAAACTCGGGATTGGAAATGGCTATTATTGGATTGAATGATACCGTTTTACAGGCGAATTTCGAATAGGGAGCATTCCTGTAATGAATTAATTTGAGGTTTGAGAAAAGAAAAGTACCCCTGT
>CAMIVR010000206.1 GCA_946402065.1 uncultured Brevibacillus sp. | reverse complement strand
GAAGTTGGAGCTAAGCCCATCCTTTGCTGCCGGAACGACAAGCTATTCAACCCGAACGGAAGCCAGGCAGGTCGAGATTGCAGCGAAACCGGCATACGCCGCAGCAAAGGTGCTGTTGAAGGATAAAGTGATCACGGACAGAACGAACGTCACTCTGGAGGAAGGAGACAATAAGCTGGTATTGATCGTGCAAGCGGAGAATGGCAGCAAGAAGGAGTATACGCTGAACATTCGGCGCGAAACGCCAGCACAAACGGAACCGGCCATCCATTTCACCGACATCGCCGACCACTGGGCAGAGAACGACATCAAGCGTGCAGCGGCGAAAGGCATGGTCAGCGGTTATCCGGACGGATCGTTCAAACCGAATCATCCCGTTACCCGCGCGGAGTTTACAGTGATGTTGACGGGTGCCTTGCGGTTAGACGCAAAAGGTGCCGCGCTTATTTTCAACGATAACGATCAAATCGGCACATGGGCGGAGCAATCGATCGCTCAAGCGGTACAGGCGAGAATCGTCGACGGATATAAAGACGGTAGCTTCCGCCCGAATGCGCAAATCACCCGAGAAGAAATGGCGGTCATGATCGCCCGAGCGCTCAAACTGCCACGTCAGGCCGATACCGCGACAGGCTTTGCCGATGATGAAGCGATTTCCCAGTGGGCGAAAGGCTCTGTGGAAGCGATTCGTGGGATTGGCATCGTCAGCGGCCGTGAAGGTAATAAGTTCGTGCCGAACGATACGGCGACTCGTGCAGAAGCAGCGGTCATGCTGCTCCGGATGTTAAAATATTTAGAAGAGTAAACAGAACCGTAAACAGATACAACGACAGAAACGATTGTTTCTATGTTGTATCTGTGTTTTTTTTAGTCGATAAGAATTTTTAAAAATTCTTATCGACATAAGTGTAACTAAGGCTACGCCAAAAGGCTTGGCGTAGACAAGCTTTCTAATAGGGAGGAGAATATCTGCAGTGGGCGACTGTTCTTTGGAAGCATATTTAGGGTGAACAGGAGCAAACAGGCCTGCCCGGAATGGGGGAACTCAAAGCTAGGTTATCGGGTATGATGGTCTATTGGCCGACTTCGCAGCTCGTGTGTAGGTCAACAATCGATGCTAAAAAAGCGCAAAAGAGTCTCCATATTCACTTGCAAAGCGAAGATGAAGACTTCCGTCGAGCAGTTTGCCGAGGACTGTAAAATATTTTGTGTAAACTCTCATTCCGAAATCCGTTACACTGAAACAAAGTGAGGTTGAGAGAACACATGGGACTTATTCCAAAAGACCAACTCTGTCAGCTCATCACAGAAAACAATCTGAAAACCATTGAAGATGTCCAAAAGAAGCAGAAACGAACACGCAACAGCCGGAATGGCTATAGCAAGAAAACCGTAACCTCTGAATGCGGCGAGATGGATCTTGCCATTCCTCGTGACCGGCTGAGTGAATTTAAAACCGGTCATCGTCAAAAAACACCAGACCCAGGTAACAGGGATTGAAGAGCAGATTGTCTCCATGTACGGACAAATCCTTTTCCAGCTCACCGTGCATTTCTGCTTAGTCTGCCAATTGAAATTTGATCTTCAGCACTTAATGCGGCCATTCGCAAAGAAGGCTATTCGGGTCAGATTTTGACAGAAACAGGGAAAAAATTAGGGGGCCGCTCAACGATTCAAATCAAAACGTATATTATCTGCATCCATTGAGGTTAGGGTGAAGGAGAGATTGATATGGGGATCATGGTGAAAGAGATGCTGCAGTTGGAACCGCTGAGAGGCCTGCGTGTCATCGCCGGTTTCGATGGTTTGGATAGAATCATTAATCAAGTGAACGTTTTGGAAATGCCCATAACAGAAGTTGAACATTTGGTTTTGGGCGGCGAACTCGTCCTTACCACTTTTCACAGCTTGAAAGATGATCTGGAAGCTCAGGTGAATACCATTAAAAAGCTTGCTGACCGCGGGGTAGCAGCTCTTGGAATCCATCCGATGGTCGCAGATAAGATCAGGCAGGATGTTATCGTCGAGGCCGCTAATGCCTCTTGCCTCCCCGTCATTTTATTGCCTCCTGAGATGACCTATGCAACTGTATTTTCTGCCGTATTAGGTACGATCCTGAATCGGCAAACACAGGTGTTGAAACAATCGGAGGAGATCAACCGGGAGATGACCCGTGTCATCCTGCACGGCGGTGATGTGAATGCGATTGCGAAGTCTCTCTCCGGATTAATCAATCAGCCGGTCATGATCACCGACGACATGTTTGAAATTCTGGCTTTGGGGCCAGGAGCGGCGGAAGAACATTCAATTTTAAAAAAATGTTCGCTCATGAAAGAGTTGCCGGAGCGGATCCGCTTTGACCAAGCAGGAGAGTGGACAAATCATTCTACGATGGAGATGGTGTATCACACCAGCTTGTTTGAAATGGAGGGGCGATCTGTGCGGCTGGTGGTTATGCCCGCCGGAGTCGTAAACGATCCTTTTGGCTACATTTTCACCTTGGAGACAGGTGCTTCCTTGCAAGAGCTTGATTTTATTGCCCTCTCACATGCATCTACTGCGGTTGCATTGGAACTTGCCAAGCAACGGGCGGTTACAGAAGCAAAAAAGCGAATGCGAAGTGATTTTTTGACAGAAATGTTTGAAGGGAAATATGTCAGGGAAGAGGACCTTTACCAGAAAGCAAGATCTGTTGGTCTCAATCTGGCGAAAAAACATATGGTACTGGTGATCCGTTTTGAAGTAGGTGACGGGCTCGAAAAGGAGAGCAGCAAACTGGAAAACCGGGTTCACGCGGTGGTCAGGTCAACGATCAATAAGCATTCTCCCAAATGCAATTTTGTGGTAAAAGGGGATACGTTGATCACCTTCATTCATTTTGAAAGGTTATCCAACAGGCAACATGTGCAACAAACGGCCAGAAATCTTGCAATCCTCTTAAAAGATGCCATAGAAGAGGGAAGTGGTGAAATCCGTGCATCTGCGGGAATCGGTGATTTTTATCCCTCCCCTTTGAATTTGGATCAAAGCTACAGGGAAGCGCTTCAAGCGCTTGAGCTTGGCTGCAAAATGTTTGGGACAGGCAGCGTTACATCCGTGCATGAGCTGGGGGTATTCTGGGGGAAATATCCGACAAACTTTTGGATCAGTTTACTACGGGGCTGCTCGATCAGCTCTATCAATACGACGCCAAGAATCAAACTGATCTGGTAAAGACGGTTGAGGCGTATCTCGATGAGAAAGAAATTTTTACGGATGCTGCGAAGCGGCTATTTGTGCATCCCAATACGGTCAAATACCGGATTGAAAAGGTGAGGGAGGTTCTCGGTTACGATCCGTTTAAACAGCCTGAGCAAAGATTGAATTTCCATCTCGCGCTGAAAGCTAGGAAACTATTACCATAAAAGAAATGTGGAGCAGCCCGATTTGTCTGCAATAGACAAAGAATGGGCTGTTTTTTTGTTTAACACGAATATTCAGATTATTATTTCTGTATGCAATAATGAACCACGACTGCTACTAGTATGAATGAAAGCTTGGAAAGGAGGGATGCTGCGGCTTAGATTTTTGGCAAACAGAGAGTGGAAAAAACCAAACCAATGGGAGGCATTCGCATGGATAAAAGAATTTTGTGGATCAATCCAGTCACTACCAATTTGTTTGACACCATATTCAAGAGCGAGTTTGACAGGATCAAACAGCCCGGGACGAGTGTTGATGTGGTTTCCTTGCCCCCCGGCCCTGGACCGACTCATCTGGAGTACAACTGCTATGAAGTGATGATGATGCCCGAAATTCTCCGGGTGATCAAAAAAGCTGAGGAAGACGGCTATGATGCGGCAATTATCGGCTGCTTCTACGATCCTGTTTTGCGAGCGGCCCGAGAGGTTTCGAAAAAAATGGTCGTAACAGCTCCGGCTGAAGCCAGCCTGCATATTGCCTCGACGTTAGGTGAGAGCATCTCAATCATTGTAGGACGGCGCAAGTGGATTCCCGAGATGAGAGAGAACGTCCATAAATACGGCTTTGCCGACAAGCTGGCCTCCTTCAAGTCGCTCGACATGGGTGTGCACGATTTTCAGAAGGATCATCAGGTGACCATGCAACGGATTCGTGAGGCTGCTCGCGAGGCTGTCGAGAAGGATGGGGCCAATGTGATTGTATTGGGATGTACGATCGAATTTGGCTTTTATCGCGAGATTCAGGAGGAACTGGGCGTTCCTGTGATTGATGCGAGCCTCGCACCGTTTAAATACGCCGAATTCCTGATTGAAATTAACCAAAAATTCGGTTGGAGTCACAGCAAGCTGGACGGTTACCAATCGCCGCCGGATGAGGAAGTAGCCTGCTGGAAGCTTTTTTAAAACCAAGCGAGCGGCTGTGAGACGAGAGAAGGGGGTCTATGATGAGAGCTGAAAGAGAAGTGGGAGCAATGCAAAAGCGACTGGTGCCGGTTGGGGCGCTATTTGAAAACATGCCGGTCACCAGCCAGCATTGGAGGGCGGGATTGGCGCTGTTTTTCTCCTTCGTGATCGAATCGTGGGAAATGATGATTGTGATTCTTGCAAGCGCTTCAATTGGCGCCGAGTTTCATCTGGAAGGGGCGCAAATCGGATCGCTCATAGGCTCGATTTTCCTTGGGATGATCCCGGGATGCCTGATATGGGGAAAGCTAGTCGATCGAATCGGTCGCAAACAAACGATGATGATCAGTTTTGGCCTTTATGGAATGATTTCGCTTATTAGTGCATTTTCGCTTACCTATGACATGCTTTGGTGGACCCGTCTTTTTTCGGGAGTGGCGCTCTCTGGTGTTTTGGTGGCAACGTTTCCCTACTTTGAGGAGCTGCTGCCTGTAAAGGTGCGAGGGAAGGCAGCGGTGTATCTGGCTTCCGGATGGCCTGTAGGCTTTCTGCTTGCCATCGGCACGACGTACCTCTTTATGGAGCTTGGCTGGCGCTGGATTATTGGCGTCAGCTCGCTTGCGGGCTTGTGGTTCCTGGCAATCGCGGCATTTGTGCCCGAGTCTCCGTATTGGCTGGCCGGAAAAGGTCGACATTCGGAAGCAAAGGAGGTAGTCAGTAGGCTCGCTAACGGCAGGATGGATAACGAAATCAGCAGCGTCGAGTTTGTTGTGGAGAATGTGCAAGCAGGTTCTTTCCTGGAAATTTTTAGAGGGGAATTCCTGCGCTCGACAATCCTGCAGATCATCATCAACTTCAGTTTTTCCTGGGGATATTGGGCACTGTCATCCTGGATGCCGGCGCTTTTGGCGAAAAAGGGATTGAGTGCGCCGGAAGGGATGGGCTTTATGGCACTATCCGCACTCTTCATGTTCCCTGGTTACATGGTCTCCTCGTATTTGACTGGCAAATATGGGCGCAAAAAGGTAATGGCGCTGTTCGTCTTCTTTGCAGCGGTCAGCGGGTTTGGTTTTGCAAGCGCTAGCACCCTGCCGGAAATGTACATCTGGAATTTTGCCCTTTCGTTCTTTAGCCTGGGGGCGTGGGGGGTATGGGATACCTGGATGGCAGAGTTGTATCCGACAGAGATCCGCGGCGTCAGCTATTCCATCGGGATATCCGGACAACGGTTGGCCAACGCGATTGCACCAGGCGTGATCGGTGCCATGCTGGCGACCAACAGCAGCTTTTTGGCAACGGTTTCCTTCATCTCCGCCTTCCTTGTCATTACATTTGTTGCTTCGCTGTTCCTGAAGGAAACGGAAGGCGAGATTTTGCACTAACCTTGACATTCAACTAATCTGAATCGCAGAAAGGTGGTTTTTATGCGCGTAGCTACAGACATTGGAGGAACGTTTACTGACCTGGTATACCTGGATGAGAACGGGAGAATCGGTACCGCCAAAAGCGATACAACACCGCCTAATTTTGAGCAGGGAGTTATCGAGGTCATTCGAAAAGCAGGAATTGCGTCTGCTGACATCGCTACCTTTATCCATGGAACGACGGTAATTATTAACGCATTGACGGAGCGCAAGGGGGTAAAGACAGGCCTGATCACGACAAAGGGGTTCCGCGATGTACTGGAGATCGCCCGAGGCAACCGTCCGGATTTGTTTAATGTTCGCTACCAGAAGCCGACCCCGTTTGTCCCGCGCTTTCTGAGAAAGGAGGTCAGCGAGCGGATCAACTACAAGGGGGAAATGATTACCGAATTGGCGGTTGATGAGGTGAAGCTTGCGGTCGAACAACTGCGCAAAGAGGGTGTCGAAGCTATCGCGGTCTCCTTCCTCCATGCGTACGCCAATCCGCTTCATGAAAAGCTGGCGGTGGAAGCGATCAGGGAAGTGTGGCCGGAGGTAGCAGTGACGGCTTCCCATGAAGTGACCAAGGAATGGCGCGAGTACGAGCGAACCAGTACGACTGTGCTGAACTCGTATGTTAAGCCGATTGCCAAGTCCTACATTGACAAATTGAGCAATCATCTCCATGACATCGGGGTCAGCGGAAATAAATACATTATGCAGTCCAACTCTGGCACGACCACCTTTGAGCAGTCAAAAGAAACGCCGATCAACATGGTCGAGTCGGGGCCAGTAGCAGGAATTTTTGGCTCAGCCATCCTGGGGCAAATCCTCGGGGAAGAAAACATCATTGCCTTTGATATCGGAGGGACGACAGCCAAATGCTCCCTGATCGACAAGGGGGAAGTGAAGGTCACGACGGAATACCGGATTGAGAAGGATGAACGCACTGCCGGATATCCGATCAAGGTACCCGTGGTCGACATCGTGGAGATCGGGAATGGCGGAGGTTCCATTGCCTGGATTGATGGTGCCGGCTCACTCAAGGTGGGGCCACAATCGGCGGGAGCGCTGCCAGGACCGGTCGCCTATGGGCGTGGGGGTGAAAATCCGACGACTACGGATGCCAACCTGGTTACAGGGCGTTTGTCTCCGGCCAATTTTCAAAATGAAGTAAACATGGAGGCGGTCAAGCAAGCGATCCATGAAAAGGTCGCGAAGCACTTTGGCATCTCCGTGGAAGAGGCGGCGCTGGGAATTATCCGCATCGCTAACTCCAACATGCTGAATGCGCTGAAGCTGATTTCCATCCGCAAGGGCTATGACCCGCGGGAGTTTTCCCTGGTTGCATTCGGAGGTGGAGGACCGATGCATGCACTGGCATTGGCCAAGGAATTAGGGGTGAAAAAAGTCATCATCCCGATCGCCGCTTCGGTCTTCTCCGCATGGGGCATGCTGATGACCGACCTGCGGCATGACTACATCCAGACGTATATTCGCCGAATGAATGGGCTGAATCAGGAAGAACTGAATCGTGAATGGAGCCAGCTTGAAACGGAAGCGATCGCTCAATACGAACGTGAAGGCATTGCCGCGGATCAGGTATTGTTTGCCCGTTATGCGGACATCCGCTACGTCGGACAGGAGCATGCTGTCAAGGTTCCCGTACCAAACGGGCTAATGGATACAGCGGCGATTGAGGAAGTCATTCATCGGTTCCATGATCTTCACGAGCAGCACTATACGTTCAAATTGGAGCATGCACCGACGGAGATTGTAAATCTGCATGTAACGGCGTTCGGCATGGTGCAAAAACCGCAGATCGCACGTCTGGGAAGAGAAGGGGATAATGCCCGGGAAGCACGCAAGGAAGTACGCCAGGTTTTATTCGAAGAGCATGGATGGATTGACACTCCGGTCTACGAACGTGAGTTGCTGAATGCCGGAAGCACGGTGGAAGGTCCGGCAATTGTCGAGGAACCCTCTTCGTCCACAATCATTTATCCCGGACAGCATCTCGTCGTCGATGCGTATGGCAATCTGATCATTACTACGGGGGTGTAGTCAGATGAGTGAGACAACATTGAAACATGACCAGTTTACGCTTGAGATTGTGAAAGATTCCCTGATCGCCATTGGGGAAGAAATGTTCCATACATTGGCGCGTACGTCGATGAGTCCGATTATTTACGAGGTGCTCGACTTCGCCAGCGGCTTGACCGACGCAAAAGGGCAACTGCTGACCCAAGGCAACGGGGTCACCGGCTTTATCGGGATGCTGACCTTCATGGTCAAGGAGACCTTGAAAAAGTTCTCCAGTGAAGGGGCACTAAAGCCAGGGGATATCATCATCATCAATGATCCATACGGTGGGGGAGGCTCCCACCTGTCCGATGTCGGTCTCTTGCTGCCCATCTTTTATGAGGGTGAGCTGGTTGCCTTCTCGGCCAACAAGGCGCACTGGACCGAAGTAGGGGGGAAAGACCCAGGTTCCTGGACGACCGACTCCACGGAGATTTTTCAAGAGGGCTTGCAGTTTCCTTGTGTGAAGCTATTTGATGAAGGCAAGCTGAATCAGCCGCTGGTTGATATCATTGCTGCCAATGTCCGCTTCCCCGACCTCTCGCTTGGGGATATGTGGGCGCAGGTAGCAGCACTGCGAACAGGAGAGAAACGCTTCCGCGAGCTGTGCGACAAGCATGGAAAAGCGGTCGTGAAGGATGCGATTGAACATCTGTTGAGACACGGCGAACAGCTCGCCTTGAAGGAAATTGCCAAGCTGCCGAAGGGCACGTATGAAGCGATCGATTTTATTGATGATGACGGGGTTGGAAACGGACCATTCAAGGTACAGGTTAAGGTCACCATTACCGATGACGAGTTTATTTGCGATTTCCGCGGTAGCCATCCCCAGGTGCTGGGACCAGTCAACTGCTCGTATACCGCCCTGGTTTCGGCAGTCCGCGTCATTTTCCTGGCGGTCACCAATCCGTCCCAGGATGTAAACGATGGTGTTTTCCGCCCGCTCACCATTATAGCGGATGACCGCTCCATATTCTCAGCGGAACGTCCGGCAGCAGTATCAACCTATTGGGAAACAATGATGTACGGAACGGACCTGGTCTGGAAGGCACTGGCGCCTATCGTTCCACAGCGCCTGAATGCGGGGCATCTGCTATCGGTCTGCGGGGTCGTGCTTACTGGCATCCATCAGGATACGAATGAACCGTTCCTTATCGTTGAGCCTTCTGTCGGAGGTTGGGGTGCCGGAGACGGACTGGATGGGATGGCCGGACAATTCTGCATCGGCGATGGGGAAACGTATAACGTGCCGATCGAGGTAGCCGAGACACGCTATGGCATCATGGTTGAGGAGTACAGCCTGCGTACCGACGGGGCTGGAGGCGGTGAATATCGCGGCGGCTCGGGAGCCATTCGTTCGTACCGCGCGATGTCTGATGGGC
>CAMIVR010000205.1 GCA_946402065.1 uncultured Brevibacillus sp. | reverse complement strand
GATTTTCAGAAACGTGGATTTGCCGGCGCCGTTTGCACCGATCAGGCCGTAGCAGTTGCCTGGCGTAAATTTAATCGTCACATCCTCAAACAATGGGCGCTTGCCATATCGTAAGGATACTCCGTTTGTGCTGATCATCGTTTTTGTACCTGCCTTTTTCGTTAGTAAGAATTTCGCAAAATCCTACAAAAGCGCTGCGTACGGATTTTTGCAAAATTCTCTCGTAAGAACTCATTACACGAAGCGGTTTGCAATGAAAAATGTCTGAAATGAAAACAGTTGTCTCAAACTTATATGATAGCAAAAAATGCACGAAATTTCAAAAGAGAAACATAGCTATTCGGGCCCATCATGAACGCTGCTGCTCAATCTCCTCGATCAACAGGGACAGCTCGGTCCACCGCTCCATCGCTGCGTCCAGTTCGGCATTCGCCTGCTGCTCAGCTTCATACAGCTGTTGTACGCGTTCAAAATCGCTGCCCGCTTGCTGGATTTCCGTCTTTATTTGAGCAATTCGCTCTTCCAGCGCACTGATTTTCTCCTCGATCGTGTCCCAATCCTTTTGATCCTTGTAGGAGAGCTTTCGTGTGCGGTTTCCGCCGCGTGTACCACTGGCGTTGTCCTGGGGTTCCTTGCTGCTGCCCGGCTTTCCGCCCGTTTTCGCGACTTCTCGCGCCTGCTCCGTCTTCGCTTCCAGCTCCTGTTTGCGAACATCGAGGTATTCCGAGTAGTTTCCGGTAAAGTGGCGGATTGCTCCCTGCCCTTCAAATGCAAACAGATGGTCGACTGTGCGATCGAGGAAGTAGCGGTCGTGTGAGACGGTAATGACTGCTCCGGGAAACGTCTCCAGATAGTCTTCGAGAATCGTCAGCGTCTGGATATCCAGATCGTTGGTCGGTTCGTCCAGCAGCAGGACATTCGGCTCGCCCATCAGCGTCCGCAGCAAGTACAGACGACGACGCTCACCGCCGGACAGCCTGCCGATTTGTGTCCACTGCATGTGCGGGGGAAATAAAAAGCGTTCCAGCATTTGCGCGGCCGTGATTGTCTGACCGTCGGCCGTACGAATCACTTCCGCAGCCTCTTTAATGTATTCGATCACCCGCTGGGTTTCCTTCATCTCCACGTTTTCCTGGGTGTAATAGGCCAATTTCACCGTCTGGCCGACGTGGATCTGACCGGAGTCGGGCTGAATTTTGCCCGCGAGCATGTTCAGCAAAGTAGATTTGCCGCTCCCATTCGGTCCGATGATGCCAATGCGGTCATCAGGCAAGACGATATAGGACAGATCGCGAATAAGCTGATGATCTGGATACGCTTTTGAGACGTTTTCCAGCTCCAGTACCTTTTTGCCCAAGCGGCTGGCTCCGAGTGCCATATCGAGTGTATCCGCCGGGCCGTCGACGTGACGGTCGCGCAGCTCTTCCACTCGCTGAATCCGCGCTTTTTGCTTCGTCGTCCGCGCTTTTGCTCCGCGACGCAGCCAGGCCAGCTCTCGCCGCAGCAGATTTTGCCGTTTGTTCTCCGCCGCGGCCTCCTGCTCTTCCCGTTCCGCCTTCTTTTCCAAAAAGGTCGCGTAGTTGCCTTCATAGCTGAACAGCTTGGAGCGGTCCAGCTCAAAGATTCGGTTTGTCACCCGATCGAGGAAGTAGCGGTCATGCGTCACGAGCAGCAGGGCACCGCGATAGCGGCTGAGGTACTCCTCCAGCCATTCGACGGTTTCGTTGTCGATGTGGTTGGTCGGCTCGTCCAAAATCAGCAAATCGGCCGGCTGAATGAGCGCCCGCGCCATTGCTACGCGCTTTTTTTGTCCGCCGGAGAGCAAGCCGACGGGTTTGTCGAATTCGCTGATGCCCAGACGGGTCAAGACGGTCTTGGCATTCGTATTCGCATCCCAGGCATCGAGCGCATCCATCTGCTGCTGCAGGGCAAACATGCGTTTTTGCAGCTGCTCGTTGCCTGGCTCCTGCTCCAGGGCGGCCACGCATGTCTCGTATTGCCGCAGCACCTGCATCAGCGGGGATTCGCCGGAAAACACTTGCTCGAGCACCGTCGACTGCTCGACGAATTCGGGATTTTGCGGCAAATAGACCGCTTGAAAGTGATTGGCATGGGTAATCTTGCCGCTGTCGGCGGAATCAATCCCGGCGATGATTCGCAGCAGGCTGGACTTCCCCGTGCCGTTGACACCGATCAGTCCGATGCGCTCTTGCTCTGCTATATGAAAGGAAATGGCGTCAAACAGCACCTTTTCTCCAAAGCTTTTCGTTACATTTTCCACCGTTAAGAGGTTCACTGCGATCAGCCCCTGCAATAGAATCAAACATATTCATTTTTACAGAAGGTTTACACATTGTCAAAAAAAGAAAAAACCAGCGCGATCAATCGGCTGATTCGGGCTGGTGAGAGTAGACCCGTAGTTCCTGTTTGTGCGGCTTATTCCAAATCGACTTCTTTACGAATGCGCTGCTCGAAGCGCACGATTTTGCTGAATCCGGCCTGCCTTAACTGGTCTCTGGCCCAGTCCAGATGCTGGCCGAGATGGTCGGGGAAATGCGAATCGGATGAAGTCGTGATCGGTACCCCGTAGCGCTGAAGCGTGCTCAGAAACCGGAAGCTCGGGCACGCCTCCTTGACCGGGTAGCGGTAATACAGGCCTGTATTGATTTCTGTGGCCATGTCGTTGCGCTGCAGGCTGGCTGCAATCCGCTCGTAGTACGGCTGCAAGAGCGCTTCATCCGGACGGAAATCAAACACCTTCAGGTTATCCAGATGTGCTGCGATGTCAAACAACCGGGAATCGATGGCCTGCTCGACGAGCTGAAAAAAGCGTCGGTACAAATCGGGCAAATGGACTTCTTTGAACCGCTCAAGGGTATCCGGATTGTCAAAGCCCCAGCCATCGACGAAATGAACGGAGCCAATGACGTGATCCCACGCGTATTGCCCAAGAATGGAGGCCAATTCGTTTTCTCCACCCTCGAAATAATCCGCCTCGATGCCCAGCCTCAGCTGAATCCCGTCCGCAGCCCAGCGCGCTTGCTCGGCCTGAATAAACGACACGTACTCTTCAAGGGAAGCCATGCACACCTGATCCAGCCACACCGCCTGCAATCGGCCGAGCTGATCCTCTCCGCGCAGCATATGCTTTTCGTAATACCCTTTGCATTCCCGGAAACGATACAGATGGTCGACGATGCCGACTTCCTGCAGACCGCGTCGCTTCGCCTGCTCGCGGTACAAATCAAGCCATGCGGTGGAAAAAGCGCCCTGGGAAACCCGCCTGGAGAGCAAGTGGAAAGCGTCATCCAGCCACGCTTTCGTATGTCTCGGCTGATCCAGCCGGTGAAACTGGAGCAAGGCGTCCGCAGTACGCTGCAGCCAGCGCAGGGAGTACGGCCCTTCTTCCAGATGGACATGAAAATCGACTTTCATTTTCCTCCCTCCCGCTGGGCGAGAATCCACGTAATTCCCTTGGCCTCCAGCTCCCCGCTCCACGACGCTGGCTCGGGAAAATCAGAGATGAGGACGTCCACCGCGTCGAGGGGAGCGATCTGGCAAAAAGCTTGCACGCCCATTTTGTTCTGGTCAGCCAGGACAATCACTTCTTTGGAGACGGATATCATTACTTTGGACATCATCGATTCATTCACGTCGTAATCGCTGATGCCCGTCGTCAAAGATACGCCGCCGACAGAAATAAACGCTTTGTCTATGTGAAACTTCGTCAGCATCTCCTCGCAGAGCACGCCGCTAGAGGACTGCTGCTCCGGGTTAAGCTCCCCGCCAAGCAGAATGACTTTTCCGGTAAAAAGCTGGTGGTTGATCGACTCGAGCAACAGCGACGCAACCGGCAGAGAATTCGTCAAAATCGTCAGCCGCTTCTTATCCCGTATCGCCCGCGCCATTTCCAAAACCGTCGTACCTGTGTCGATGACGAGCGTATCGCCGTCCTGAAGCAGCCCGGCGGCCATTTCGCCAATCATCCGCTTCGCCTCGTGATTGAGATCCTGCCGCTGCTGGTAGGGCGGCTCTCCCGCCGGATACAATCGCCGCACTGCTCCCCCGTAAACCCGTTTGAGGAAGCCCTGCTTCTCCAATACGTCCAGGTCCCGGCGAATCGTCTCGTTGGAAACCTGCAGATGCCTGGCCAATGAAACGACTTTGACCTTGTTGAATTGATGCAATTGCTCGAGAATGTAATTTTTTCGTTCCTCGGATAATAGTGACAACAGCTATTCCCCTTCCTGAATCGGGATACACTCGTTTCGGGGTATCCACAGCTTGACCGGCGTCAATGCCTTTAGCCAGCTCATCTCAGCCGTGTTCAACACGTCAACCTGCAAGCCTACGCCATTGACATCGATCTGGTAGCGCAGAACGTTCCCTTTGAGCGTAACACTTTGGATCGTGCCCTTCACGAGCCATCCCTCCTCTCGCGACTGATGGTCAGCTGCTTCCGGCATCACCCGGATCACTTCCGGGCGAATGGCAAAGCTGCTGTCGGCAGGTGGAGCAGAACCGATCAGCATGCGGAGCTGGTTGTTTCCAAGCACGTTGAAATTGCCGATAAACCGGGCGACGAATTCACTTGCCGGCGTCGAGTAAATTTCTGCTGGCGTGCCCGATTGCACCAGATTGCCTTTGTTCATGATAAACACGCGATCCGAGATCGTTAAAGCCTCTTCCTGATCATGCGTGACAAAAATCGTCGTAATCGACAGCTCCTGCTGGATTTTGCGCAGCTCGACCTGCAGGTTTTTGCGGATTTTTGCATCCAGGGCACTCAGCGGTTCATCGAGCAGCAGCACCTTAGGCTCCACGACCAAGGAACGAGCCAGGGCGACACGCTGCTGCTGCCCGCCGGAGAGCTGATGCGGATAAGCCTGCTCTCGGCCGGCCAGATCGACGAGGCCAATCACGTTTTCCACTTTGGCCGTGTACTCCGCCTTGGGCACTCCTTTCATTTTCAGGCCAAAGCTGATGTTATCCCAGACCGACATGTTGGGAAACAGCGCATAGGATTGAAACACCATGCCCACCTCACGCTGCTTTGGCGGCAATTGCGAGATGTCCGTGTCGCCGACGAAGATCTTGCCGCCTTCCGCAATATCGTTCAGGCCGGCAATGCACCGCAGCAGGGTGCTTTTCCCACAGCCGCTCGGACCGAGCAGGGTGACCAATTCGCCTTTTTCGATCGTCAGCGAAATATTGTGCAAAACCTGAGTGTCCTGAAACCGCTTGGAGACGTTTTGGATGTGTACGTAGCTCATGACCTGCCCTCCTTCTCTCGCCGTCCCATTTTTAAAATGATCCACGACAGGATAAGTATCAAAATAAAGTACGACACGACAATCGCACTGGACATGTGGCCGTTCTCCTCCATCCGGCGAACGAGGTAGACCTGAATCACTTCGAAGTGGCCGCCGATCAGCAGGTTGGCCAGAACGAATTCACCGAACAAAATCGAAAACGACAGCAAGGTGGAAACGATGATGCCGGGCAGGATATTGGGGAAAATCACCCGCCAGAACGCCTGCATCTTGCTCGCCCCAAGCAGCTCGGCAGCGTCGACGAGATTGACTGCATCGACGGTCCTCAGGCTGTTGCGAATCCCTTGGTACATGTACGGAAGTATCGTGACAAAGTATCCGCCGATGACGATCCAGATCGTTCCGGACAGGACGATCGGACCGTCCGAATAGATTTTGATCAAGCCAACCGCCAGAACTACCGGGGGGATTGCATATGGCATGGTGACCAGCGCCTGAAACAGCTTTTCCCACTTCGGCAAATACACCGTGACGATGAAAATCGACGGAATCATCGTTACGACGCTGGCCAAAATCGTCACGACACAGATCGTCATGGTGCGGCCAACCGCTTCCCACAGACGCGGATCTGAATAGAGCTGGCTGTACCAGTCCAGCGTATACCCTTCAGGCAAAACCGAACGGTACCAGTCCGTCGCGATCGAATACAGAAACGTGGCCAAGAGGGGCAGGAACAAATACAGCATGACCAGCGTAATGATGGTCACGTGCACGAGATTGCGTCGCTTCACCGCATATCCCTCCTGACCCGTTTCATCATGGCTTCATTAAGCCAGATCGAGGCGAACATCGTCAAGGCCAGAATGACTGCCAGGGCACTGGCCAGCTCCGGTCTGGCAAAAATATCTCCCGCCACCAGCGAGCCGATCCGGATGGACAGCAGATTGTAATTGCTGCCTAACAACGCATAAGCCGTCGCATACGCCCCCATGGAATTGGCAAAGAGAATGCTGAACGTACCAACAATCCCGGGGAAAATGACAGGCACGCCAATGTGCCGCCAAAACTGGGCCGTCGAGGCGCCGAGCAGCGTGGCCGCCTCACGCCAATGCTCATGGATGCCAAAATAGGTAGGATACAGCAGCAGGATAGCGAGCGGCAACTGAAAATAAAAATAGACGAATGCCAGTCCGCCCCAGCTGTACAGATTGAACGACGAGAGCACTTCCCAGCCGAGCTGCTGGAACAATAGCGTAAACAGGCCATTGCCGCCAAGTAAAATAATGTAGGCGAACGCGAGCGGAACGCCGGCAAAATTGGCCGTCATATTCGAAAACATCAGGATAAGTTCTCTTGTCCGCACGGAAAACCGCGTGATCGAATACGCCGCAAACAGCGCAACGATTATGGCGGCAAGGCTGGAAAAAAGCGAGATGAGCAAGCTGTTTTTCAATGCCACCAAATACAGTTTCGTACCGAGTGCCGTTATATATTGTGCAAGTGTCCAGCCCTGGCCTTCATCGCCGCGAAAGCTGCTCGCCACCATGCCGAGCAGCGGAATCACCATGAATCCAACGGCTAACAGCAAAAATGGCACGAGAAAACCGACCAGACTGTATTTTTTGCGAAATGATTTCTGCAAATATTATCCCCCCTTTATTTCAAACGAAAAAATCACCGCAAAGCCGAGCCAAGCAGATGCCCCCCACGGGGTACGGGGGGACATGCTCGGCAGCAGGTTTGTCATTGCGCCAAAAATGGATAGGAATACGCAATCATCGCTTCAGCGGGAGGGATTCCGAGAACTTTGCAAATGAGCGGAGCCACGGCCAACTGGGGCATTTCCTGCTCGTAGACGCCTGACAGAAAGGCTGAGCCGATAGCGTAGAACGGAACGTTCCGCTCTTCTGCCCCGGTTCCGCCATGTTGTCCGTCCTGATTCATTCCGTGGTCAGACGTAATGATGATTTGGTAGCCCTCATCGATCCAGATGGGCAAGAGGCTGGCCAGGATCGAATCCATCTCGATCGCCTTGCCGCGGTACTGCTTGGAGTTAGCGCCAAACAAATGGCCGGCGTGATCGATCCCCATCGGATGGATGTAGAGAAAGTCGGGCTGGTACCTCTGCCGCAGCACTTCCCCATCCAGGATCAAATGGGAGTCGGGATAGGCGTCATCGAAGTAAAAGCTGCCGTATTGAATCGGCTTGCTCTCATCCGCTTGCTGGCGATCGGATACGTAATGAAAGGGACAGCGGTTGTACAGCTCGCTCACCCAGTAGTACGCCGCGCACGCATTGCGCATGCCGTGTTCTTTCGTCAGGTGAAACAAGCTTTTCTGCATTGAAAGCTGTACAGCCTGATTGGACGTGATGCGGTTGATTGAGCTCGGCGTTCCGGTCAGCAGCACCTCGTACAGCGGCCGGGACAGGCTGGGCAGCTCGGATTTGACCAACAGTCGCGCTGCCCGGTTTGTTTCCACCAAGTGATTTAAAAAGCCCATTTGCGTACAAGCCACGTCGTATTGCAGGCCGTCGATGACCACCATAATCACTTTATTTGACATATGCACACGCCCTCCTGATTATTGGACGTTGACCAGGACTTGTTCCTGCCAGAGCTGAGGAAGCTTCTTTACGGTTTCCTCCCAATCCTTGTAGTTGTTGATCGGTTTGGCATTTTTATACTGCTCTTTCGGGATCAGCTTGCTGGCTACATCGTCCGGCAGCTTCACGCTTTCGCGAATCGGCCGGGCATACCCTTTGGCCAGATTGATTTGGCCTGCATCGCTGAGGATGTACTCTCGGGCCAATTTTGCCGCATTCGGGTGTGGCGCGTACTTGTTGATGATCGTGGCATAGCCGCTGACGACGCTGCCCTCGCTCGGAATCGACACTTCAAAGCGCTTCGGATCGATTTGATCGCGATAGCCCAGCGCATTGAAATCCCACAGCATGGCAAGCGGCACTTCACCTTTTTCAATATTCGCAACTTTCACTTCACTCAGCGAAAGTCTGCCTTTTTT
This sequence comes from uncultured Brevibacillus sp., assembly GCA_946402065.1. Taxonomy (GTDB): domain Bacteria; phylum Bacillota; class Bacilli; order Brevibacillales; family Brevibacillaceae; genus Brevibacillus_D. The sequence continues at coordinate 937 of CAMIVR010000205.1, read as the reverse complement.
GGCGAGATCGGCAAAGAAGTCAATGCCCGGCTGAATGTTTTTCTCATCGCCGCCATGAGCAATCGCACAAGCCAGTACGACCATTTGCGCCTGGGCCGCTTTGATCACGTCCCCGATCGCTACCTTGTAATCGCCATTTTTAATGTCTTCCCACGATTTCGGCGGGTTTTTGATCAGTTCTTTGTTGGTTATGACAGAGATCGTTCCCTGATAACCGACAATCCAGTTTCCTTGATCGTCTTTTGCCCAATTGGGAATTTCATCCCAGTACGACGTTTTATACGGCTGCGCCACGCCTTTTTCCACAGCTACCGGGCCAAAAGCGATTCCGACGTCACCGATGTCTGCGGTCGGTTTGTTCTTTTCCGCATCGAATTTCGCCAGCTCTTCAGCACTGGACATGTCTGTATCCGTGTGCTTCAAACCGTACTTGCTGGACAGATCGTTCCAGGTGTCTTTCCAGTTGGCCCAGGAGTCGGGCATGCCGACGCTGACCACGGTGCCTTCCTGTTTGGCCAGCTTCTCCAGCTCCTCTACACTGGTCGGTGCGCTTGGTTGCGGATGCTCATTCGATTGCCCGCCCGTTCCGGATGCAGCCTGATTCGAATTGCCACAGGCGGTGATCCCCAACATCATTGCTGTAACCAAAAAGCCGCTCAAGATTTTTTGCATGCTGCCGCTGCTACGCTTCATACGATTACTCACTCCCTTGGTTTGTGGTTTTCCTTTTGGTACTACTTCCTTTTTCTTTTGTTTTGTACTTTTCTTGTTACATTCAGTGTAAATAGTTTTGTGTAAATTGACTACCGTTCTTTGTAAAAATAATACCAGTTCTTTGTTAATTTTATCATGACTTGCGAGAAGACCCCCACCTCCACGAAATTTTTTCGTAGGTGGGGGATGAATCGCCTCTTTCCCCTCCGAATAAGTGGTATAC
>CAMIVR010000204.1 GCA_946402065.1 uncultured Brevibacillus sp. | reverse complement strand
TCGCTGAAGCTGCCATCGCCGACGATGAACAGGCCGGGAACGTCTTTTTGCTTGAACTGTTTGACCATCAGCCCCGCTGCGGCGTAATAGCCGGTAAAGAACGTAGCATCGGGCTTGATCCCTTTGAGCTTGGTCGCCAGGGCGCCGAAGTCTTTTTCCTCCGGGTTGATCGCTTCATAGGCAGCGACCGTGCCACCCTGCTTTTCAATGACGCTTTTTGCCGAATCGGCCAGGTCCTTGGCATAGGCAGAGTTGTCGTGAACGAGCGCGATATTCTTCGCGTTCTTGCCGATCAGGTACTCGATCGCTTTTTGCGCCTGATCCGGTACGAGGCCGTTAATCAAAAAGAGCGTGTCATAGCCCTGCTCCGGCAGCTTCGAGGAATTGGCCGCAGTGACAATCATCGGAATATTGGCATTTTTCAGCACCCCTGAAGCCGGCAAGGTCGAGCCTGAGCAATATCCCCCGACGACCGCGACGACGTTTTGCGAGACCAGTTTATTGGCCGCAGTGGTCGCCATTTGCGGATCACAGCCGTCGTCGGCCGATTCTACTTTCAGCTTGCGCCCGTTAATCCCGCCTGCATCATTGATTTTTTTCACCGCCATGTCAATCGCGTTCAGCATGTCTTTGCCGTCCGTCGCGTTATTGCCAGTCACCGGCCCAAGAAAGCCGATCAGAATGTCACCGTTGGCATCTGCGCCTGACGATTGCTGTCCACCGCTCGCGCACCCGCTCAGGACAAGCGTGAGCAAAATCAAGATAACTGCTCCTTTACCCCACCATGTTTTCATCGCAAACCTCCGTTTTTATATAGTCTAAGAGGTTACCCCCTTTGCTTCGTTTGGTTGCAAAATTTGTACCAAATTACTAATATTGTATAATACAACGTTTCAAGCTCTTCAATGTTTGGCTAACTGTCTTATTTGCTGTACAGTTTTTTCCTGTTTCTGTATATTATTCTTTACATACGATTCTACGACGAACAGACATAAATTAACAAATATTTACAAAAATATATTTTTAGGGTAGAATTTTTTCGAAATCTATGTATTTCCCCATTGTTTAGGAGGATGCTGATGCTATTTGGAGAGATTGTTAGAGCCCATCGCCATCAAGAGAATCTTTCATTAAACGAGTTAGCTGAACAATCAGGTGTAAGTCGAAGTATTTTAGCACGCATTGAATCCGGAGAAACCAGGCAGCCTCGATTCTCCACTGCTCGTACAATTGCATCGGCATTGAAGATTCCCTATGAACAGGTCATTTTGTTTTACCTCGCATTCACACATCAGACTGAGACGTTCAAAGCCCTGTTGGCAGAATCGATTTCACATGAAAATAAAAATCTCGTCCGGTTAACGGCCACCAAGTTTCTGGAAAGCGCCAAAAGCAATAACGTGATCGTGCTTGATTACTTGCTGCAAATCGCCAAAGCGACGGAGCAGCAGGAAATCAGGCTCACGCTCTACAATGTGATGATCGATTATACGCGGCGTTCTGGAATTCCTTTCTACTACGTAAAAAGCTTGTTTGAGCGCTATCTGATCGAACGCTACGATTTCTCCCGGCTGGAAGAGACGTATCAAAAAGGCAAGGAGCTGCTGTTTTTCCTCGAGTATTTGCAGCCGGAAGAACGCGTCTTGACGTACTACCGGCTAGGTCTGCACGCATATGCCCTCAAATTTTTCGATGAAGCGATTGAACACTGCCGCAAAGGAATCAAGGAAGACACGACCGAGAGCGAATTGAAAGCCTCCGTATTGCTGGCGATCACCAACGCCTATTTGAATCTCGGCGAATGCATTATCTCCGAGCTTTTCCTGAAAGAGTACGAGAACAATCCGTTCAAGGAAGAAAATCATGCCAGGTATCTCCGCGCCCAGCTCTATGCCAAAAAGCAGCACTATGCGAAGGCGGTTGAGGAGTTCAAGGTTTGTCTCGCCGAAGCTGCACATGAAGACCGCATCGCGATCGCGACTGATCTCATGGAGGTGCTTTTGCTGAACGGGGAAAGCGACCTCGTGCGAGAGCTCATTCTCGCAGAACAGACGTTTTTGCCGCAGCTGCTGAATACGCCGAAAAAGATCGAGCACACTGCCTTGTACTACAAGCAAAAAGGGAAATTCGAGCTGGAAAACAACTCTATGCAAACGGGTTTGGACAGCATGCTTGAGAGCGCATCCTACTATCAGCAGTTGGGGGATTACAAGGAGATGAACAGTTGTATCGGCTTGATGCTGGCAGCCTTCCGCCTTAGCAAAGAAAATATTTCGGTAGATTATCTGGAAAAAATTGAGAAATTATGCAATAATTAGGCATAACCTGTTAAATGGAGGGATATACGATGAAGAAACTTGCAAGTGTATTGCTCGCCGCTTTACTCACGCTTTCTTTTATTATCCCGGCTTCTGCAGCTCCTGCTCATGCGAAGGCACCCGCAAAAAATCATGTTGCTGCCAGAGATATTGATCCAGGATTTTGAGGCCATTTGGTAGTGCTTATAACCATCACGTTTTGCTAGAATACGCTGCCCCCATGATTGGCAATTCACTCGATTGCTGCTCATGGGGAGCAGTATTTTCGTAATGCTGCTACGGCCTTTGCCGCCTCTGCAATGTGTCCGGGTTAGCCGATTCGACGCAGCTCTTTGGGGAACGTCGTCAGTACCTGGGCATCTCCCGCTTCTCCGATGTAGATGTTGTCCTCGATGCGTACGCCGCCTGCCTCAGGCAAGTAAATGCCTGGCTCGATAGTAAACAGCATCCCTGTTTGCATGCTACCCTCGTTATTGCCGTGAATCGACGGGTCCTCATGAACTTCCAATCCCAACCCGTGTCCCACACGATGATTGAAATACGGGCCATAGCCAGCTTCTTCAATCACGCTGCGTGCTGCCCGATCAAGCTTGCCGAGCGGATCGCCAACCTTGATCGCAGCGATTGCCGCCAGATTTGCCTGCAAAACCGTGTTGTACACTTTCTCCTGCTCAGCCGTCCCTTCCCCGACGAGGAATGTACGGGTGATGTCAGAGCAGAAGCCATCGACGAACACGCCGTAGTCAAACAGCAGAAATTCGTTTGGTTCGATCTGCTTTTTGCTTGGATAGCCATGCGGCAGCGCCGAATTGGCACCGGAGAGAATCAGCGGTTCAAACGACGGCCGATCCGCACCCATTACTTTCATCTGGTATTCCATTTCGGCAACCAGTTCCAGTTCAGTCACGCCCGCCTTTACTTTGCCAAGCACAATTTCCAGTACCTGCTCGCTCAGTTCGACGGCCCGGCGCACCTTACGAATGTCTTCAGGCGATTTATTCAGGCGCTGGCCCATAATGTACCCTTCGATGTCAACAAACCGCGCTTCCGGAAGCACTTCTGCCAGACGTTCGTACTTGTAGAAGCTGACCGCTTTTTTCTCCACGCCAAGCGCTTGCACGTTCGCGCCCACTTCGTCGCGGAACACGTGGTACGGATTGTCCGTATCGGAAACCGGAATAATCGCACAGCCGCTTGTCGCTGCCTGTGCTGCCTCGACGTCAAGCGATGGGACAAACAGGCGAACCTTGTCCGCACGGCTATCGACCACCAACGCCAAAAACCGCTCATGCGGGTTGGTCATAAAGCCGGTAAAGTAGTAGACGTTGATCGGGTATGTAATCATTGCCAGCTCGATTTTTTGCTCGCTCAAAAACGCACGCAAGCGCTCCAGTCTTGTCTCGTACAAATTGCTCATCATCTACACGCCTTTCTTTAGTGTCCTTGGTTTTGTTCAAGCTTTCACAAAATGATCAGCTCTTTGGCTGAATGGGTGAGGACCTGGTTGCCGTCTTCTGTAACGATTATATCATCTTCTATGCGGACACCACCTGTATTTGGCAGATAAATTCCTGGCTCAACTGTCAACAGCATTCCCGGCTGGATGATTTTATCGCACCGCGCCGACATGAACGGCTCCTCGTGAATGTCCAGGCCTACGCCATGGCCAAGCCCCTGACCGGCATAAGCTGCGTAGCCTTTTTCCGCGATGTAGTCTCGCGCCAGCGCATCAGCATCGCGCCCGCTGATGCCCGGCTTGATTCCGGCGAGTGCCCGCTCCAGGGACGCCAGGACGATCGCGTATATGTTTTTCAGCTCTTCCGGCGGTTCGCCTACGGCTATCGTGCGGGTCAAATCCGAGCGGTAGCCCTGATACAATGCACCGAAATCCATCGTGATCATCTCGCCGCGTTCGATCTGCTTCTTGCTGGCGACACCGTGAGGCAGTGCCGCGCGATAGCCGGACGCGACAATCGTATCGTAGGCCGACGACGTCGCCCCGTGTTTGCGCATGACAAATTCCAGCTCGTTGGATACCTCCAGCTCGGTGATGCCCGGGCGGATATATCCGAGAATGTGCGTAAAGGCAGCGTCGGCAATCTCTGCCGCCGTCTCGATGAGCCGGATTTCTTCGGCTGACTTGATCATCCGGAACGTCTCGATCACCCCAGACGTGGGTACGAGTTCAGCCTGGCTGTGCAGCTGAAACTGGTTGTACAGACTGTAGGACAAGTGCTCTTGCTCAAACCCCACTGCAGCGATTCCCGCGGCGTTGATATGCTCGCTCACTTCGACGGGCAGCGATTGCACCCGTGGCATCAGCTCGACCTCATACCCTTCTGCCTGCTGGCGTGCCTGCTCCACATAGCGGTAATCGACCAGCAGCTTCGCTTGTGTCTTCGTCACCAGCACGACGCCTGCCGTTCCCGTAAAACCCGTCAAATACCTGCGGTTCTGCGCATTGGTGATCAGCATGCCATCCACACCGAGCTGCTCCATATGCGCTCGCAGCTTGCTCACTCTGTCCATCAGTCATTCCTCCTCTTCGTCTCTGCAAAAAATATTTTTGCAAATTTCGTTCCAACCGCTCTCGTCGCGAGGCTTGTCCAATCATCTAAACGTTTTTACATTTGTTTTCTGAAAATGTCAAATTTTTTATACATAGGAACCGACACCTGTCAAAAGGCAGATCGTCTCAACGGAGCGGTCCCGTCCTCCTTCTGCCGGAATTGGCACGGCCTTTGCACTTGTAACTGTCCAAAGCTTGCCTAAGGAGGGCATCGCCTACTTACATGCTCGTTTTTCAAAAAGAATACAAGGGGGGCAATTTCAGTGAAAGTACGCATGGCATCACCATTACTTCCTTCGCTGCTCGCTGTGAGTATGCTGCTCGGCGGCTGTTACGGCAGCAAAAACTCGAGCGCGCCAGCACCAGCAGAAACGACGCCGCAGGCTCCGGCTGCCGCGACATCGACCGAACCGGCAGCACAGCCAGAGCTACAAGTGCTGAATATTCACGCACCTGAAGAAATCCCGACGATGAACACCCTGGGCAGCATCGACGTATTTGCCGCGCGAATTCAAAACAGCGTCTTTGAAGGCTTGTACCGGGTCGGCCAGGACAGCTCTCCGGTGCCAGGGATGGCGGAGTCGTACGATTTGAGCGAAGACGGCAAAACGTATACTTTCCATCTGCGCAAAGACGCCAAATGGAGCAACGGCACGCCGGTCACTGCACACGACTTCGACTTTGCCTGGAGAAAATCGATCAATCCCGATACACAGGGAATCTACTCCTATCTGCTGCTCGACATTAAAAACGCGGCCAAAATCCAGGACAAGAACGATCCGCTGTTCAAGCAGATCGACCAACTGGGCATCTCGGCGGTCGACGATTACACCTTCAAGGTAGAGCTGGAGCAACCCGTACCCTACTTCCTCGGCCTCACTACATATGCGCCGTTCTTCCCCCAAAACGAAGCGTACGTCACATCGCAGGGCGACAAATACGCCCTGGAAGCGGATACGATGATCTACAACGGACCGTTCGTGATGGCCGCCTGGCAGCACGATCAGGGGTTCACGCTAAAGAAAAACGCTGCGTACTGGGACAAGGCTTCCGTCAAGCTGGACCAAATCAACGCCAAGGTGGTCAAGGAAATCGGCACGCTGGTGAACCTGTACGAAGCAGGCGAGCTCGACTTTGTCGACAAGCTCTCCTCCGACTACATCGACCAGTACAAAAGTAGCCCCGAATTCAGTACGACGCTGCAGCCCAACGACTACTTCTTCCGCATCAACCACAAAAACAAATACCTGAGCAACCTGAACATCCGCAAAGCGATCGATATGGCCTGGGACAAGGAAGGTCTGGTCAACGTCATCCTCAACAACGGCTCGATTCCCGCCTATTTCCTCGTTCCCAAGGGGCTCGCTTCCGGCCCTGACGGAAAAGACTTCCGCGAGTCGAACGGCGATTTTAACAAGACCGATATTGCCAAGGCGCAGGAATATTGGAAAAAGGGTCTGGAGGAGCTGAAGACGACGAGCATCAACCTGAATTATTTAACCTATGACAACGACAAGACGAAGCGAATCACAGAGTACATCAAGAACCAGCTGGAAAAGAACCTGCCCGGCCTGACCCTGACGATTAACATGCAGCCCAACAAGCAAAAGCTGGCACTGGAGGAAAAAGTCGCTTTCGACCTCGATTACGGCGGCTGGACGCCTGACTATCAGGATCCGATGACCTACATCGATCTGTTCGTGTCGGACGGTCCGTACAACCAGTCCAACTACGCCAATCCAAAGCTGGATGAGCTGGTAAAAAAGGCCAAGTCAACGGCAGACGTAAAAGAGCGCTGGCAGTTGATGCTGGACGCGGAAAAACTCATCCTCGACGATGTGGTCATCGCCCCGGTCTACCAGGTCGGATCGGCCAATTTGGCGAAGCCGTACGTCAAAGGCATTGCCGCCCATCCGTTCGGTGCTGACTTCAGCTATAAATGGGCATCAGTCGACGGAAAGAAAAAGTAAGCTCATAGACGAGCACCGTCATGTCTGAATTGCGACCACGTCTTGAAAACATCCCGCTTCACTGCCAATGAACGATGACGCGAAGATCGGCCACGTGGAAACAGTGTCCGCCTTTTACGCCGCCGTTCGCCACTGGTGGAGCGGGATGCTAGTTGTACCGGTTAGACTGGCTTCGGGTTTTTAAGCTTACGACCAGAATGTTCTGATTGGCAAAATTTCTTTGGTAATGTTTGGATATTTCTGATACGATTGACGCTAGCAGCCACGATTTTTCGAGAGGGGAGCGGATCAAAGCGTGAATGATCAGAGAAAAAACGAACCAACCGCCCATGACCTGATGGCGTTCCATGCTGAAGCGCTGTTTACGCATGACGAGAACATGCGGCTGGTTGCGGTTAACGAGCCCTGGCCCGGAGAGGCACCCGCGCCCCGGTTTTTCCTCGGACGGACTGTAGCGGGAACGACGCTCTGTCGATTTCGGCATGATGTGCCAGAGGAGCTGATCGCGCAATTGGCCGAGCTGTGTGCTGACGAACCGAGCGTGGAGATTTTCCGGACGAAGCCGAAGCATTTCACAGCGTACATGGACCTGCTTCAAGGAGAGCGGTTTACGATGGGACCGTGTTTTCTCGTCCCTGACGAGGCCGCGCCGACGATGCAGGTGGTCGGCATCACCCGGGACAACATGGCGGAATTCCTTCAGGGCGATTTCGAATGGCTGAGATCGGAAATCGACTACGCGCAACCCTGTATCGCGCTCGTACAAGACAACCGGGCTGTTTCGATCTGCCGCAGCGTTCGCATCACATCTGCGGCGCATGAAGCCGGACTTGAGACCTTGGACGCATTTCGCGGAAGGGGATATGCCGCGGCGGTCGTTGCCGGATGGGCAAAAGCGGTGCGGAAGGCTGGGGCTTTGCCGTTGTACAGCACAGCGTGGGAGAATCTTGCCTCCCAACGTGTCGCGAGAAAATCTGGCTTGTTCTTTTACGGAGCCAATTTCACTATCACCTGATGCGATTTTGTGCAGTTCTGAAAGTATGAAGAAGGGAATGTGCCTTGTGAACAGGCCCATTCCCTTCTTCGCTTACCTGCCAAAATCCAGTGTTTTGCCTGTTTCCGCGTACGTTTTGATGCTGCTCAGGATTATCCACCAGTGGCTTTTTGCATTTTCCCGCGATGGATGGTTCGCTGTCCACTGGTCGTTTACGAGCGTCAGCTTGGCGCATGCTCCAGCCTGCTCAAGTGCGAACGTTACACGCGACCCAAGCTCGGCGTGATTGGGGTTGTATGACGGACCGGGATGCTCGATAAAGCTTAGCATTTCACCTGGCTCTGGCTTGTGCGCCAATATACATTTCATATCTCAATTCCACGGCTGTTCACTCCTCCGCTATCGACCGAAATGCGCTCGCACTCGCCGCAAAAACCGGCTGTGGAGACGCGAAAGAAACATGGTACTATGGAAGAGTATAGCCACACATGCGGACAGGTTATTGCAAAAACGCGGCAATGCGCGAAAGATCCACGTGTGCAAATGGTTCGGCAAGAGCGGCTTGTGCTCGCATTTGCCATAAGTGAAAAAGAGGTGACACACGTATGAGCCCGCACCATCTGCCCAAACCAAGCATGGGCATCCTGCATGCAAACCATGGCGCCCGGAAATTTCGGCTCACCCGACACGTCCCTTCCGGTGAGCTCGGATTTTTCGTCAAGCATTTCTGGATCGTCAGTTGGGATATAACCGGCCAGGAGCCGTACAGGCAAGAAATTGTCCCCAATCCTTGCGCCAATCTCGTCGTCGAGAAAGGCAAAACATTTGTCTACGCGCCGACAAAGGCGAAGTACTCCTACCTGCTTCAAGGGAAAGGCTGTGTATTCGGGGCAAAGTTCAAGCCTGGCGGATACTATCCATTTGTTCAACGCCCCATATCCGAATTGGCCGAACAGCCGGTGCACGTGCACGATGTTTTTGGCGTTGATGCGCTAACGCTGGAGAGCAGCATCCTGACGCAAACGGACGAGGGGCAAATGGTTGAAATCGCAGAGCGTCTGCTTTCCCGGCGGCTGCCGCAACGAGATGACAATATCATCCTGATCAATCAGATCGTTGAACGGATACTTGCCGATCGGGCAATTACCCGTGTCGAACAAATCTGCAAGCTGTTCTCGCTCAACATCAGAAAGCTGCAGCGCCTGTTCGATCAATACGTCGGCGTCAGTCCCAAGTGGGTGATCAAACTGTATCGGCTGCAAAATGCGGCGGAGGCGATGGATCATGGTCACAGCAGCGATCTGCTGCGCCTGTCGCTCGACCTCGGCTACTACGATCAATCGCATTTTATCAAGGACTTCAAGGCACTCATCGGCACGACTCCTGATGAGTACGTCCGGCAGATTAATGTCAAATAGGAAAAGACCTTGTCCCGGGGGGATGTGGTGGGAGAGAGAAAAGAGGAATCGGCTCCGTTCGTTGCGGCTTTTGCAAGGAAGCAAATACTGTCCGGCTCCGCTCCAAAAACGGCACGCCGACCAAAATTCCGAAGAAGCTTATTCAACCGTAGAGTTGGTCTATAAAGCTGT
>CAMIVR010000203.1 GCA_946402065.1 uncultured Brevibacillus sp. | reverse complement strand
ATTCCGGCACTGCTGCCGCCGCTGACCGTGAAAGGGCTGCAGCCCGTCATGAAAGCGATCCCTTCGCTCGGGCAGCACAACAGGCAAATTCTCGCGGAAATCGGCTTTTCTCCTGATGTAGTCGAGAAGTGGGAGAGCGAAGGGGTCATCTAAATGAGCAGCATCGTGGTTAGAGGGGGAGAGCGAATGGCATTATACCGTACCTGGTTGTTTATTCCCGGATCAGAAGAGAAGAAAATCGCCAAAGCTGGTCAGTTGGACGCTGACGTGATTCTCTTTGATTTGGAGGATGCAGTGGCAGTGCAAGAGAAAGAGGTGGCGCGTGAACGGGTCAAAGCGGCACTGCTTGCCCAAGCCATTCGGCGACACGGGGCAAACGAGCGAGCAAACGAACCGCACTATTTTGTCCGTGTGAATCCACCTGACACACCGTTTTTTCGCGATGATGTCGAGGCAGTTGCCAAGCTCGGGATCACTGGCGTAGTGCTGCCAAAAGTGGAGGAAAATGAACACGTCTATGTACTGGAGCATTTGCTCGATCAGTGGGAAGCAGACGCAGGCACGCGGCAGCCGCCGATTGAAATCGTTCCCTTAATTGAAACGGCCCGCGGCCTGTACCACGCCTATGAGCTGGCTAAAGCAAGCAAGCGGATCAGGCGACTGCTGTTCGGCTCCGTCGATTATGCCTTGGACATCCGAGCGACGTTGACGAAGCAAGGACACGAGCTGCTTTACGCCCGATCGCATCTGGTCGTCGCCTCGCGGGCAGCCGGCCTGGAGCCGCCGATTGACTCCGTCTTCCTCGACGTTCACGACAGCGCTGGGCTGACAGAAGAGACGCGCTTGGCCAGACAGCTTGGTTTCCAAGGCAAGCTGATCATTCATCCCAAGCAGATCGCCCCGGTTCACGATGCCTTTGCCCCCACGAGTGAGGAACGCGCGGAAGCGGAAAGCGTGATCGCCGCGTATGAGCAATCTGTGGCAGCGGGAGGGGGCGTCATTTTGCTCGATGGAAAAATGATTGATTTGCCTGTCGTCGAGCGGGCGAGAAAAACGCTGGATACCGCACGGTCAATGGAACGAAGGAAAGCGTAACATACGATGGCGACAGTGCAGATTTACCAAAATATAGCAACTCGAGGTGAAAAGAATGAAAGCTAGCCAGGCATTAGCCCGTTACATCGTGGATTTGGACGATGAACAGCTGCCGCGGGAAGTCGTCGAATTTGCCAAGCTGTGCGTCCTCGATTGGCTGGGCTCGGCATTCGCCGGCATACAGAAGCCAGCCATTCAAATGATCGCTGAGCTGGTTGGCGAGCTGGGCGGCCATGGGCAATCGACGCTGATTTGCGGCGGCAGATCGTCTGTCGTCAACGCGGCATTGCTGAATGGAGCAGCGAGCCATATCGTCGAGCTGGACGACATACATAAAGCGTCGATCATTCATGCCGGAACCGTCGTCATCCCTGCTGCACTCGCTGTTGCGGAATGGAAGCAGTGCAGCGGAAGCGAGCTGATCGCGGCGATTGTCGCGGGTTACGAGGTGTGCTACCGGATCGGGGAAGCAGTTACGCCGTCGCATTACTACTACTGGCACAATACGGCTACCTGCGGAACCTTCGGCGCAGCCGCTGCGGCCTGCAAGCTGCTGGGTCTGTCGGAAGCGCAAATCGTCCACGCCTTGGGCAGCGCCGGTACACAAGCAGCCGGATTATGGGAGTTTATCGCAGACGGGGCGATGTCCAAGCATCTGCACCCGGGAAAAGCGGCGATGAACGGTATCCTTTCGGCACTGCTCGCAGAAAAAGGATTTACCGGGGCGAGCAAAATTCTCGAAGGAGAGCGCGGCTTTTTTAAAGCGATGGCCAAAGAATACGACGAGACGAGGATTACGGCGGGGCTGGGCGAACGCTATAAAATTACGGAAAATTCGTTTAAAGTCCACGCGTCCTGCCGGCATACCCATCATGCGATCGATCTGGTGCTGGAACTGCTTCGCGACTTTGACCTGGACCCGCAAGAAATCGAGCGGATTCATGTCAAAACGTATCAGGTCGCCTTGCACATTACAGATAACCCGCAGCCCGATTCCGTCTATGCCGCCAAATTCAGCCTGCAATTTTGCACGGCACTGGCTTTTGTCAAAGGGAGGGCCGGGCTGGCGGAGTTTTCCGAAGACAGTCTATGGGATCCTGCCGTGCGCGACTTGATGAAGCGCATAGAGGTGAGTGTCAGTCCCGACATCGATGCGGCCTACCCGCATAAGTGGGCGGCCACGCTAGAGGTAGTCAAAACAGATGGGGATACGCTCACGCGGCACGCTGACTATCCGCGAGGGGATGTGGAAAATCCGGTGACCAGGCAGGAATTGATCGAGAAGTTCAAGCTGCTGACCGGTGCTTTGCCTGCTGCGCAAACGAACCATTATCTCGCGGTGACAGCGGATCTGGAACGGCTCGCCGACATGTCTGTATTTTTTAGTCGATAAGAATTTATAAAAATTCTTATCGACATAAGCGCAACTAAGGCTACGCCGAAAGGCTTGGCGTAGCCAAGTTTTCTAATCTTTTCGGAAAAGTAATTTCGCGATTCTACCAGGCGATACGCCTAGTTTTTCTATCCAGAGGAAGCTCGGGGTGAAGGTTATGGAGGCAAGATTTGCGTTACCGAAGCGATTTATCCTCGCCCGTCTGCATTCATTGACGGGAATCGTTCCGCTCGGCGCTTTTTTGCTGGAGCATTTGTATTCGAACGCAGTCGCCATGCATGGCGCAGCTGCGTATAATCGGCAAGTCGCAACGCTGCAAGGCATTCCGTTTGTGGCGGTGCTGGAGGTTGTGCTTATTTTCATTCCATTGCTATATCACGCCATTTACGGCCTGTCTCTCGCATTTTTGTCCCGACACAACGTCGGCAGCTACGGCTATCAGCATAACTGGCGGTTCTTTCTGCAGCGACTGAGCGGGATCGTCACGCTGGTTTTCGTCGTCTATCACCTCTGGGCAATTCGCGTGCAAGCGCTCGTGTTTGGCACCGAGGTGAACTTTCAGGCAGTCGCGCAGCATGTGTCCAGTCCGTGGATCTTCAGCTTTTATGTTCTCGGCGTCATCTCGACTGCTTTTCATTTTTCCAACGGACTGTGGGCGGGCTTGATCACCTGGGGCTTCACGGTTGGACAGCGTGCCCAGCGGCGTTCGGCGATCGTTCTCATGCTCGTATTTGCTCTGCTCAGCCTCATTGGCGTCGGGTCCTTGGCTGCGTTTCTCGCGTAACGTGCGGGAACTGCTTGCGATAGAAGGGAGTGGCAACGACAAGGAGGACGCCGCTGACGTCAGAGGCAGCAGCAATGGCAAAACACGTATTTTCCCACAATGACATATCGGACGCGAAGGATGTGAAGGCATTGGGCAAAGAAGAAGTAATCGTAGTTGGCGGCGGCCTCGCCGGGTTGATGGCGACGATCAAAATTGCCGAGGGCGGCGGTAAAGTCAAGCTGTTCTCGCTCGTTCCGGTCCGCAGGTCCCATTCCGTCTGCGCCCAGGGGGGAATCAACGGAGCTGTCAATACGAAGGGCGAAGGCGATTCGACCTGGGAGCATTTTGACGATACGATCTATGGCGGAGATTTTCTCGCGGATCAGCCGCCGGTCAAGGCAATGTGCGAAGCGGCACCGGAGATCATCTACCTGTTTGACCGGATGGGCGTGCAGTTCAACCGGACGCTGGAAGGAAACATCGATTTTCGCCGTTTGGGCGGTGCCAAGTATTCCCGTACGGCATTTGCCGGAGCGACGACGGGCCAGCAGCTGCTCTACGCGCTTGACGAGCAAGTACGCCGCTATGAGACAATGGGAGTTGTAGAAAAATTCGAATATTGGGAGCTGCTGTCGCTCATTACAGATGACGAGCCGCGCTGCCGCGGGATTGTCGCGCAGGACTTGAAAAGCATGCGCATTCGGCATTTTCGCTCCGATGCGGTCATCCTGGCGACGGGGGGCATCGGCTACATCTTCCGCAAAAGCACCAATTCCGTGATCAACACGGGCAGCGCGCACAGCATCGCATACCAACAGGGAGCCTACTACGCCAACGGCGAGTTCATCCAAATTCACCCGACGGCCATTCCCGGCGACGACAAGCTGCGGCTGATGTCCGAATCGGCACGGGGGGAAGGAGGCCGCATGTGGGTGTACAAGGACGGCAAGCCGTGGTATTTTCTCGAAGAAAAGTACCCGGCCTACGGCAATCTCGTACCGCGTGACATCGCGACACGGGAAATCTTTCACGTCTGTGTCGATCTGAAGCTCGGCATCAACGGCGAAAACATGGTCTATCTGGACATTTCCCATCTGCCGGCAAAGCAATTGAATGAAAAGCTCGGGGGAATACTCGACATTTACGAAAAATTTGTCGGGGAAGACCCGCGCAAGGTCCCAATGAGTATTTTCCCGGCGATGCACTATTCGATGGGGGGCTTGGCCGTCGATTACGACCAGATGACCAACATTCCCGGGCTGTTTGCCTGCGGCGAGTGCGATCATCAGTACCACGGCGCAAACCGGCTCGGTGCCAATTCGCTCGTCTCGGCGGTTTTTGGCGGAATGGTTGCGGGGCCGAAAGCGTTGGCGTACATGAAAGGCTTGAACAAGTCAGCGGCCGACTTGTCCTCGACGCTGTTTGAAACGGAGCAGAACAAGCAGGAGGCAGCGATGGCCGCGCTGATGCGCATGGATGGCGATGAAAATCCGTACCGGCTGCACGTGGAGATGAGCGACTGGATGGTTGAGAACGTGACCGTCGTCCGCCACAATGATCGCTTGCAAAAGACAGACGACAAGCTGCAGGAGCTGATGGAGCGGTGGCAGCGCATCGGCGTCGACGATCTGTCGAGCTGGAACAACAAGACCGTCACGTTTACGCGGCAGCTATGGAACATGCTTCAGCTCGCCCGGGTGATTACCCGCAGCGCGCTTTCGCGCAACGAAAGCCGGGGCGCTCACTACAAGCCGGAATTTCCCGAAAGAGACGACGAAACCTGGCTGAAGACGACGCTGGCTGCCTACACTCCCGACGGACCCGTATTGAGCTACAAGCCGGTCGACATCACGCATATCAAGCCTCGGGCCCGCCGCTATGACGTCGCGAAGGAAGGGGTTACGTCATGAGTATGTCTGTGCGACTGAAAATAAAGCGCCAGGATGCTCCTGATCAGGCGCCGTATTGGGAAGAGTTTGACGTGCCGTACCGCAAGAACATGAACGTCATCTCTGCCTTGATGGAAATCCAGCGTAATCCAGTCAACATCCATGGCCAAAATGTCCGAGCCGTGCTGTGGGAATACAACTGTCTGGAAGAAGTTTGCGGCGCGTGCAGCATGCGGATCAACGGAAAAGTCAGGCAAGCGTGCTCGGCTTTGATCGACCGCCTGGAACAGCCTGTCGTCCTGGAGCCGATGAGTACGTTTCCGATCGAAAAGGACCTCGTGGTCGATCGGCAGCGGTTGTTCACCGGCCTGCAAAAAGTCAAGGGCTGGATCGCCATCGATGGCACGTACCCGCTGGGAGCAGGACCGCGGATCGCGCCGGACGAACAGCAGGAAGCGTACAAGTACGCCACGTGCATGACCTGCGGCTGTTGTGTGGAAGCGTGTCCCAACGTGAATGACCATTCTCCTTACCTGGGGCCGCAGGCGATGGTCCAGGCCAGGTATTTCAACATGCACCCGATCGGCAAAATCACGGCAGGGGAGCGCATGGAGGCTGTCGTGAGTGCGGAGGGCATCGCCAATTGCGGCAACTCGCAAAACTGCGTGCAGGTCTGCCCGAAGGAAATTCCGCTGACGACCGCCCTGGCTGAGCTGAACCGCGACGCCAATCGCTATGTGTGGAGAAAGCTTCTGAAAGGATAGGTGACGAGATATGCGCGAGGTAGGCTTCGAACGGATCGCCGAGGCAGTCAAGCAGCTCTGCATATCGGCCAACTACGATTTGGGTGACGATGTAGTCAATGCGTTTAAAGCAGCGCGAAGCAAAGAAGAGTCGCCGGTGGGCGCGGATGTTCTCGACCAGTTGATTCTCAATGCAGAAGTAGCGGCATCCGAGCGCGTACCGATGTGCCAGGATACCGGGCTTGCCGTCTTTCTTGTCGAGCTGGGTCAGGATTGCCACATCGTCGGAGGCAGCCTGTACGATGCCATTAATGAAGGCATCCGCAGAGGCTATGGCGACGGGTACTTGCGTGCGTCCGTCGTCTTCGATCCATTGAATCGCCAAAACACGGGCGACAATACGCCGGGGGTTGTCCATGTCGAACTTGTCGGCGGCGATGCCTGCACCATCCATATGACGGCAAAAGGCTTTGGCAGCGAAAACATGAGCCGCCTGCAAATGATGAAGCCGTCTGACGGGATCGAAGGCGTCAAAGCGTTTATTGTCGAAACCGTTCGATTGGCTGGCCCCAATGCCTGTCCGCCCGTCGTCGTCGGTGTAGGACTGGGCGGCAACTTTGAAAAATCGGCTTATCTGGCGAAAAAAGCGCTGTACCGACCGATCGGTCAGCGTCACGAGCGGGCTGATGTTGCGCAGCTGGAGCTTGAATTGATCGAGAAAATCAACCAGCTCGGCTTAGGCCCGCAAGGCATGGGCGGGCGCACGACAGCTCTTGACGTCCACATCGAGCTGTATGCCACGCATATTGCCGGTCTGCCTGTGGCGGTCAACATCAACTGCCATGCCAGCAGACACAAGCACGTCGTTCTGTAGGAGGGGACGGATGACAGCAAAACACATCCAGCTGCCGCTCACGGCTGATACAGTCAGCGAGCTTCGCGCAGGGGATCGCGTGTTGTTGAGCGGCGTACTGTATACGGCCCGCGATGCTGCACACAAGCGGTTGTTTGAAACGATTGAGTCGGGCGGCGAATTGCCGATCGAGCTTGCCGGTCAGACGATTTACTACGTGGGCCCGACTCCGGCAAAGCCGGGGCAGGTCATTGGCTCGGCAGGTCCGACCACCAGCGGGCGGATGGATGCGTACACTCCGCGACTGCTGGCATTGGGACTCAAGGGAATGGTGGGCAAGGGCAGGCGCAACGACGTGGTCAAAGCCTGCATCGTCACGCATCGCGCCGTCTACTTTGCTGCGATTGGCGGGGCAGGTGCGCTCATCGCCAAGACGGTGCTCTCGGCAGAAGTCGCCGCGTACCACGATTTGGGGACAGAAGCGATTTACCGGCTGCAAGTGAAGGATTTTCCCGTTGTGGTCATTAATGACAGCTACGGCGGCGACTTGTATGAAGAGGGTGAGAGCAGCTATCGGAGCATGCCATGACCGTATTTTCATGTCCAGCCACCCTGCCTGCCAACCTAAATAATCTTCTTTCAGCTAAAAAATGGAGTACGTAACGAATGCGTTACCACTCCATTTTTACTTTTTGGCGAATTTCCATCTCGATCGTGAAGGTAGCGCCAAACTTGTCCTGCACCGTATCGAAAGCAGGGGTGATCGGCGTTGCTTCCACCAGAGCAATGACAGGTCCGTCTTGCTGCAAGGCCGATCGCCAGGCACCGAATTACCAAAAAATGAGTAATCACCCGTTTTCATACCTATTTTATTGGTGCACGAGCACTGCCCGCAGCGAAAAAACGGCGCATTCCGCAAATCACAACTTGGCATATCATTTGCATACTTACTCCAATTGTCAGCAAGCAAAAATGACCATAAAGGAGAAAATGACATGCTAAAACCAGAGTATACGATCCTGCCAGACTACGCGCCGCTATACCCGCAGCTTCCTTATCACTACAAAAATTACGAAAAAATCAGCGTCTACTGCAAGGGGCATCGGGAAGCGATCGAGCGGTTTCTCCCGCAGGGCTTTGAATACGCATCGGATGTTTTCGAGATCTTCGTGCTGAAAAATGATGTGATTGAAGGTCTCGACCCGTATGCCGAAGGAGGCATTGTCATTCCGTGCAAGTACAAGGACATCGTCGGCGGCTATATGGCCTATGAGTATGTCGATACAGACGATGCGCTCTGTGCAGGCAGGGAAATCTGGGGCTATCCGAAAAAACTGGCCGAAGTGGACTTTCGCAAGGAGGCAGGCAGCATTCACGGGAAAGTTACCCGCAAAGGAAAAGCGATTATCGATGTCACCTTGAGCTTTGCCGATGTGCAGGTCACGCCGCCAAACCTGTTTCCGCGCTTGCAAGTAAAACGCATGCCGCGTGCTGACAAATACGGAATGGATATGGACCAGGTCATCCTGAACGAATTTCTCAATCCGGTGACCCATACGCGCCAAGCCGGAACAGCCACTGTCAACTGGGAGTATTCGAGCTTTGACCCGATCGCGGACCTGGGACCGGTAGAAATACTCGGCGGTGTCTACATCATCGGGGACTATACGCTGACCTACGGAAAAATTCTTGAAGACAAGGTGCAAACGTCAAAATAGGCAGGTGGAGCACTGTGGAGCCCGCTTCATCAGCTTTACCGGCTCCAAGGAGGTCGGGCTGCGGATCAATCGATTGGCAGCGGAAACACAGGAAGGGCAAATCTGGATCAAGCGCGTAGTGGCGGAGATGGGCGGCAAAGACGGAATCGTTGTCGACGAAACTGCGGTTTGGAGCGTGCGGCCAGTGCGATCGTCACCTGGGCGTTTGGCTTTCAAGGGCAAAAATGCTCCGCAGGGTCGCGGGCTATCATCGTCGAATCGGTCTACGATGAACTCGTCGCGCTGATCGTTGAAAAAACGCGCCATCTTGCCATCGACCTGCCTGAGCATAATACCCTGGTCGGTCCGGTTATCGATCAAAGCGCGTTCAAGCGAGTCCTGGATTACATTGAGATCGGAAAAACCGAGGGCGTATTGCTTGCGGGCGGTGAAGCTGTCAACGCGAATGGGTTTTTCTTCTGTACATCAATCGCAAATGCACCGGGGCTTTGGTCGGAGCGCAGCCGTTCGGCGGCTTCAACATGTCAGGGACGGATTCAAAAGCGGGCGGGTACGATTATCTCCAGCTGTTTACACAGGCAAAAATTGTGACGAAGCCACACAAATAGGCTGCCAGAGGGCTCACGCATCCGTAGGATATCTACGATGGCGTGGGCCTTCTTTGCTTGCTATATCGGAAAGATATATTTGTGGTGTCCCGTACAGACTAAAGTAGTTGAACGGGCTGTAATCATTCCTTTGGCCCGTTGATTCTGATCAAATGCTCAGAGAGAGAAGAGAGGAATGGGCTTAGTCCTTTGAGGCGCTCGCTTAGGCGGAGCGGAGAAAACGGCACAGCTTCATAGGCCAACTCTACGCTTGTATCAACTACTTCGGAATTTTGGCCGACGTGCCGTTTTCGGAGTGGAGCCGGACATCCCCTGCTTCCTGCAAGCGCCTCACCAGACGTAGCCCATCCTCTATCTATCTATCTTGAAAATCTAAGTATGTTCAAAATCACTTTTTAGGCAATACGAAACTA
>CAMIVR010000202.1 GCA_946402065.1 uncultured Brevibacillus sp. | reverse complement strand
GCTCATGCCGGTCGATGTCGTCGTAGCGGATGCGTTTGCAGCGGATGCCAACACGAAGACAGTCGACGTCTCGGCGATACCGGACGGATGGATGGCGCTTGACGTCGGTCCCAAGTCGACGAAGTTGTTTGAACAGGCAATTGTCGATTCGAAAACAGTCGTCTGGAATGGACCGATGGGCGTGTTCGAAATGGATGCCTTTGCGACCGGAACGATTGCTGCGGCAAAAGCGATGGCCAAGTGTACAGGAACGACGATCATCGGCGGTGGCGACTCGGTCGCTGCTGTCGAAAAAGCAGGCGTAGCTGAGCAAATGACGCACATTTCCACCGGCGGCGGTGCTTCGCTGGAGTTCATGGAAGGCAAAGACTTGCCCGGTGTAACCGTACTTGAAGATAAATAGGCAAAGGGTGTGTGATAATGATAATGAGAACACCGATACTTGCAGGCAACTGGAAGATGTACAAGACGATGGCGGAGGCGAGTGAATTCGCCGAGCAGCTGACCAACGAAGGACCGATTCCGTACGTGGAAAAGGTCATTTGCGCTCCGTTTACGGCGCTGCCGATCATGTCGACGATTTTGCGCGAGAGCCAGTTCTCGCTCGGAGCGCAAAACATGCATTTCGAGGAGCAAGGCGCCTTTACCGGCGAGATCAGCCCGCTCATGCTGACGGAGATGGGCGTGCAATACGTGATCATCGGACATTCGGAACGGAGACAGTATTTCAACGAGACGGATGAGACCGTCAACAAGAAAGCCAAAGCTGCCCTGGCGCATGGGCTGACCCCTATTGTCTGTGTCGGAGAAAGCCTCGCTGAACAAGAGAGCGGTTTGACCGAAGCGATCGTGAAAAACCAGATGGAGGCTGCGCTGGCAGGCATTGACCCCGAACAGGTAAAAACGATGGTCATCGCCTATGAGCCTATCTGGGCCATCGGAACCGGCAAAACCTCGACGGCAGAAGACGCCAACCACACGATCGGCTATATTCGCAACGTCGTCCGGGCAGCATGTGGCGACGCCGCGGCCGATGCGATTCGCATTCAGTACGGGGGGAGCGTCAAGCCCGACAACATCGTGGAGCTGCTCAAACAGCCGGAGATTGACGGCGCATTGGTCGGCGGTGCGAGCCTGACTGTCGATGGCTACTTGAGCCTGGTAGCAGGCGCACTTTCAGCAAGGGGGTAAATCATCATGGCAAATCGACCGAAACCTGTCGCGCTGCTCATTATCGACGGCTTTGCTCTGCGCCAAGAGACGTACGGCAATGCGGTTGCGGAGGCGCGCAAACCGAATTTTGACCGCTATTGGAACACTTACCCGCACGCGACGCTGCAGGCGAGCGGACTGGCTGTCGGGCTGCCGGAGGGACAGATGGGCAACTCGGAAGTCGGCCATTTGAATATCGGCGCGGGCCGGGTCGTGTATCAGGACTTGACGCGGATCAGCAAGTCGATTCAGGAAGGCGACTTTTTCGCCAATGAAACACTGCTCGGAGCGATTCGTCACGCCAAACAGCACGGCAAGAAGCTGCACCTATTTGGCCTGCTTTCCGATGGCGGCGTCCACAGCCATATCAGCCATCTGTTTTCCCTGCTGGAGTTGGCCAAGCGGGAAGACTTCCACCGCGTCTATATTCACGCTTTTCTCGATGGTCGGGACGTGGCGCCGGACAGCGCTGTCGGCTATGTCGAGGAGCTGCAAGCGAAGATTGACGAGCTTGGCGTAGGCAAAATCGCCACGGTCCAAGGGCGCTATTACGCAATGGACCGCGACAAGCGCTGGGAACGGATCGAAAAGGCGTACCGCGCCATGGTGTACGGCGACGCGCCGCACTATACCGATCCAATCAAAGCGGTACGGGAATCGTACGCCAAATCGATAATGGACGAGTTCGTCATGCCGACGGTGATCGTCGACGACGAGGATCAGCCGGTCGGGAAAGTAGAGAGCGAGGATGCGGTGATCTTCTTCAACTTCAGGCCAGACCGGGCGATCCAGATTTCCCAGGCGTTTACGAATGACGATTTCCGCGGGTTTGACCGCGGCGAGGAGCGTCCGAAAAATCTGTATTACGTCTGCCTGACGCACTTCAGCGAAACGGTGGACGGCTACGTCGCCTACAAGCCGGCCAATCTCGACAATACGCTGGGCGAAGTGCTGTCGCAAAACGGACTGCAGCAGCTGCGAATCGCCGAGACGGAGAAATACCCGCACGTGACGTTCTTCTTCAGCGGCGGACGCGAGCAGGAATTTCCGGGTGAAAAACGCATTTTGATCCCGTCGCCCAAAGTAGCGACCTATGATTTGCAGCCGGAGATGAGTGCCGAGGGAATAGCCGATGCAGTCGTCGCGGAGATTGAGGCGGAGCATTTTGATGCGATCATCCTTAACTTCGCCAACTGCGACATGGTTGGACACTCCGGCAAAATGGAGCCGACGATCAAAGCCGTCGAGACGGTGGACGCATGCCTGGGCAAGGTCGTTGAAGCGATTTTGGCCAAAGGCGGCGTCGCCATCATCACGGCCGACCACGGCAATGCCGATCTGATGCTCGATCCGGAAGGACGGCCGATCACCTCGCACAGCACGTATCCTGTGCCGGTAATCGTCACACAGGCGGGACATCGTCTGCGCGAGGACGGGGTTCTTGCCGATTTGTCACCGACAATGTTAGAGTTAATAGGAGTGCAGCAACCAAAAGAAATGACAGGCAAATCTCTGTTGCAAAAGTAGCGTACAGACAATCAGGTAAAAAGGAGCTGGTAGAGATGGCAATGATTACAGATGTATACGCACGCGAGATTATGGATTCCCGCGGCAACCCGACAGTTGAAGTGGAAGTGTACCTGGAAGACGGTTCGTTCGGCCGCGCAGACGTTCCTTCTGGCGCGTCTACAGGGGCATACGAGGCTGTTGAGCTGCGCGATGGGGATAAGTCCCGCTACCTCGGCAAAGGCGTGCAAAAGGCAGTAGAGAACGTCAACGAAATCATCGCCCAAGAAATCATCGGCATGGACGCATTCGATCAAGTCGGCATCGATATGACGATGATCCAACTGGACGGAACACCGAATAAAGCCAGGCTGGGTGCCAATGCCATCCTCGGCGTCTCGATGGCCGTAGCCCGTGCCGCTGCTGCTTCGCTCGGATTGCCGCTGTACAACTACCTCGGCGGATTCAATGCCAAAACATTGCCTGTGCCGATGATGAACATCTTGAATGGCGGCAAGCATGCCGACAACACGGTAGACATTCAGGAATTCATGGTCATGCCGGTAGGGGCAGAGTCGTTCAAGGAAGCACTGCGGATGGGAGCGGAAATCTTCCATTCTCTGAAAAAGGTATTGACGTCCAAAGGCATGAATACGGCCGTTGGCGACGAAGGCGGCTTCGCTCCCAACCTGAAGTCCAACGAGGAAGCGATTACGACGATTCTCGAAGCGATCCAGGCTGCCGGCTACGAGGCAGGCAAAGACGTCTTCCTTGCGCTCGACGTAGCTTCTACGGAAATGTACAAGGACGGCAAGTACCACTTTGAAGGCGAAGGCGTGGTCAAAACCACAGAAGAAATGATCGCTTTCTACGAAGAGCTAGTCAACAAATACCCGATCATCTCGATTGAAGACGGACTCTCTGAAGACGACTGGGAAGGCTGGAAGGCTCTGACCGATCGGATCGGCAGCAAAGTCCAGCTCGTCGGGGACGACTTGTTCGTGACCAACACAGAGCGTCTGGCGCGCGGAATTGAGCAAAGCACAGGCAACTCGATCCTCGTCAAAGTAAACCAAATCGGTACGCTGACAGAGACATTCGATGCGATCGAAATGGCGAAGCGTGCCGGCTACACGGCCGTTATCTCCCACCGTTCCGGTGAGACCGAAGATTCCACGATTGCCGATATCGCTGTAGCGACGAATGCCGGTCAAATCAAAACCGGGGCACCGTCGCGTACAGACCGCGTGGCCAAGTACAACCAATTGCTGCGCATTGAAGACGAGCTGGGCGATACGTGCAGCTTTGGTGGACGCGCCGCATTCTACAACCTGAAATAATCGCGTGCCAACACGCTTCTACCAAAGGTGCTCTCCCTTGTGCGGAGGGCGCCTTTTTTGGCATAAAAAAAACTCTTCGCAGGGTTGTCCCGCGAAGAGTTAAATGCCGATCAGTAAAGGTATGTATGTCTATTTTTTCGCAGCCAACCACTCGGCTACGGCTTTGATTTCATCGTTTTTCTTCAACATTCCCGGAGGCATGCCGCCTTTACCGTTTTTAATGATGTTTTCAATTGCGGCTGCGTCGAGGATGCTGCCGACTTTAGTCAGATTCGGTCCGGTAATGCCCTCCAGATTTTGTCCGTGACAACCGGCACAGGTTGTTTTAAAGACACTTTCCGCGTCAACTTTTGCAGGAGCAGTTGCTCCGCCGCCAGCTTGTTCACCGTGTTGTGGAGGAAAGAAAATAGATCCTACAAGAGCAATGAGAAACACGAGAAACAAGATACCAAACGAAGTGAAAAAGCCCTTCGCGGAGTCGATCACGTCATTTTGATTCATATCTTTTTTAAAGTTAGAACCAGCCATGCGACAAAGACCTCCTAATCGAATGTAAACGGTACTCCTGCAATTTTACGGTAAAATCGTGACGCTTGCAAGGCAAGCTAAAAACAGACAAAGAAAGTACACAATTTCTATTGTGGTTGCTGTTTGTACGCAACTATGGTAAAGTTAAAACAATGTGTTGTAAAATGAGCTTGAGGTGAACAATCATGGCACTAGTGGCTAAAATTTTACTCGTGATCGGAGCTATCGGCTTAATTGCTGTTGTTTTGTTACAATCTGGTAAAAGTGCTGGCTTGGCTGGCTCCATCGGTGGCGGAGCTGAGCAGCTTATGGGAAAACAAAAGGCTAGAGGAATCGATGCATTGCTGGGCAAATTGACTGTTGCATTTGCCGTTCTGTTTATGATTTCCACAATTGCCTTGGGATATTTTCTTCGTGCAGCATAAATTCTACCAAAAGTAATGAGTATAGACAGCAAGGGAGCCTTGCTGTCTTTTTTCGCTTTCCGGGATTGCGGGTTTGGCGGATTGTAAATACTATATATGACCTCATTACTACACGTTACGTATGACGAAAAAAAAGGAGTTAACTGAATGAACGAACAAGACATCCTGTCTTTTATGCGCGAACAAGCGTATCATCCGATGACTGTAAGCGAGCTGGAGCAAGCCTTTCAGCTTACAGACGCGGTGAGCTTCAAAGAACTGATCAAAACATTGAACCAACTGGAAGAGCGCGGGGAGATTGTCCGCACACGAACGAATCGCTACGGTGTGCCGGAGAAGATGAACCTCGTCCGGGGCAGACTGCAAAGCCATCAGAAGGGATTTGGCTTCGTCATTCCGGAGACGCACGGAGAACCGGACGTCTACATCCATGCCAACGATATGAACGGTGCCATGCATGGCGATACCGTACTGGCCCGGGTGGAAAAAGAGTCATCAGGCAACCGGCTGGAGGGGCGGATCATCCGCATCGTCGAGCGCGGCATGACACAGCTGGTGGGAACGTTCAAGGACGAGACTCATTACGCCTTCGTCATTCCCGACGACAAGCGGGTGGGCAAGGACATCTTCATCCCGAAGGAGGCCTACAACGGGGCGGTAGACGGTCACAAGGTGGTCGTCAACATCGTCCGCTATCCTGAGGGGCGGGCAAATCCGGAAGGGGAAGTCACGGAGATTCTGGGTCATAAAAACGATCCGGGCGTCGACATTCTCTCCATTATCCGCAAATTCGGCCTGGCCGAAGCCTTCCCACCGGAAGTGCTGGCGGAAGCGGAGGCTGCACCCAACGAAATAACGGAAGACGAGATCGCCGGCCGCCGCGACCTGCGCGAGCGAATGATGGTCACGATCGACGGTGCCGATGCCAAAGACCTCGACGACGCCGTGTCGCTCGAACGGCTGCCGAACGGCAACTACCTGCTCGGCGTACACATTGCCGACGTCAGCTACTATGTAAAGGAAAATTCGCCGCTCGACCAGGAAGCCTATCGCCGCGGCACCAGCGTCTATTTGGTCGACCGGGTCATTCCGATGCTGCCGCACCGCCTGTCGAACGGGATTTGCAGCTTGAACCCGAAGGTAGACAGGCTGACGATCTCCTGCGACATGGAGATGAGTCCGCAGGGCGACACCGTCAAATACGACATTTATTTGAGTGTCATCCGCACGAATGAACGCATGACCTATGCCGACGTGCGCAGCATTTTGGTCGATAAAGACGAGGCGCTGATGGAAAAGTACAGCGAGCTCGTGCCGATGTTCGAAATGATGGAGGAGCTCTGCCGCAAATTGCGGGCCAAACGGATGAGGCGCGGCGCGATCGACTTTGACTTCCGCGAAGCGAAAATTTACGTCAATGACGAAGGCACACCGACAGAGATCGGCTTCCGGGAACGCTCCATCGCCGAGCAGATTATTGAAGAGTTCATGCTGGCGGCCAATGAAACCGTCGCCGAGCACTTCCAC
Organism: uncultured Brevibacillus sp.; assembly: GCA_946402065.1. GTDB lineage: Bacteria > Bacillota > Bacilli > Brevibacillales > Brevibacillaceae > Brevibacillus_D. The sequence continues at coordinate 2,946 of CAMIVR010000202.1, read as the reverse complement.
TGGATGAAAAAACCGTTTATTTACCGCGTGCACGAGGATCCGAAGGAAGAGAAGCTGATGGCGTTTATGGAGTTCATCACGAACTTTGGCTACTCAGTGCGGGGCAAAGGCAACAGTGTGCATCCGCGAGCGCTGCAGCAGCTGTTGGAGGAAGTCAAGGGCACGCCGGAGGAAACGATCATCAGCACGGTGCTGCTGCGCTCGATGAAGCAAGCGCGCTACGACGCGGAAAGTCTCGGGCACTTTGGACTGGCAACGGACTTTTACACGCACTTCACGTCGCCGATCCGCCGTTATCCCGACCTCATCGTCCATCGCCTGATCCGCGAATGGGTCGAGCGGGGGGAGATGAATAGCAAGCGGGAAGCGTACTGGGCGGAAAACCTGCCGGAAATCGCCGAGCATTCCTCGCAGCGTGAGCGTGTCGCCGTCGATGCCGAGCGGGAGACCGATGATCTGAAAAAGGCCGAGTTCATGAGTGAGCACATCGGCGAAGAGTTCGACGGGGTCATTTCCGGTGTCACGTCGTTTGGCATGTTCGTCGAGCTGCCCAATACAATCGAAGGACTCGTGCACGTCAGCTACTTGACCGACGATTACTATCAATACCACGAGCGAGCGTATGCCCTGATCGGGGAGCGTACCGGCAAGCAGTTCCGCATCGGCGATGAAGTACAGGTGCGCGTGTCGAATGTCAACGTCGACGAGCGGGCCATCGACTTCGAAATCGTCGGGATGAAAAAACCTGCGGCGTACCGTCCGCGGACACCGAAAGTCATCGACGGTCGCGGCGGAGATCGACGGGGAAAACAACAGCGTGGCGGCAAGTCGGCGCGGACCCGGGAAAAGGCCGAGCCAGCGGCAGCCAAGCGCAAGCGCTACGCGGAGAAAGGAAAGCGCGGCGGCAGCGAGCGCGGGGCCAAAAAGGCGGGCATTGCAGGTGCTGTTCCGCCAAATGCACGCAAAGCGTCGTCGGCTCCTGGCGTCATTCCGTTTCAACCGGAAGCTGAAGGACGGGAAACGGAAGCGCAAGGCAAGCAAAAAGGCTTCTGGGAGGATTTTGTCAATGCCAAGAAAAAGCGCAAAAGCCCGGTAGTCAAGCAAGCCAAGCGAAAAAGAAAATAAGCGGGAAAGGCCTTGCTTCTTTCCCCCTCTTTTGCTAAACTAACATTTACCAATCTGGCAGGCGAGGTGATGACGATGGCCGGAGGAAAAGGAACAAAAACAGTGGCGCAGAACAAAAAAGCTCGCCATGACTACCACATCGAAGACGTCTATGAGGCGGGAATTGCACTGACGGGCACCGAAATCAAATCGCTGCGGGCCGGACGGGTGCAATTGAAGGACAGCTTTGCCCGGGTCGAGAACGGCCAAGTGATGCTGCACAAAGTGCACATCAGCCCGTACGACCAGGGGAATCGTTTCAACCATGAGCCGGAGCGGACGCGGAAGCTGCTGTTAAACCGCCTGGAAATCCTCAAGCTCATCGGCTTGACGAGAGAAAAGGGCTATGCCTTGGTCCCACTGAGCATTTATTTGAAAAACGGTTGGGCCAAAGTGGAGCTGGCGCTTGCCAAAGGGAAGAAAAACTACGACAAGCGTGACGATTTGAAGAAGAAGGATGCTGCGCGGGAAGTGGAGCGGGCATTGCGCGAACGGCAGAAGGTGTAACTGGTGGTTGTTGCCTGAATTGGCGGCAATCTCCCGTTGATTCAGCAGTGAGCAATATGCTATAGTTTTAGTACAGCTTCGATAAAGCTGTTACGGAATGAAACGATTTTCCTCCCTAGTATATAGAACCACGCATTCTTCGTAGTGTCGTGGTTTTTTTAACTCTTTTGGTAGCACATATGTTGACTACCACATCCCGGGGGCGTTTTGGATTCGACGGGGATGGTTGAGCATAAGAAGCGAGCCGGGGGGCTGCGGACCTCGTCAACAACGCGGAACGCCATTAACTGGCAACAAACAACTTTCTCTCGCTGCTTAATAACCAGTGAGGCGCTACCACTCCATCGCCCATGTGGCGTGACTAGCGCTCAACTTTAGTGGGATACGCCGGAGACCTCCGCCTGGGGTCAAAGGAAGAAGATCAATCAGGCTAGGTTACGGGTCAGCGCGTTGCTCCGCGAATCCGTCGCCGAAGCTTAAATGAGTGACTGCGCTCGGAGATGCTTATGTGTCGCTGTTTTCGGACGGGGGTTCGAATCCCCCCGCCTCCACCTAGATATTAAATGAAGCCACCTGATGAGGGTGGTTTTTTGTTTTTATGGAGAGGCTAGGCTAGGTATCTGATGAGGGAGTCAAGCGAAAGGGTTTCAGTAATCGCATAATTATCAAAAAATAATTAAAAATCTCACTTTCTTTCTTGTATAATTTTAGGTGAAAACCTTGAGCCGTTAGGGAGTGGTGAGAATTTTACTGGTCCCGATTGCTACAGAACATTATTTCAGTGATCGATGTGAAACCACATAACCTGATGATTAAGCGAGGGATTCATCCATGGAGAAGCGATTATTCGTTGAAGAACTGGGAATGATAAGTTATCGCATATCCGAAAACAAGGGGACTAAAACAGAATAGTTCTGAAATGACCTTAATAATAATGGAAGTGTAATCGGTACCTTTAAAAAAACACGAGCCAGAAACCTTTGATAATCACGGTTTTCTGGCCTTTTTTTTGCAACGAGGAGATATAATATGGCAGTTATGCACCCAAATATTGTTAGCGACTTGCGTATTTGGTGATCATTTGGTATATTGTGGTTATCTAATGAATAATATTCAGTAGTGAATTTGATTAAATAGTGGGGGGTAAGTGTGATTATACAATTACTGATATTCAACTATCCCTAGATACCTAGTAATGATGCAAAATTAGATGAAGTTATTGGTGTTACTGACGAAAGATAATGCCCAATTGCTGACGGGATTGCCTGTCCGAAA
>CAMIVR010000201.1 GCA_946402065.1 uncultured Brevibacillus sp. | reverse complement strand
GACGATAAGCTACACGATCAACGTAACGCGCGCTGTTCCACCAATAATCAACCCACCGTCATACTATCCGGTAACAGATGTCACATTAAACAAGACAAAGCTCACCCTGAAGGCAGGCGGAGCAGCAGAGACGTTAACAGCAACCGTGCTGCCGGACTACGCCACCAACAAACAGGTGACATGGCAGAGCAGCAACCCTTCCGTCGCTGCGGTTGACCAGAATGGCGTCGTCACGCCCCTGTCGGAGGGCGAGGCGACCATTACCGTGACAACGACAGACCAGGCAAAGACAGCGACCTGTGAGGTAACAGTCACGTCACAGCACGAGCAGGTAGTCGGTATAAAAGTATCGGAAAAGAACATCATGATCAAACCAAACAAATCGTTGCAATTGAAAGTAATGGCTGTCTACGCGAACGGTGAAACCAAGGAGATCACCACGGATGAAAACACCAAATACAGCAGTTCATCCAAAAACGTCACGGTCGAAGCAGGGTTGATCACAGCAGGAAAAAGAGAAGGCAAGGCAAAGATCAAGGTCAAGTATCTCAACAACACCGTAACCGTGCCGATAACCGTCTCCAAGCGCACAGTAAAAGAGCTTACCTCCGAGATCTCGGATGTGCAGCTGGGATTGAACGAAACCAGGCAGCTGCAGGTAACGGCACTCTTCTCCGACGGCAAGATGAAGGATGTCACAGATTTAGCCGTCTGGTCATCGGATAACGAGCAGACAGCGACGGTAAACGAGAAAGGAGAAGTCACCGCAGAAGATGAGGGAACAGCCTTGATTACGGCTGACTACGGCGGCAAAACCATGACGTTTTCAGTTGAGGTGGCTGCACCGAAAAACGTGAAAAAACTGACTGCCAGCACAAAGCGACTCACCCTGACCAAGGGTGAGGAGCAGCAGGTAGAGCTTACCGCCACGTATGCGGATGGCAGCGAAAAAAGCGTTACCTCTCATGCAAAATGGTCAACAACCGTCGAGAACGTAGCTACCGTAAAGAACGGATTGATCACTGCTGTTTCCGAGGGCAGTGCCAGGATAAAGGCAAAGTATGGAGGCAAGACCGTCACGATCTCGATCCTGGTAAAAGAATAGCAGCGGCACAGCGGGGCCGGTTCGGGTGAAACCGGCCCCGTGCATCATGTCAAACCGATCGTCAAGTTTGTTTTGGAACGAATCTGTTAAGGATTCAAGGAGGAATGAAGAGTGTTTTTTCCAGGCAGCGAGGTAGGAGGTAGGCTGCTGGCGGCGGGAATGGCTTCCCTGTTGCTGATCACGATGGCGGCATGTGGAACATCGGCTTCCGTTCAACCTCAGGATAGCAGTGCAACTGGTAAAACCGAGAACACCAGCTCGACGGTATCCTCAGAGAAAATTTATCAAATGGGGGAAAGCGCACAATTGTTCGACATCAAGCTCACGATCGACGATGTCCAGAAAACAAACGATTTCGATTCCGAGGTGCTTCGCGATGGCATGGGGTTCGTACTGGTCAAGGTGACACTGGAAAATGTGGGTAGCGAGGGGAAGCCGTACAACTACGCCAGTTTTAAGCTGCTCTCGTCTGACTCGAAACCGGACCTGAACGTTACAACGCTGAACAATCAAAGCGAATTGCACGAGGGAGAGCTTGCCCCCGGAGAAAAAACGAGCGGTATCATTCCGTTCGAACATCCGAAAAACGATCCCACCATGATGCTTCAGTTTACCCCTAACATAATGTCGGAGCAGAAAATCGCCTTTCAGTTAAAATAATCGCAAATACGCTTAAAGCCGTTGATTACGATTGAATAACAGAAAAAACCTAACATTTGTTAGGTTTTTTCTATGAGGGGGCGTAAAGCAAGCCATTAATCCCTAGTTGGTCAAAGTCGCCTTGCAGTTAAGTGGGAGATAGGTCCTACAGGTGAATCAACCCAAAGCTCTTTATCATTCACCCAACCGGATGAATCCATGCTTGCTCCTCTAGCTGCAGCCACGTGTTTTCCTGCGTACGCTCGATGAACGAAATAGACTTTTTTAGCCAAGTGTTACAGGCAAAAGGTCCACTGTAACATGCAATAGAATTTGTAAGGAGAGAGAAGTGTATGTGCTGCCAATCTACAAAAAAATTTTTACAGTTGAAATTGTGTAAATTTTTTTGTTTAATAGAAAACGTAAGTCGCATTAAAAATGAAAATATGTTTCCATCTAATGAAAACACATAAGGGAATGATTATGTTATGGAAGGTTCATCTACGGTTAGGGCAGTAGACAGGGCTTTTGATGTTATCGAGACATTCACGTTTAAAGAACCTGAGCTAACGCTGCAGGAAATCTCGCAAAGAACCGGACTTGCCTTGGCCACCACGCACCGCTCTATTCAGACGATGATCAAAAGGGGGTACATCGAGCAGGATCCGATTTCCGGAAAGTTCAGACTGGGCATGCAGTTCGTCAAGCTCGGCGGCATCGTCATTCAGCGCATCGATCTTACGCGGATCGCTACGCCGTTTTTGCAGGAGCTTTCCAAGAAGACGGAACAGAACGTAAACATGAGCATTTACGACAAGGGAGAAGCGCTCTGCCTGGTCAACATCGAGTCCTTTCACAATTTCCAGTTCGGCATTAAAGTAGGTCAGCGGCTGCCGATCTACGCCGGTGCCTTGTCCAAAGTGATCATGGCGCATCTGCCCAACCAGGAGCTGGCGATTCTGTTGTCCAACAAGCTGGAGTCGTTTACACCCTATACGATCTCGCAAGAAATGACGCTGCGGGCCGAGCTGGAGGAAATCAGGCGCAACGGGGTTGCTCGCTCCGGCGGCGAGTTGGCGCTCGGTGCGGCAGCGATCGCGGCTCCCGTCTACAACTACGAGAACAAAATGGTCGCCGGTATTGCCATTTCAGGACCAGAGCATTATTTTACCGGGGAGCAAACGGAAGCGTTTACATCCGAGCTGCTGGCGACGGCCGCCGTGATTTCCAAGGAACTGGGATTCAATCAAGTGAAGTAACCGCCAGACAGAGAGACACCATCGAGGAGGGGTCATATGTTTTCCACACACGGTTTGCAAAAGAAATTATTGTCATTCATCGTAGCTTGTTTCGTACTCATCGCTGCGGGGTGCGGGGCAACCCAGCAACCGGGCGAAAAGCAACCGGAGCAGTCGGCGTCAAACAACGCAAATAGCACAGAACCGAAAATGGGCGGCGTTCTCACGGTCGGAACCGGAGCCGACCTGACCAAGCTCGACTTACATACGTCAACGGTATTGTCTGACCGCATTCCGCTCTTGCACGTACAGGAAATGCTGGTCACCATCGATGAGAACATGAAGATCATTCCGATGCTGGCGAAGGAATGGAAGGAGAGCGAAGACGGAAAAACCGTCACCTTTACGCTCAGACAGGGCGTGACCTTCCACAACGGCAAGGAGCTGAAAGCAGAGGATGTCAAATACTCGCTTGACCGCTTCCGCAATGAAGCGCCGCGCAAAGCCGAGTTCTCCATGGTCGAATCGATCGATACGCCTGACGATCACACGGTCGTGTTTCACTTGAATGGAGCCTCCGGCGTGTTTATGGGATCGCTGGTGAACCCGTTCAACCCGGCGGTCATCATGCCGAAAGGGCTCGCCGAAGAGCAGGGCGGCAAAATCACGCAGCCGATCGGAACCGGCCCATTCCAGTTTGAAAAATGGGAACAGGGCAAGCAGCTCGTGCTGAAGCGCTATCCTGACTACAAGCCGAATGAAGGCAGTGCCTCCGGCTTTGGCGGAGAGAAAAAGGCGTACGTGGATGAAATCGTCTTCAAGCCGATTTCCGATCCGACCGTGCGCATGACAGCATTGGAAACAGGCGAAATCGACCTCGCCATCGACGTACTGCCGAAGGACGTTAAATACCTCAAGGACAAGTCAAACCTGGTCGTTGCCAACACACCTTCACTGAACTGGGGCATGCTGCAGTTCGGGATGAAAAAACCGCCGTTTGACAACCCGAAGATGCGCGAAGCGGTTGCCTATGCCATCAACAAGCAAGAGATCGTCGACGTAGCGACATGGGGCTTGGGCGATGTCGCCCCTTCACCGGTCTTCCCGAACACCTGGTGGTTTACCGAGGCGCATGCCAACGACTTTAAACAGGATATTGAAAAGGCCAAGCAGCTGGTCAAAGAAGCCGGATACAACGGCGAACCGATCAAAATCACGACCAGCAAAGCGTACGATCATCACGAAAAAACCGCGATGGTGCTGCAAAAGCAGTTGAAAGCAATCGGATTGAACGTGGAAGTGGAAGAACTCGAATGGGCGTCATTTGTTTCCGGTCCATGGACGACAGGCGATTACAATTTGCTGAACGGACACATCACGCCGCGTCCGGACCCGAACCAAATCTACTATGCGTATCTCCACAGCAGCTCCAGCTACAACGGGTACAAGAGCCCGGAAATGGACAAGCTGCTCGATTCGGGCATTTCCACACAAGACAACGAAAAGCGCAAAGAGATTTACAACCAGGTACAGGAGCTGTTGAGAAAAGATTTGCCGTTTGAATCGCTCTACTACTATCCGGTCATTGAAGCGCATCAGGCCTATGTGAAAGGCTACAACGCATGGAACGCCGGTTACCCGAGATTGTGGAACGTCTGGCTGGACAAGTAGACATGTAAAAACGAAGCGGCAGGCATAGCCCATGTTGTGCCTGCCGCTTGCATTATCGATGGAAGGTGGGGCGTAATGGCTTCTTATGTTCTCAGACGAATACTGGCTCTGATTCCGGTGTTGTTGGTCGTCTCTGTCGTCGTCTTTCTGCTGATTCACCTCATACCGGGCGACCCTGCGGCAGTCATGCTGGGGGCGCAGGCGACTCCCGAACAACTCCATCAATTGCAAGAAAAGCTCGGCTTGAATGAGCCGCTGCCGTCACAGTTTTATCACTGGTTCATCCACGTGCTGCAAGGGGACTTGGGCCAATCGCTCGTCTCCGATAAAGATGTCAATACGCTCATCGCCGAACGGATGCCGGCTACAATCGCTTTGACGGTATACGCGTTGGTCATTTCACTCCTGCTTGCGATCCCGCTCGGAATCATCTCTGCCGTCAGACAAAACACCGTGTGGGATTACTCGTCCATGGTCATTGCGCTCATCGGCATTTCGCTGCCCAACTTCTGGGCCGCCCTGCTGCTGATCATCGCCTTTTCCCTGCACCTGGGCTGGTTCCCGTCCACAGGCTACGTCGCCTTGATGGACAATGTCTGGCTGCACCTGAAGCATCTGACTCTGCCGGCGATTTCCCTCGGATTTATTCAGGCCGGTGTCGTCACCCGAATGACCCGCTCCAGCATGCTGGATGTGCTGCGGCAGGATTACATCCGGACGATTCGGGCCAAGGGGGGAGCGGGACGGCATGTCATCCTCAAGCATGCGCTGAAAAACGCAATGATTCCGATCATCACCATCGTCGGGCTGAACTTTGGTCTGCTGCTCGGCGGTACGGTCGTTGTCGAAACAATCTTCAGCATCCCTGGCATCGGCAGTCTTGTCGTCAACTCGGTATTTAACCGCGACTATCCAGTGATTCAGGGAGTCATTCTGTACATCGCTTTCATATACGTACTGATCAATCTGGCAGTTGATCTCCTGTACGCTTACTTCGACCCGAAAATCGATTACAGCAAGGGGTGAATCGAATGAAAACAGAAAGCATCGCACCCAAGTGGAACATGTTTACCTTTTTGCGCAAATTTTCGCGGCGGAAAACCGGGCTGATCGGTTTGGTGATTATCCTGCTGGTGGTCATCATTTCGCTGTTTGCCCCGCTGCTGGCACCCTATCATCCGATCGATGACTCGGATTACTCCAACCGGGTCGCTGCTCCAAGCGCAGAGCATCTGTTCGGAACGGATGAATTCGGACGCGATATTTTCAGCAGGGTCCTGTACGGGGCGCGAGTCTCTACCTTGATCTCGGTCGGCGCGATCCTGATTTCCTCCGCTGCGGGAACGATCCTCGGCTTGATTTCGGGGTACTACGGCGGCTGGATCGACAGTGTCTTGATGCGGATTGTCGACGGAATCATGTCGTTTCCGCCAATTCTGTTTGCGATTGCCCTCATGGCAGCGCTTGGTTCCAACATCGTCAACATTGTCATCGCCTTGTCGATCATTTACACGCCGCTGTTCGCTCGGCTAATCCGCGGCTGTGTGCTGTCGATCAAGGAAAAAGAGTACGTCGATGCGATCAGGGTGGTGGGCGGCTCGAATCTGCGGTTGATGGTCAAGCACATCCTGCCGAACTGCCTGTCGCCGCTCCTGATCCAAATCACCACGTACTTCGCTTATGCCATCCTGGCCGAAGCAGCGCTCAGCTTTATCGGCTTAGGTGTGCCGCAGCCGGAGCCGAGCTGGGGAAATATTCTCTACGACGGCAGACAATTTATGCGGGAAGCGCCGTGGATTTCGATCTTTCCCGGTTTGGCGATCGCCGTGACTGTACTGGGGCTGAACCTGCTCGGTGACGGCTTGCGAGATTACCTCGACCCGCGAATGAAATAAACCCAAAAACAGACAGAGTAGGAGAGAGAGCAATGATCGTAGATAAATATTTATTCGGAGAAATGACCTGGCCGGAAATCAAGCAGGTCGTACAAGAAAAGCGCGTGGCCGTTATTCCGGTCGCGATGATCGAGGAGCACGGCTATCACCTGCCAGTGGATACGGATTTGCTGCTGGCAAATGAAGTCTGCGTTCGCGCCGGAGCGAAAATTCCCGGCGAGATGGTCGTCATCCCGCCGATCAACCACGGCTATGCGCCGCACCAGATGGATTTCCCCGGGGTGATCACGATTTCCAGCGATACGTTTATCCGCTATGTGGTGGATGTCTGCAACAGCCTGGCACATCAGGGCTTTGAGCGCATCCTGCTGATGAACGGTCATGGCAGCAACGTTTCCTTGCTGCAAGTGGCAGCGCGATTGACCAATCTCGACCACCCCAACGTGCTCTGCGCATCCGTTTCACACTGGGATTTTCAGCCGGTAATCGAGTGCGCCGAGCAGGTTCGGGAGTCGGAAAATCCCGGTGGAATGAACCACGCCTGCGAGCTGGAGACGTCGATGTACCTGGCTATTCGCGAGGATTTGGTGCAAATGGACAAAGCGGTCCGCGACCTGGACAAATACAAAAATTCCAAGTATTTCTGGCTTGATCTCGTCGGCAAGGGAGAAGGGCGCCCTGTGATTACGATGCCGTACTGGAGCACGATTTCAGAGACGGGAACGCTGGGTGACCCGACGAAATCGACGAAGGCTAAAGGGGAGCAGCTGCTTGCTGCGGCAGTGGACGGCCTGGTCGAATTCGTCCGCATTTTCCGCGAGCGCGAGCATCATCCCCGGGTCAACCACCATCTCTAAAAGGGAGCGGAAGGCATGAGCGAACAACTGTTGCAGGTCAAGCAATTACGCGTTTCCTTTGCGACGGATAACGGAGCTGTGGACGTCGTCAACGGAATTGATTTGACCGTTTATCCGAAGGAAACCTTGGGGATCGTCGGGGAAAGCGGCTGCGGCAAAAGCGTGACTTCGCTCGCCGTCATGGGACTGATTCCGACGCCGCCGGGCAAGGTGAGAGAAGGTGAAATCTGGTTTGACGGCAAGGATTTGCTGAAAATGAGGGAGGCCGAGCTGCGGAAAATCCGCGGCAATGACATCTCGATGATCTTCCAGGAGCCGATGAGCTCGCTCGACCCCGCATTTACCATCGGCAGTCAAATCAACGAAGTCATTTCTTTTCATGAGAAAATCAGTCCCGCTGAAGTCAAGCAGCGTTCCATCGAGCTGCTCAGGCTGGTCGGGATACCGAACCCGGAGCAGCGATACAAGGAGTACCCGCACCAGATATCCGGCGGCATGCGCCAGCGCGTCATGATTGCCATCGCGCTGGCCTGCAATCCAAAGCTGTTGATTGCCGACGAGCCGACGACCGCTCTGGATGTTACCGTGCAAGCGCAAATACTCGAGCTGATGATCGATATTCGCGAGCGCTTAAACACGGCGATCATGCTGATTACCCATGATTTGGGCGTCGTCGCAGAAATGTGCGACCGGGTCGTCGTCATGTACGCCGGCGAGGTTGTCGAGGAGGCGACCACGGTAGACCTGTTTGACCGGACCGCACACCCGTACACAGAAGGCCTGCTTAACTCGATGCCCAAGCTGAACGGGCCGAAAGGGCGACTGAACTCGATTGAGGGCAATGTGCCGCTGCTGTCCCACATGCCGGCGGGCTGCAGATTTCATCCGCGCTGCTCCTATGCCACCGACAAGTGCCGCGCGGAAAAGCCGCCGCTTGCCGAGATTGAAGCCGGGCACAAGGCGAGATGCTGGTATGCGGCAGACGTATTGCACAAGACGAGGGGGGATGCGGTGTGATCCACGAGCCTTTGCTGGAACTACACGATGTAAAAAAACATTTCCCGATCAAAAAAGGCTTGCTTATGAAACAGGTAGGCAGCGTCAAAGCCGTTGATGGGGTAAACCTCACCGTTTATCCGCAAGAGACGCTGGGTCTTGTCGGGGAGAGCGGCTGCGGCAAGAGCACATTAGGAAAAATGATCGTGCAGCTGCTCACACCGTCTGCAGGCGAAATCAAATACGCAGGCATTGATATTGCAAACATGCGGGCAAGTACGGAATTCAAGAAAAACGTGCAAATGATTTTTCAGGACCCGTTTTCCTCACTCAACCCGCGGCAAAAAGTCGGTAGCATTTTAAGCGAGCCGTTTTCCATCCACGGCACGATGAATCAGCGTGAGCGAAAAGAGCGAGTGCTGTATCTGCTGGACAAAGTCGGACTTACCCCTGCTCATGCCGATCGCTACCCGCACGAATTCAGCGGCGGGCAGCGCCAGCGGATCGGGATTGCCCGGGCGTTGGCGCTCAATCCCAAGCTGGTCGTCTGCGATGAACCGGTCGCTGCCCTGGATGTCTCGATTCAGTCGCAGATTATTAATCTGTTGGAAGATTTGCAGGCTGAGTTCGGCATGTCGTACTTGTTTATCGCCCACGATTTGGGCGTTGTTCGCCATATCAGCCGGCGCATCGGGGTCATGTACCTCGGCAGCATCGTGGAAATGGCCGAAGCCGAAGAGCTGTTTGCCAACCCCAAGCATCCGTACACGCAGGCGCTGCTCTCGTCGATTCCCATCCAGCATCCCAAGGAAAAGCGGAGCAAAATCGTGCTCAAAGGCGATCCGCCAAGCCCGGCCAATCCGCCGTCCGGCTGCAAGTTCCACACGCGCTGTCCGTACGCGGAAGCGAGGTGCAGCCAGGAAGTGCCGCAGCTGCAAGGCGATGCTGCACATGCCGTCGCCTGTCATCTGGTTGGGCCGTAAAGATAGTATTTGTGAAGCGAGAGTCGTCGGTTTGGCGGCTCTTTTTTTAAATGCAAAGCGTTAATACGCTTTGGGGAACTGGAAGATTCCGTTTTCATATCCCTTAAATAAGAAATCGTGAGTACAGTGGAGGTGAGGGAAATCGCCAAGAAGAGAACACTTCGCAAGTGACAGCGCCCGGGGGAGTATTCAAGGCCGACTCCGCCCAAAAAACGGAACCGCGCCCCAAAGCCACTCGCTTCGC
>CAMIVR010000200.1 GCA_946402065.1 uncultured Brevibacillus sp. | reverse complement strand
CGTTAAATATGGTTACCGCTGCCGGAACAGCGACGGGCAACCGCATCCCGGTGCTGTTCTTGCCCGGAGATATTTTTGCCTGCCGGCAGCCTGACCCTGTCTTGCAGCAAATCGAAAATCCTGCCGATTATACGATTTCAGCCAATGACGCGTTCAAGCCGGTAAGCAAATACTGGGATCGGATTACGAGACCGGAACAGCTGATGACCGCAGCCATAAATGCCATGAGAGTGCTGACGGACCCGGTCGATACAGGCGCGGTTACGCTGGCTCTGCCCCAGGATGTGCAAAGCGAAGCCTATGATTATCCGGTCGAATTTTTTGCCAAGCGCGTGCATTTCATCGAAAGAAGAGCATTGTCTGCCGCTGCGCTTGAGCGGGCCGTTGAGGTGATCAGGAAAAAGCAAAGGCCGCTGATTATCGCCGGCGGCGGCGTTCATTACTCGCTTGCGACGGACGAATTGATTCGATTTGCCGAGCAGCTCCACATTCCGGTGGCGGAAACGCAAGCCGGAAAAAGCGCACTGCGATGGGATCATCCGCTCAATGTCGGGGCGATCGGGGTCACGGGATCGCTTGCGGCAAACCGTTTGGCTAAGGAAGCAGATCTGATCATCGGAGTCGGAACAAGGCTGTCAGACTTCCCGACCGCTTCCAAAACAGCGTTCCAGAATCCTGATGTTGAGTTTCTAAGCATTAATGTAAGCTCTTACGATGCGCTCAAAATGAACGGAAAAGCGGTTGTTGCCGACGCGAAGGAAGCGCTTGCGGCGCTCTCGCATGCATTGCGGCAAGCGGAGTACAGGTCTGCCTACACTGCGGAAGCCATTGCCTCCCTGAAGCAAGCCTGGGATCAGGAAGTGGATCGGGTATGCTCCAGCACGCTGCCGGAAGGGTTGTCGCAAACGCTTGCCTTGGGTGAGATTAACCGTTTTCTTGACGAAAAGGCTGTTATTGTTGCGGCTGCCGGAAGCCTTCCCGGTGATTTGCACCGCTTGTGGAGAAGCAAAGCGGCGAAAACGTATCATATGGAGTACGGCTTTTCATGTATGGGGTATGAAGTGTCCGGCGCGTTCGGCGTGAAGATGGCCAGCCCCGACCAGGAAGTATATGCGGTTGTCGGAGATGGAAGCTATCTGATGCTTCACTCGGAATTGGTCACCAGCATCCAGGAAGGACACAAATTTACGATTCTGCTGTTCGACAACAACGGATTCGGATGCATCCACAGCCTGCAAAAAGGCCATGGAAGCGAAGGCTTTGGAAATGAATTCAGATACCGCAGTGAACAGACAAACCGGTTGACAGGAGAGTACCTTCAGATTGATTATGCCAGCCATGCAAGAAGCCAGGGGGCCAAGGCCTACACGGTCCGTACGGTCGAAGAATTGCGCAGCGCCCTGGAGCAAGCGAAAAAGGAAACCGTAACGACCCTCATCGATATTAAGGTGCTCCCCGGCACATGCTCGATTGGCTATGACTCCTGGTGGCGGCTGGGTGTGGCGGAAGTATCCGAAAGTGAAAAGGTCCAATCCGCCCATGAAAAAATGAAACATCACATCGAGATCGCCAAGACGTTCTAATTTTTTTACATCTTTTGGTTAAGCGCTTAATTGGAAGGAGTGAAAACGATGGGGGAAAAAGCATACAGCTTCAAGCTGGGGATTCACCCGATCAACTGGGTCGGGGAAGATGTCAAAGAACATGGAGACCATTATGGTTACGAGCAGGTCATGGATGAGATTGCAAGCCTTGGGGTCAAGGGCGTTGAAATGAGCCGGAAGTTTCCGGCAAATCCGGCTGCTCTGCGGCAAGAACTGGGCAAAAGAGGATTACAGCTGACCTCGCAATGGAAATCCGTTTTGTTTTCCGATTCGAAGTATCGGGATGAGGAGCTGAAAGCTTACCGCGAACACGCCCTGTTCCTCAAGGAAATGGGGTCGGACGTGATCAGCACGGCCGAAGTGGGCGGCTCGCTTCATTGGGACCCTCGCCGCTCCCCGAATGAAAAACAGGTCGCACGCCTCACGGACGATGAATGGAAAAGCTTTGCCGAAGGCTTGAATCAAGCCGGTGAAATCTGCCGCGAACTGGGAATGAAGCTCGTCTATCATCATCACGGGGGGACGGTTGTGGAGCAGCCGGAGGAGATCGACCGGCTCATGGAGATGACCGATCCGGGGCTTGTCCATCTTTTGTATGACACAGGCCATGCCTATTACGGCGGCAGCGATCCGTTGAAATTGTTGCAAAAATATTATCATCGGGTTGGCTACGTCCACTTGAAGGATATTCGGCAATCTGTTCTGGATCAGGCAAGGGAGGAACAGGCCGATTTTGTTACCTGCATCAGAAGAGGGGTGTTCACTGTCCCTGGTGACGGATGCATCGATTTTGCCCCGATTTTCAAGCTGTTGGTAGAGAAGGATTATCGGGGGTGGGCCATGATTGAAGGGGAGCAGGACCCTTTGATTCATAACCCTTGCGAATACGCCAAACGGTCCATTGCCTACATTGAGCAAACGATCGCGTCAACGAGAGGTGGGAAAGCATGAATATCGTTTCAGCTCAGGAAAGAATCAAACGGCTGCAACAGAAAAGCATTGAAACGCGAAAATTGCTGCTGGAAACAGTGCATCATGCAGGTGCGGGCCATGTTGGCGGGCCGCTGTCCGTGACGGACCTGCTGGTCGCTCTCTATTTTGATGTGATGAATGTCAAACACGATGATCCGCATTGGGAAGACCGGGACCGGTTCATCCTGTCCAAAGGTCACTCGGCCATCGCACTTTATACTGTCCTGGCGTTGAGAGGCTATTTTCCGGTCGAGGAACTGAAAACATTCGATGCGATCGATTCCCGCTTGCAGGCCCATCCGGATATGAAGCTGCTACCCGGACTGGATATGTCCACCGGTTCTTTGGGACAAGGGATTTCAGCTGCTGTCGGCATGGCCCTTGGCGCAAAACTGAAACAGAAATCGTTCGCGACGTACTGCATCATCGGCGATGGGGAATCGCAAGAAGGACAAGTATGGGAAGCGGCGGATGTCGCTGCAAAATATGAGCTGGACAATCTTGTTGTGATAATGGACTATAACAAGCTGCAGCAATTCGGCTGGACAGGAACCGACGGTCGTGAACGGGAAATTCCGGTCTTCTCGCCGGAAGACCGCTGGGCAGCGTTTGGCTGGAATGTACTGTCGATCGACGGTCATGATCCGGAGCAGATTATCGAGGCGTGCCGGCAGGCGAAAAGCGTGAAAGGCAAACCGACGGTGATCATTGCCCACACGGTAAAAGGCAAAGGCGTAAGTTTTATGGAGAACAACTACACATGGCATGCGAAGGTGCCGAATGCCGATGAACTGAAAGCAGCTTTGGCAGAGCTGGATATGGGGGTGTAAACGATGCAAGATCAGCTTGACCAAAAAGTCGCGATGAGAGATGTGTTTGGCGAAACGTTGCTGCAATTCTCGCAGGTTGATCCGAGGGTGTATGCCGTCGACGGCGACTTGGCAACGTCGACCAAGCTGGATAAAGTCGCGGAAAAAAATCCGGAAAAATTCCTGCAGATGGGAATTGCCGAGCAAAACATGCTTGGCGTTGCTTCCGGTTTGGCAACAGTCGGCTTCCAGCCGTGGGTTTGCACCTTTGCCGCCTTTATTGTAAAGCGCTCGCTGGATCAAATCGCCGTGACCATCGCACAGCCGAAGCTGGACGTGAAAATGATCGGGGCCTACAGCGGATTGCTAACCGGATGCACCGGAAAAACCCATCAAGGGCTTGAGGATATCGCGATTATGAGAAGCCTGGCCAATATGGTGGTATTGGCTCCGGCCGATGGGGTTGAAGTGAAGAAAGTGATGGAATTTGCCCGCCAGTATAACGGGCCGGTGTATATTCGTCTGGCCCGCGATCCGTTGCCAACGCTTTTCTCCGAACAGTCGCATACGTTTACGCTGGGAAAAGGCGTCAAATTGCTCGCAGGAAAAGATGTCACCATCATTTCGACCGGAACGCAGACCGGCCGCGCTGTTCAAGCGGCGCAAATGCTCAAAGCAGAGGGGATTCACGCGGGTGTCCTGCACCTGCCTTCCATCAAGCCGATCGATGTCGAAGCCATTGTCGAAGCGGCGGAAGTGACGGGAGCGATCGTTGCTACGGAGGAGCACAGCATCTATGGCGGATTGGGAAGCGCGGTTGCTGAAGTCTTGGTCGAGAACAAGCCGGTTCCGATGGTCAGGGTTGGCGTTTTGGATCGCAATTCAGAATCGGGCCCGAACGACGCTTTGCTGAAAAAATACAAGATTGCGGTTGACGATATTGTGAACGGTGCAAGGGAAGTACTGAAGCGAAAGGAGAAGGGAAATGTCTAAACTGATTGTTCCGAGCCAGCAACGCAAACAAGATGGAAATGTAGTGAAGGTGACACCTGCTTCCGCAAACTGGGGATACGTCGGCTTTGAGGTGTACTCGCTTGAAAAAGGCGAAAAAATCCGTATGGAAACGAAAGATCAGGAAGTTTGCATCATTCTCCTTCACGGGTATGCCAATGTGAAGACAAAGCAGAATGAGTGGAACAAGATCGGGCAGCGGATGAATATTTTTGAGGAAATTCCGCCATATGCCGTCTATGTGCCATCTGGAGATGAATATGAGGTAGAGGCCGTGACGGATGCCGAAGTAGCCGTGTGCCTGGCCCCGGGCAAAGGCACGTATAAAGCGAGACTGATCGAGCCGAAGGACATTCGGGTCGACATGCGCGGTTCCGGAAAAACGCTGCGCCGCATTCATAATATTTTGCCCGAGGATCAGCCGGCGGACAGCCTGTTGATTGTGGAAGTTTTCACTCCGAATGGAAATTGGTCCAGCTATCCGCCGCACAGGCATGACCAGGATAATCTGCCAAATGAGGCATATTTGGAAGAGACGTATTATCACCGCATCAAACAACCCAACGGATTTGCCGTGCAAAGGGTCTATAGCGATGATCGCTCTTTAAATGAGACGATGATTGTCCAAGACGGCGATGTCGTATTGGTGCCAAAAGGTTACCATCCGGTGGCGGCGCCTCCGGGATATGATCTGTACTACTTGAATACAATGGCCGGTCCGGTCAGGACCTGGAAGTTCACGAATGACGCCGACCACGAATGGATTATGACACAGGGCGTGTAAGCAGGAGCGGGCCATAGGAATTTCTGTGGCCTGCTTAAAAAATCGAATGGATCCGATCGATGAATCATGGGGGGATAGGGATGAGTGAAAAACGAGTGCGCTGGGGAGTGTTGAGTACGGCGAGAATCGCCGTGCAAACGATGATCCCGGCGATCAAGCAAGCGAAAAATGCCGAAATCATCGCCATTGGCAGCCAGAACCGGAAAGTTTCGGATGTTGCGGCCACATTCGCGATTCCCAACGTCTATCACAGCTATGAAGAAGTGCTGGACGATCCCGAGGTGGATGCGGTCTACATCCCGCTTCCGAACAGCCTGCATAAAGAGTGGGTAATAAAGGCGGCGAATAAAGGGAAGCACATCCTTTGCGAAAAACCGATCGCGTTGAATGCAGCGGAAACAAAGGAAATGATCGAGCATTGCCAAAGCAAACAAGTGCTGTTGATGGAAGCATTCATGTACCAATTCCACCCGCAGCATCAGGTGGTGAAAGAGATTATCGCTTCCGGAGAGATTGGCAAGCCGAAAATGATGCGGGCCAATTTTACATTCCTGATCGAAGACCGAAGCAATGATTACCGTCTCGACCCTGCCCTTGGCGGAGGAAGCTTGTATGACATCGGTTGTTACTGCATCCATTCGATTCGAAATATTCTCAAGTGCGAGCCGAATAGAGTCTATGTCCATTCGCCTGTCGATCCGGAATTTGCAGTAGATATGTCCGCTGCAGCGATCGTTGAAATGAATAACGGCATGCTGGCGACTTTTGATTGCAGCTTTGATCTGGTACGCCGTGAACGGTATGAGATTGTCGGCACACACGGGACGATCCAGGTGCCGAGATCGTATAATTTGCCCGTCTATTTTGACGGTGAAGGCATCGTGATCGTGGAAAAGGAAAGCGGAGAGCCTAGAGTCGAAAAAGTGCAAGGCGATGAATACACGCTGGAAATCGAGCATTTTTCCCAATGCGTACTCGATGGTTCCCAGCCGATGTACGCCGGGGATAGCATTTTGCAAAATATGAAAGTGATTGAAGCTTGCTACGAATCGATCAAATCAGGCAAGTGGATCGAGATAAAGTAGTGGAATACAATTGAGAACGCTTTAGTTACAAAAGCGATGGGGGAATACAAGTGAAAGACCAGATACGCGTTGCAGTCATTGGATTGGGAAGATTAGGATATTGGCACGCCGAAAACCTCGCGACGAAAATCAAGGGCGTCCAGCTGGCAAGCGTCGTCGATCCGCTGGATGGTCGCGCCGAGCAAGTGGCCAGAGAGCTGGGGATTCCGCGCTGGTCGAAAGACCCCCGCGAGGTATTTGAGGACGCTAGCATCGATGCCGTCGTTTTGGTGACGCCGACGAGTACCCATGCGGAAATGATTACGCAGGCGGCTAATCACGGAAAGCAAATTTTTGTTGAAAAACCGATTACCCAAACGTTGGAAGAAGCGGATCAGGTTATTCAGGTTCTCAACAAAAACAACGTTTCGTGCCAGGTCGGGTTTATGCGGCGGTTTGATCCGGCTTACGCGGAAGCAAAAAGAAGGATCGACGCCGGGGACATTGGCAAGCCGCTCTACTTTAAAGGAGTGAGCCGCGATGGCAACTGCCCTCCCGCACAATTTATCAAGCACAGCGGAGGCCTGTTCCTGGATGTTGCGATTCATGATTATGATATTGCCCGTTTTCTGATGGGAACGGAAGTGGAAACGGTTACAGCGACCGGCAATGTGCTCCTGCACACCTTCATGAAAGAGTATGAGGATGTCGACCAGGCGGTAACGACCTTAACGTTTGGTTCAGGTGCGGCGGGAGATATCGAGACGATGCGGATTGCCCCGTACGGCTATGACATCCGCGGCGAAGTCATCGGGACGGAAGGCTCCATTCAAATCGGATCGCTTCGGCATCACGATGTCCTTTTGCTCGATACGAAGGGAAGCACACATGACATCATTCCGGATTTCCCGACGAAATTCAAGCATGCCTATCTGTTGGAAATGGAGCATTTTATTGATTCCTTGCGAAAGTCCGAGCGTCCTTCCTGTACGGAAATCGATGGGAAAATTGCCTTGGAAATAGCAGCCGCTGCGACTGAGTCTTTTCGAACAGCCGCTACCGTAAAGCTAAAAAAGCAAGTGTCCATTTAATCAATCCAAATTGAAAAAATGGAGGCGATCACCATGGCGTTGCTTGAAATGAAGGGCATTGGAAAATCTTTCTCGGGTGTTACGGTTTTAAAAGACATCAATCTGGATGTTCGGCGAGGGGAAGTACACGTCCTGTTAGGGGAAAATGGCGCCGGCAAATCGACCATTATCAAGATTCTGACCGGAGCGTACACGAAAGACCAGGGGGAGATCCGCTGGGATGGGCGACCGATCGAGATCGCAAAGCCAAGCGATGCGATCTCGATCGGCATCGCGACGATCTATCAGGAACTGAACCTGATTCCGCATCTTTCGGTAGCGGAGAATATTTTTCTTGGACATGAAAAGAAAAAACGCGGCCGCTACTCCTTGCTGGACCGCAAATATATGCAGGACAGGTCCAGGGAATTGATGGCGAAGCTGGGTCAGAATATCGATCCGACTTGTTTGGTCAACAGTTTGGGAGTCGGGCAGCAACAATTGGTAGAAATTGCTAAAGCGCTTTCTTTAAATGCCGAACTGATCATTATGGACGAGCCTACCTCCAGCTTGAGCGCCCAGGAAGCAGAGCAATTGTTATCGACGATTGAGTCTCTCCGGGAACAGGGCTTGACGTTTATCTACGTCTCACATCGATTGGAAGAGATCAAGCGGATTGGCGACCGGATTACGGTTCTTCGGGATGGTACGAAAATCGAAACCGTTGACGTCCTTACGACTTCAATTGATCGCATGATTGAGCTGATGGTTGGCCGTTCCCTGAATAACAAATATCCCAAGAAGGAGTTCACTCGTGGGCAGGAAGCTTTGCGTGTCGAAAACCTGAAGATGAAAGGATCTTCTCAGCATTTAAGCTTTACGGCCTATCAGGGGGAAATTCTTGGGTTTTCCGGATTGGTCGGGGCCGGACGGACCGAACTGATGAAAACGATCTTTGGAGCGGAGCCGAAGGAAGACGGAAAAGTGTACGTCTTCGGGGAAGAGGTTACGATTCGTCAACCTCGGAATGCAATCGAAGCCGGCTTTGCTTTCATTACCGAAGACAGAAAGATGGAAGGGCTGTTTCTCGATCAATCGCTTGTTTTCAATACGTCAATTGCCAATTTGCGCGAAGTCAAAAGCAATGGCTTGTTAAGCCATATGAAGATGAAGGAAATCGCGGAAAAGTATGTGGGCGAGCTGCAGATTCGGCCGAACAATATCAACTTGCCGGGGCGAAACTTCAGTGGCGGAAATCAGCAAAAGGTCGTGATTGCCAAGTGGTTGTTCACAAATGCGCGCATTTTCATCTTTGATGAGCCGACCCGGGGAATCGATGTAGGGGCAAAAGTAGAAGTTTACAATCTGATGAATGAATTAGTGGAATCCGGCGCCTGTGTAATTATCGTTTCATCGGATTTGCCGGAAATTCTCGGCATGTGCGACCGGATTTTGGTGATGAGCGAGGGGCGGATCACAGCTGATCTGCAGCGTTCGGACGCAACGCAAGAAGTAATCATGAAAGCAGCAACAGGAGGTTGATAAGCATGAAGGAACAGTCCAATTCGATGACAGTCACCACCGGGCCAAATGCCAAAGCGTTACACGTGAATTGGAAAACATTCGTCGGGAAGTTTGGAGCGCTTCTGGGACTCATCATCCTTTCGGTATGCCTGACGATTCTTTCACCGAATTTTTTGCAAGCGGAAAATTTGATGAACATCGCACGCCAATCTTCTATTAACGCATTGCTGGCGATCGGGATGCTGCTGCCGATTTTAACGGCGGGGATTGACTTGTCCGTCGGTTCTTTGCTCGCTCTGGCGATTACGACAACCGGGATCTTTGTTGTCAAGTGGGGGATGAATCCGGTCCTCGGAATACTGCTTTGTCTCGTGATCGGAGCGATCGGCGGGTGGTTCAACGGGATTTTCCTGACCAAACTGAAACTGCCGCATCCTTTTATCTCAACATTGGGAACAATGAATATTTTCCGCGGGCTCGCTTTGATTATTACCGCAGCCTCTCCGATTTTCGGGTTCCCGGGAGTCATTAACTATATCGGTTACGAAAATGTCGGAATTTTTCCGGTAAGCTTTATTTTGGTGATTGTCACGTATATCGTGTTTCATCTTTTTCTTACCCGCTCGGCGACGGGAAGATATATCTATGCCATTGGAGGCAACAAGGAAGCGGCTCGGCTTGCCGGGATTCCGGTAGACCGGATCTTGATCCTTGTTTACACATTAAGCGGTTTGATGGCGGGGCTTGCAGGGCTTGTCCTGGTTGGCCGAACCGACTCGGCATCGCCCATCGCCGGG
>CAMIVR010000199.1 GCA_946402065.1 uncultured Brevibacillus sp. | reverse complement strand
ATCTTTCCGCTCGAGACTGGTTGCCTCGATCTCTTCCATCCGACGCAGGCGCTGGCGTTCGCGCCGCTTTTGCTCTTTGTCTTGCTCGTAGCTGGTTTTATCCGGTTGGGCGGAGGGGGGAGCCTGGCCTCCTTTTTTGGCGGACTCGGCTAGTGCTTGCTCTGCTGCCAGGTCCGCAAGCTCCTGTTTTTTCTCTACGTAATAATCGTAATTGCCCAGATAGCTGGTCACGCCGTTTGGCGAGAGCTCCAGAATGCGGGTAGCAATTTTGTTGAGAAAATAGCGGTCATGGGAGACGAATAAAATCGTTCCGGGGTAATCAAACAACGCGTTCTCCAATACCTCTTTGCTCAAAATGTCGAGGTGATTGGTCGGCTCGTCGAAGATCAGCAGATTGGCCTGCTTCAACATCAGCTTCGCCAATGACACGCGGGCGCGCTCGCCGCCGGATAAATCACTGATTTTCTTCTGGACGTCATCCCCGCTGAAGAGGAAATTGCCCAGCAGGGAACGCACTTCTTTTTCCGGCATGAGCGGGTAATCATCCCATATTTCCGCAAGAATCGTCTTCCCTTCCTGCAAATGGCGCTGCTCCTGGTCATAGTAGCCGATGGTAACATTGCTGCCGAGTTGAATGGCTCCTTGCAAGGGAGGGAGTTGGCCGACGATCGTTTTCAACAGCGTCGATTTGCCGATCCCGTTGGGGCCGACGAGAGCGACCCGCTCTTCCCGCTCCATTTCAAACGTAAGGTTTTGGGCCAGTGTAGCATCTGCATAACCGACTGCGACATTACTCGCCTTCAGCACGACGTGCCCGCTCATTTTGGCGATTTCAAACGAAAAGTGGGCTGATTTGGTATGCGCAATCGGCTTGTCCATGCGATCCATTTTCTCCAGCGTCTTGCGCCTGCTCTGCGCCCGTTTGGTCGTAGAAGCGCGGGCGATATTGCGGGAGATGAAATCCTCCAGCTTGGCGATTTCCTCCTGCTGCTTTTCAAACCGTTTCAACTCTTGTTCAAGATTGGCCGCCTTGAGGTCGAGAAACCGGCTGTAGTTGCCGCTATAGCGGGTTGCCCGGTGCCGTTCGATTTCATAGACGACATTCACCAGCTTGTCAAGGAAGTAGCGGTCATGCGAGACGATCAGCAAGGCACCTTTGTAATTGAGCAGATAGGTTTCCAGCCAGGTCAGCGTCTCGATGTCGAGGTAGTTGGTCGGTTCGTCGAGCAACAGCAAATCGGGCGCTTGCAGCAGCAATTTGGCCAGTGCGAGCCGGGTTTTCTGGCCGCCGCTCAGCGTGCGAATCGGCGTCTGGCTGTCCATCTCGGCAAAGCGCAAGCCGTGCAGCACGCCGCGAATCGTCGCCTCATAGCTGTAGCCGCCGCGCTCTTTAAACGCTTCCGAGCGGCGCGAATAATCGTCGAGAATCTGCTGGTAGCGTTTTTCGTCGGCGAGGATGGCCGGGTCTCCCATTTTGGCTTCCAGCTGGCGCAATTCCGTTTCTTCTGCCTGCAAGTGAGCGAATACCGTCATCATTTCCGCCCAGATAGTCCGCTCTGACTCCAAGCCGGTATCCTGCGCGAGGTAGCCCAGCGTCACTTCTTTCGGTTTGCGAATAACCCCGCTATCGTAGCTGAGTTGGCCGGCGAGAATTTTCATCAGCGTCGATTTGCCGGCGCCGTTTACACCGACAAGTCCAACGCGCTCTCCGGTTTGTATTTGAAGGGATATATCCTGTAAAATTACATCGATGCCGTACGCTTTTTGAATGTGTTCTGCTTGCAATAAAATCATGACGTCACCTCAAGCCTTTCATCCCATCTAGTGTAGCCTATGGATGAGCGGATGTACAAGTAGCGAGGGGTGTAAAAAGAAGGCAGGTTGTGGGCGAGGATATGAATATAAAAGAACAGAAGAAACAATTGCGCCAGGTAATCCTGAAGCAGCGTGCCGATTTGAGCCGACCTGAGCGCGACGAGCAATCCGCCCGGGTCGTGAGCATACTATCCGGGCTGGAGCAGGTAGCTGCGTGCAAGACAATACTGGCTTTTTACCCATTCCGGGACGAAGTCGATATCCGCCCGTTTTTGGCAGCGGCGCGTGAACGCGGGCAGGAAGTGTGGCTTCCGCTGACTGACCCCGCAGAACGAAAAATCATCCCGTACCACTTTTCAAGTGAAGCCGTTTTGCGCCAAGGGTTTTACGGTATTACGGAACCTGATCCGGCGTTGGCGCGGGCTGCCGATGTCAGTCGGCTTGAAGCGGTCATCGTGCCGGGCGTAGCGTTTGATCGCGCCGGCGGCCGCTTAGGCTACGGCGGCGGTTATTACGATCGGTTTCTTTCCCGACTGCCACAGCGCCCGCTGCTCATCGGTGCCGCTTTTTCCTGTCAGCTCGTCGAGGATCTGCCGACGGAACCGCACGATCATCGGCTTGATCTGCTCGTTACGGAGCGGGGGATTTTGGGGCCATTTGTGTCCGACAACTGAAACATTTCTGCCATAGATGCAGATCGCTTGCGGAAAGGTGTATAGTATAATAAGAACAGTAAAATGGGGGGATGGCTATGTCAGAGTGGAAGGTCGGCGTCATCACAGCAAGTGACTCCATTGCCAGAAATGAACGGGCAGACGATCGTATCATGCTCTTGCGCCAATTGATTCGCGATTGGTTAAAAGTGGAGGTCGCTGTTTACCGTTCTGTAGAGGATAATATGGAAGAGCTGCAAGAGCAGATGATTGAACTGGTAGACAGGGAAAAGTGTGATTTGCTGATCGTTACTGGCGGAACGGGCTTGAGTCCGCGCGATGTTACGCCCGAAGTAACGGAATGGGTGATGGATCGGCCGGTGCCTGGCTTGGCTGAGGAAATGCGTCGCGCCGGTTTGCTGCAGTCGCGCAGAGCGATGCTGACACGTGCCGTCGCAGGAACACGAGGCAACTGTTTGATTTTCAATTTACCAGGGAATCCTAAAGGTGTTGAAATTTGTTTCAAAGCAATCGCTGACATGATTCCCGATGCGCTACATATTTTACAGGGGACAGAATATGCCGACGGAGATTGGGGCGGCGTAGGATGGTAGACAAGCCCAGGTTCAGGGAGATTCCCGTACGTGAGGCGGTCGGTCTCGTTCTACCCCATGATTTGACGCAAATTCTCCCCGGGGAATTCAAGGGGCGCTTGTTTAAAAAGGGACATGTCATTACGGAGGCAGATATCGAGCCGCTGTTGTCCATCGGGAAAGAGCATATCTACATGATGGACGTGCCAGATGGCTATTTGCATGAAAACGATGCTGCCGAGCGTATCGCTGCAGCCGTATCGGGACCGGGTCTTGCCCAAAGCGAACCGTCCGAAGGCAAAATCACGCTAAAGGCAGAGTATCTGGGACTGGCGAAAATCAACGAAGCTGCCGTCCACGCCATCAATGCGCTGGAAGCGATTGCGCTGTCGACGATCACGACGGATCAGGTCGTACATCCTGGCCATGCGCTAGCCGCGACCCGGATTATTCCGCTCATCATCGAAGAAGAGCGGATTCGCCAGCTCGAACAGCTAGCCGAATCATTTGACGGCCCCGTCGTGCAGGTGGTCCCGTTTCCAGCGAAAAAAATCGGTCTGGTCACGACAGGAAACGAAGTATTCAGCGGGAGAATCGCCGACAAGTTCGGTCCGGCTGTACGAGCCAAGGTGAAAGCGCTCGGTTCAGAGGTAGTGGAACAGCGCTTTGCGTCTGACGACATGGAGCGCATTGTACAGGAAATTCGCTATTTTGCCGAGCAGAAGGTAGATGCCATCTTTGTCACAGGGGGCATGTCAGTCGATCCGGATGATCGCACGCCAGGTGCGATCGCCAGTGTCGGTGCGGAAGTGATCCGTTACGGTACGCCGATGCTGCCAGGCTCCATGCTGATGGTAGCCTATCTCGGAGATATACCCATTCTGGGATTGCCGGGAGCCGTCATGCACGAGCCGTTTACTTCGTTTGACGTATTTCTGCCGAAAATTTTAATTGGAGAGCGGATTACGGTCGAAGACATTACGCAGCTCGGGTATGGCGGATTGCGAAAATGCTGAAGGCTTGATGGCAACATTACTTTGAAAAAGGGAAAGGAGGGTTCTCAATGAGTCAAATTGGGATACCTGGATTAATTATCATTCTCGTCCTGGCCTTGGTCCTGTTTGGGCCGAAGAAGCTTCCTGAGTTAGGTCGGGCAGTCGGTCATACTCTCCGCGAGTTTAAGACGGCTACCCGGAACCTGACCCAAGACGACGACGAGGAAGCGAGCAAAGAGCAAGTGAAGAAAATTGAAGCTGCTCCCGATAAAGCTGCCCTCGAACGCGAAAAGCTGGAAAAGGAAATTCGCGAGCGTCTGGAGCGGGAGCGATTGGAAGCGGAAATACGTGAAAAGCTGGAAAAAGAACGCCTGCAAGCAGCTGAAAGCGAGGCGTCTAAAGCCTGATATGTTGGGGCGGGAGTCTGAATGAACGATACAAATGAAATGACATTAGTCGAGCATTTGACTGAGCTGCGCAAACGGATCATTTGGGTGTTGGTAGTGTTTGTACTCGCCTTGATCGTCGGCTTTTACTATGCCAGCCCGGTCATCGAGTACCTCAAGAGCAACCCCTTGGCAGGAGGGGTACCGTTAAAGTCTTTTCACCCTTCTGACGCACTTCGCGTCTACATGCAATTTGCTTTTGTCATCGGCGCTGTCGTTACGCTGCCAGTGGCCCTTTACCACATTTGGGCATTTGTCAGCCCTGGCCTGCGCGTACAGGAGCGAAGAGCTACCCTATACTTTATCCCCGCCGCCTTTTGCTTGTTTATCATCGGGATCGTGTTTGGCTACTGGGTTATTTTCCCGATGATCATACAATTTCTGGCGGGACTCACAACGGATATCGGCGCTGATCCGAACTACGGGATAGCTCAGTATTTCAGCTTTCTGTTTAACATGGTGGTGCCTTTTGGCTTTCTGTTTGAAATGCCGATTTTGGTGATGTTTTTGACGCGCCTGCGGATCATCAATCCGATGCGCTTGGCCAAAATGCGGCGGATTGCCTATCTCGTTCTTGCAGTCGTTGCTGCCTTGCTTACGCCGCCTGATTTTTTGAGCGATATTATGGTTATGATTCCTTTGCTTCTACTCTATGAAATCAGTATTATGCTATCGCGGATTGTCTACCGGAAGCAGTTGAAGGAAGACGAAGAGTGGCAAAAATCGTACGAAAGCGAAGCGGAAGTAAACCCCACATAAAAAAGCATCACTTGCCTTGTGAACGATGGTCTGAGAGCTGGACACTTTGAAAAAAGTGCACACTGTCGGGACACCGTTGATTGTCGGCAGGAGATGCTTTTTTTTTGTTCGCCAATTTTTCGCGTAGAGGGTGCGGGAATTCGGGCATACTAACGAGCAAAAAGGGAAGGGAATGGGCAAATCATGAAATTCCTCCTGTCGCTGGCGCTCTTTTTTGCTGCAGGTCAGCCGATCAACGCAGAGCAGGTAGAGCTGTTTGATACCGATCAGGAAAAGGTCGTTGAGTATTTTACGAATACAGATGAATTTCAGGCGCAAGCCAAACATATTCTAAACAGTGTGACTGGGCGGGTTCTCGATCTGCAGCCGGTACTTGAGCACGCTTTTATCCTGAAGGTTCCCCTCGTTCCGCCGCAAAAGCTATCCGTTCCCAAGGCGAGCATCGAGGACACCGTCGCTGAATTGTTTGTCGTGATGCCAAAACAGGGCGTGCGCAAGCCGTGGCTGATTCTCCGCACCAAAAAAGAAGAGACGCTGCTCGTCGAATTTTCCCAAGGGCTAGACCAGCTGCATCAGTTGATCCATGCCGAAAAACTGTCTACTGCTTTACCGTGACAAAATCTTGGGTGTAATAGTCGAAATAAACGCCAACGCCTAGCTGCCTGAAGTCTTTTTCGAGGATGTTTTTGCGATGGCCAGGGCTGTTCATCCAGCTTTCGTATGCCTCGATAGCATCGGGAAATCCGGCGGCGATATTTTCTCCGGCGAGCTGATAATCGATGCCGGCTTGCTTCAGCCGTTGAAACGGATCGAGGCCAGTCGTCGCTGACGTGTGGCCAAAAAAGTGGTTGCTGTTCATATCCTTGCTGTGAGCGCGCGCAACTTCAGCGGCCTGCTCGTGCCAGCTTACGGAGGGCAGGCCGTAGCGATAGCGGATTCCATTGATCAGATCGAGTATCTGCCGTTCGTGTGCAGAGTTGACCGCTTCTTGCTCCTGGCTGTTCAAGATCGGTGGATTGAAGTTAGGCGATTTGCCTAGATAGCTCCACTTTGTTTCATAGAAGCTGCCGCGCAGCAATACCAGCTTGTCCAGCAAGCGGATTGCCGTTACTTTATCGCTATTTTGTTTGTCGATGTAATAAATGACAGGGCTCGTGGCCACGAACACGAGCGGGCGTTCTGTTGTCTGATTGGTAATCTGGACATTGGCGTTTTCATAGGGAAACGAGACAATTTTGTCGATGGCCTGTTTCCGGGAAAGAGATTGTTGGCGCGTGCCTACCGACACAGTGCCGACGCTTGCTTGTGCCGAGTTGGAATAGATGTCGACGACCTTACCGGACAGTATGCCGATCTGCACATAGCGGTTGTAATCGCGATTGTAGATCCACCATTCATACCCGAGCGGGCTCGGTTCTCGCCGTGCAGGTTGCCCAAGGGCAGCGATTACTTGCTTGTCCGTCATCCCCAATGCAATGCCGAACAGATGAGGGGGCTCAGATGAAGCGGGTGCCAGTGTCGTCTCTGTTTGTTTGGCAGACTGACCACCTGCCGAGCTGCCGGAATCCTGAGTAGGAGCAGGGGCAGTTGCTGAACGGGACACGGTGTCGGGGGGATCGCCCGGCCAGGCGCTATGACCGGATTCATCCCAGCCGCCTTGTTTGTCTGGCTGTGTTATGGCAAAATGCCAATCGGCAGTAACCATTCTCAAACTTCCCAGTGCAAACAGCACCATAACGCAACTGATTATCCACTTTCTCACGACTATCTCCTCCTGGTTGAATGAAAATGAACTTTATTTGTTCTATTCATATGAGAGAAAGAATTTGATAGAACACAAATGCTAGAAATGTTTCTGGTAAAAGCGAAAACTGCTAGGACGATTGTGAAGATTGTTGAGAGAAGGTTTTGATTTAAAAAAATGGAGAAAAATACTTGCAATGTAAAGAGCGATTCATTATTATAGGAATTGGGTGTTAGCACTCCTCTCCAGTGAGTGCTAACAACGACAAGACCAATTCTACATATTTTGAGGAGGGTGTTTTTTGTGTTAAAGCCATTAGGTGACCGTGTGGTACTGGAACCAATCTCTAAAGAAGAAACAACTGCTAGCGGAATTGTACTCCCTGATACCGCAAAAGAAAAGCCACAAGAAGGCCGCGTAATTGCAGTCGGATCCGGTCGCGTAACTGACAACGGCGAGCGAATCGCATTGGAAGTCAAAGAGGGCGACAAAGTCATCTTCTCTAAATACGCCGGCACTGAAGTAAAAGTGGATAACAAAGAACTGCTCGTGCTCCGTGAGTCCGACATTCTTGCGGTAATTGGCTAAGCTACAGATTGTTCTATCTGTTTTTTGACGATAAACCATACATTTCCAGGAGGTTGAGTTTTCCATGGCAAAGCAAATCAAATTCTCTGAAGACGCTCGCCGCTCCATGCTGCGTGGAGTTGAGGCATTAGCGAATGCAGTTAAAGTAACTCTCGGACCAAAAGGACGCAACGTCGTTCTTGAGAAAAAATTCGGTTCTCCTCTGATCACAAATGACGGTGTAACCATTGCAAAAGAAATCGAACTGGAAGACGCTTATGAAAACATGGGTGCTCAACTGGTTAAAGAAGTTGCTACAAAAACAAACGACGTCGCCGGTGACGGTACTACTACCGCTACTGTTCTTGCGTATGCAATGATTCGCGAAGGCCTGAAAAACGTTACTGCCGGCGCTAACCCAATGGTTATCCGCCGCGGTATGGAAAAAGCGGTTCGCGCTGCTGTAGAAGAGATCAAATCGATCTCCAAACCGGTTGAAAACAAAGCGGCTATCGCTCAAGTCGCAGCTATTTCCGCTGACGACCAGGAAGTTGGCAACCTGATCGCAGAAGCAATGGAAAAAGTGGGCAATGACGGTGTTATCACGGTTGAAGAGTCCAAAGGCTTTGCTACCGAGCTGGAAGTTGTAGAAGGTATGCAATTCGACCGCGGCTACGCTTCTCCTTACATGATTACGGATACTGACAAGATGGAAGCTGTTCTGAACAATCCTTACATCCTGATCACTGACAAGAAAATTTCCAATATCCAAGAAGTCCTGCCTGTTCTGGAGCAAGTAGTTCAAAGCGGCAAACCGCTCCTGATCATTGCTGAAGACGTAGAGGGCGAAGCTTTGGCTACGTTGGTTGTGAACAAATTGCGCGGAACCTTTACTGCGGTTGCTGTTAAAGCTCCTGGCTTTGGTGACCGTCGTGAAGCTATGCTGCAAGATATCGCTGTGCTCACTGGCGGCGAAGTGATCACAGAGAAACTGGGTCTTGACCTGAAAGCAACCAAAATCACTCAACTCGGCCGTGCCGCTAAAGTTGTCGTTACCAAAGAAAACACGACAATCGTTGAAGGTGCTGGCGAAAAAGCTGACATCAATGGTCGCGTCTCCCAAATCCGTCAACAAATCGAAGACACTACATCTGACTTCGACCGTGAAAAACTGCAAGAACGTCTTGCTAAATTGGCCGGCGGCGTAGCTGTCATCAAAGTTGGTGCTGCTACTGAAACTGAATTGAAAGAGAAAAAACTCCGCATTGAAGATGCCCTCAACTCTACACGTGCGGCTGTAGAAGAAGGTATCGTCCCTGGTGGTGGTACTGCTCTGATCAACGCAGTAAAAGCTGTTGAAGCAATCAAAGCAGAGGGTGACGAAGCTGTTGGTGTGCAAATCGTGCTGCGCTCTTTGGAAGAGCCTGTGCGTCAAATCGCAACAAACGCTGGATTGGAAGGTTCTGTTATCGTTGAGCGCCTGAAAAAAGAAGCGGTTGGCATTGGTTTCAACGCAGCTACCGAAGAGTGGGTTAACATGCTCGAGGCTGGTATCGTTGACGCTGCCAAAGTTACGCGTTCTGCATTGTCCAACGCAGCTTCTGTTGCAGCGATGTTCTTGACTACTGAAGCAGTAGTTGCTGATAAACCGGAAGAAAATAAAGCCCCAGCAGGAATGCCTGACATGGGCGGAATGGGCATGATGTAATTTCACATTGCATTGCGCTTTTGCAGTGGGAAAGAGATGGGCCAGAGCTCGTCTCTTTCTTTTTGTTTTGGCAGCGTTGGTGGGTTTATGTCCGCTTAAAACTTTTTTTGGAAATTGTGGGTATAATATCCTTGAAATTTACGCTTGTATTTTTCAACTTAATTTGCTACTATTACACTTGCCGCTTTGAAACGGATTTTTGAATCAAGATTAAACAAAAAATAACTCTTGACTCAAAGTGGTGATGTGTGATAGAGTTTAAAGGGTCGGCATCAACGAATGCCTAATTGAACAGAATCACAAAATGTTCTTTGAAAACTGAACAGCGAAGCGTTTTATTTACTAAATCACTAGCCAACAATATGTTTTGAACAAGATCAACTAACTTTCATGGAGAG
>CAMIVR010000198.1 GCA_946402065.1 uncultured Brevibacillus sp. | reverse complement strand
TTCGGACAGGCAATCCCGTCAGCAATTGGGCATTATCTTTCGTCAGTAACACCATACGAGCCTAATGATCACATAAGCCTTGCAACAACTATTAACTCAAATGTAACTTATACAGCCGAGATATCTTCTGAAAATGATATGGATTATTTTAAACTTAACGCTAAACCAGGGACGATTACTGTAGCATTAAGTAACCTAGCGAATACCGACTGCACGATCGGATTAATCAACGATCGTTTTGAGCAACTAGCGTACTCCAATAACCCCGGTAGTAACGCCGAATACTTTACGTACAATATCCAAACAGCAGGAACTTACTACATAGCTATCATTGCAGGAAATACAGGGACTACCTACCCAAGACCATACGCTTTTAAAGCCATCTTTAATCAATAAACTTTCGTTTTATCCCCTCTTGCTTGACAGAGGGGATATTGTTTTGTCGAAAAATCCCCCCTCTTTGGGTAAGCCCCCATTTTAATTATGCAAGGAATTTGATGAATTTCTTATAGCTCACTCCTACCGAAAAAGTGCGTTTAGCCTATGTTATCTTCATATGAATTACTTCAGGACAGCCCTCAAACAGTTGTGATAAAAAGTGTTGCTCACTTAATCCAATATTTATATATGACGGATTGTAATATGAAGTGCGACACCTGTGCTTAGATAAAAAAATAGCCCATGATTGATTCGTGTAAAATGGAGTCACCACAACAACCCTTTACACAAGGAGAATCAATCATGAGTTATTCCCATCTTAGCATAACGGAACGGAGTCAGCTAGCATTGCTGCATCGATTGGGTTGGTCTACTCGGGCTATTGCTACTGAACTCCATCGCCATCATTCTACGATTGCCCGTGAACTTTCGCGAGGAACGGAGGAAGGCGACTATCAAGCTGAAACCGCTCATGATTCGTATAAGCAGCGTCGGAGGCAGTCTATTCCCTGCGGCAAATGGACTCCCGAACGTGGATCCTTTCTTGCTGAGAAATTGACGCAAACCTGGTCTCCCGAGCAAATCGCCGGACGCATGAGTCAAGACTGCCCAGAACAGAAGATTTCGTTTAAAACCATCTACCGTTGGCTCTATCAAGGTCTTCTGGTGAAAGGAAATACCACCGTCTTGCGCCATAAAGGGAAGCGTAGAAGCCCCCGTGAAACTCGTGGTCGATTTAACGTGGGCAAATCCATTCAGCAGCGACCGAAAGAAGTGAGAAAGCGTGAGAGCTTTGGTCATTGGGAACTGGATACCGTTGTTTCGAGTCGCGGAAAAAGCAAAGCATGCGTTGCTACGTTCGCCGAGCGTAAAACTCGCCTCTATCTTGCTGTGAAGATGCCTGATCGTACCGCAAGTTCTTTGGAGAAGGCGTTTAGGGTGATCGCTAGCTCTTTTCCTACAGGAGCGTTTCAAACAGCCACGGTGGATCGCAGCAAAGAATTTGCTTGTTATGAACGATTGGAATCCGAACATGACCTAGACATTTATTTTGCCGATCCATACTCTTCTTGGCAACGAGGTACCAATGAGAATGCCAACGGGCTTCTTCGTGACTTCTTCCCCAAAGGTAAGGATTTTGCTGAAGTCACTACGGAAGAACTGGTTCAAGCATTACAGCTGATTAACAACCGGCCACGAAAATGTTTGGGCTGGAGAACCGCTCATGAATCTTTCATGGAAGCGGTGTCGCATTTGGCTTGACAATCCGTCATATAAAAAAAAGGACCCATTTCTGGGTCAAGGACAGGAAGAGTGGAGAGCATCATGCTATGTAATATATTCTAACACAAATTGAAAGATCGTCAATAAATTTTTCGAATAAACCCTTGATTTAACGTTATATTTTCTGACATAAATTCAAATTTCACAAAAAGCTCGTCCGACTACGCTCTCCGCTTTCCACCACCGCACGGCTTGGCCCCTTCCTTCAGACAAGATGTTTTTGCTTTTTAGACAGGCAATCATTTTCCCGGCTATTGAATCATAGACATAGGGACGAGGGAGGAAGATCGATGAGACGAAAATACGTTTGGATGCTGCTGGCGATTTTGTTCTTGGCCGCGTTTGACATGCATGCGCAGTTACCCCTGCTCGCTCCCTATGCGAGAACACTCGGAGCGACATCACTCGTGATCGGCATACTGCTTGGCGCGTACTCCTTGAGCAATCTGTTTGGCCATTTGATTGCAGGGCCGTTCCTTGACCGCTTTAGTAAAAAGCTGTTTATTTGCGTCGGACTGTTACTTGCCGGCTGGCTATTGATCGGTCAGGGGATGGCCGATAGCCCTGAGACGCTGTTGTGGCTTCGACTGATTTTCGGTTTTACAATGGCCTTCGTTACTCCCACCTGTCTTGCACTGTTAGGACAATTGGCGCGTGATCCGGAGGAACAAGGCGTGTTTATGGTAAAAAAAGGAATGGTGCTTACCGCCGCTTCCATCGTTTCTCCGGCAATCGGCGGTGTGCTGGCAGCAAAGTTTGGCTACGCTGACGCTTTTTTTATTTTCGGCGCAATCATGATGACTGCCAGCCTTGTTGCGCTGTGGAGTCTGCCCAACCGCAAAGCATTGGCACAATTGGGCAAACAGCATTCTGCCGGCTCAGCATCGGCTTTCCGCATCATGCTGACAACCTTCTCGATATATCCGGCCTACATATGCGGCTTCGCAACCATGTACGCCCAAGGAACGTTTATGTACGAAATTCCTTTGCTTTTGCAACAACAAAACCTCCCGCCGACGATATCGGGAATTTTGTTTAGTGTGATGGGCCTCGGTTCACTGGTGACCCTCAGTCAATTTTGGCTCAATCGTACGTCACCTGTACTCAGATGCTGCTTTGCCTTGTTCATTCTCGGTTTGACGATGTTTTCTCTGGCGATAGCCGTCCCGGTATCCCTGTACGTCATCATGTTTGTCATCGGGGCCTGTTTCGGGATGCTGTACCCTGCCATGACGACCATGCTGGCACAGAGCGCCCCACCCGAGATTTACGGAACGGCCTTCAGCCTGTATGCTGCTGCACTGTCCGTAGGCTCGATCATTGGCCCGATGGCCGCAGGCGTACTGCAGCAGGACCACCTCTCGTTTTTTGTCAGCTTTCTCGTCGTAATGGTCGGCACCTTGATAACCGGCTGGCTGTTTACGACCAAGCGGGCAGATCCGCAATCTATTACAAGATAGCAGCTCATTGCCCCTACTTGAACGGGTGCAGCTATTTCCGGGGGAATACTTCTTCATAGCAAAAGCTTGACTATGCCGAATTTTCGGCGTTGTCTCAGTGCATCTATGGAAATCCCCCTTATCCGACGTTTAGAAAACTTGGCTACGCCAAGCCTTTCGGCGTAGCCTTAGTTGCGCTTATGTCGATAAGAATTTTTATAAATTCTTATCGACCAAAAAGAGTGGCCTCCCATGGAGAAGCCACCCTTTTTACGTGTACTCTATATGTTATATGCCATTTTTAATAGTGGACTCGTTTTCGTAATTACATTCCACTCCATTCCGCGCGCATTCAAGCGTTCAAAGAACGGAATTGGATCGATTAATTCAGGCGGGATGCAGCCAGTAAGCGTCAGCAGCCCTTCTGAAATCAAGTCAACTGCAGCAACTGGAGGTACTCCTGTCTGCCACACAGTAGCCTGGAATTCGGTTCTTTGGAAAACCTCATCATGGTTGGCCATTGTGTAGACGTACATCTCCACTTTGTGGTTGTCCTTCGTTCCTTTAACGAGTGCGCCAACACACGAGTATCCGTGGATTTTTCCAGCGAGATCAGCCGGTTTTGGCATAGTCGTTACGACGACATCCCTTGGTGCTACCTTGACCCCACGTACATTAATTTCCTCATCGCTATCCAGCCCCAAATAGCTTAGCACTTGCAGTGTATTCACGAAATCGGGGTGGAGAGCGTATTTGAAGTCTACGTATTGGCAGCCTTTCGCGCGGCCAATCGTCTCGCCAAGCGTCGTCGCTTCCTCATGCTCTACGTTGTAGCAATCCATCCAGCCGATCGGCTCGGGGAACTCGAACTCTTCTTTGTTGATAAAAGGAGTTGGATATAACTGTTCGCCGCCCTCTGCAGTCCAGTAGTTCGGCTTTGCCAAACACTCTTTAATTGCTGTCTGCGGACTGAAGTAAGCGCAGAAGCCATCGTAGTCCACATCCGAGTTATCTCCGTCGCGAATGGAGATCGACTCGACAGTGTCCATTTGGTCTACGGCGTATCTTGCCGCAATGTTAGAGAACCCTGGGTCACAACCAAGCCCCATGATGCCGAGAATACCCGCTTCTTTAAACTTGTCGTCCCAGCTTAGCTGCTTCAGCAGCCACTCCGGTCCATCGGAGGCCATATCAATATAGTTCGTTTTGGTTCGCAGGCACGCCTCCATTACCTGGAAATTGAATTCAGGAAGTCCAGCATGAATGACTACATCAATATCTGTTAAAACCTTCTCGATACTGTCTACATCACTTGCATTTGCTGTATGCACTTCAATTGTCGCATCGGTTTCAAGACGCAATTCTTCTGCCAATTCCTCTGCCGGCCCTGTTACGATATCGGCCAACACCAGTTTTTTCAGGTGCTTATTCGTAATCACCTCAGCAGCACACACTTGCCCTACTCCACCTACGCCTAAAATCGCTACTTTCAAATCCAAACAGTCGTCCTCCTAATTTTTTGTTTGTTCCTTCTATCTTCGAATACGGTACAGCCATTTAGAGAAATAAACTAAGTGTTCCGATTTGTACACCCCCCAACATTCAGTATCGTCAAGCATTGCGATTTGCAGGGATCGATCCTTCATCCCTCAGTAACACCCCCTTTCCCTGTAGTATTGCCAAAACTCCCTATAAAAAAGAAACATGGGCCGCCAAAAAAGACGGTCCAATGTCAGTGGATAAATCGATGAAATTATTTGCAAACCACGTACTTCGTTCCATGCCAAGATAAGGTTCAATATGATTGTTTGAACCATGCGTAACCAAGCTTGTATTCATATGCGACAGGCTATTTTTTTCGAAAAGCTGTTTACTTGTACACATACGAATCTCCTTCCTCCTACAAAGTATACGCAATCTCAGCATTTCCATAGAATTTATGCAATCCCCGTGCCACAATTTTACAGCTGAAAAACCCCGAATTGGCAAGGCACTTCTCGATCCCATTTCTCATCTAATCGAAACACTCACATGGCCCGAAGTCTGCACTGCCAGCAACCGTCTGTATTTGCCGCATTATTATCATTTATTAGAATGTTTTATCTCTCTTGAGAATTTTACCAGAGGCTTTTCTTTCCAACCGATACGGCCAAAGCGCCAGCAGCCAATACTTGCTCAATTTCTTCCGTCGAGCTTACCAGACCTGGTCAATTCATGAATGACTCTCGGCATAATCCCCGGCATGACTTCTATTGCGTCCGGTTGGCTCTGCTCGGTTACTTTCATTCCCTTGTGGACCGCGCTCGTATCGATCAGAAAAATCCGCTGTATCGCCAGCAAATTCAACTCTTTCGCTACTTTAATCATATTGCTTCGCGTGGAAATAATTCCTGTCGGGCAAATATGTTGTGCAACGTAAGCGACGCCGCTCTTGTCGGCAGCAATTCCCTCAAGGAACTCCAAGTGAAGAAATACGTGCTTTCCCGCCGCCTTGATCCGCGCTACCAGCTCTTGCGTATTAAAGATGGAGCCCGTAAGCAAAAACACGACATTTGCTTTGCTGGCCAACGCCACATCGAGGTCTTCTTTATTCTGCAAGGCAACAATTGTCTGGTGTTCGATCAGATCAACTAGCGGATACATGAAGCACCTCCCAAACAACTGTTAGTCTTATTATACCACTCCCCCTTACACAGTCAAAAGGCCCCAATAACGTGCATTGGAGCCCTTTTTACATTCGTGATCAAGAATGAGTAAACTGTTCTTCTTCCGTCGAGCCGGTCAGTGCAGTTGTCGAAGAGGTTCCTCCGGCAATCACTTGCGCCACTTCGTCAAAATACCCTGTACCAACCTCGCGTTGATGTCTTGTTGCCGTATAGCCGTAAACCTCGCTGGCAAACTCGGCCTGCTGCAATTCGGAGTAGGCAGCCATTCCTCTGTCTTTGTAGCCGCGTGCCAGTTCGAACATGCCATGGTTCAACGAATGGAAGCCGGCAAGCGTAACGAATTGGAACTTGTATCCCATCTCGCCGAGCTGTTTCTGGAACGTGGCGATCGTTGCTTCGTCCAGTTTCTTTTTCCAGTTGAATGATGGCGAGCAGTTGTACGCCAGCAGCTTTCCAGGGAATTTGGCGTGGATTGCTTCGGCGAAGCGGCGGGCTTCTTCAATGTTTGGCTCAGACGTTTCGCACCAGATCAGATCGGCATAGGGTGCGTAGCTCAGGCCACGCGCAATCGCAGCATCAAGCCCGCCGCGCATCCGGAAAAATCCTTCCGGCGTCCGCTCGCCTGTCAAGAATTCGCGGTCGCGCTCGTCAATGTCGCTGGTAATCAGGAACGCTCCATTGGCATCCGTTCTGGCGACAATGATCGTTGGCACTCCCATCGTATCCGCTGCCAAGCGAGCTGAGATGAGGTTTTTGACCGCAGCCTGGGTTGGAATGAGCACTTTTCCGCCCATGTGTCCGCATTTTTTTTCGGATGCCAGCTGATCCTCGAAATGCACGCCTGCCGCTCCCGCTTCAATCATGGCCTTCATCAGTTCAAAGACGTTCAATGGTCCGCCAAAACCGGCTTCAGCATCAGCCACAATCGGAGCAAACCAGTGTGTATCGCCAGAACCTTCCGACTGTTGGATTTGGTCGGCGCGTTGAAGCGCTTGATTGATCCGTTTGACTACGTGGGGTACACTATTGGCCGGATACAGGCTTTGGTCCGGGTACATATGTCCGGAAAGGTTGGCGTCTGCAGCAACCTGCCATCCGCTCAAATAGATTGCTTTCAAGCCAGCTTTCACTTGTTGGATCGCCTGGTTGCCCGTCAAGGCCCCCAGTGCATTGATGTAATCCTCCGTGTGCAGCAAGCTCCACAGGCGTTCTGCACCGATCCGGGCAAGCGTGTACTCAATTTGCACAGAGCCCCGCAAGCGTACGACATCATCTGCCGTATACGGTCTCTCAATGCCGTTCCATCTCTCCGACTTCCAGTTTTCCTCGATTTGCAAAGCAGCTTCTCTCGTTCCCATACGTACTCATTCCTCTCCACGGTTTCTTTTTCGTCATTTGTTTTTGTTTGTCTTTCGGCCCGGTCCGAACCTTCGGCGTTTCCCGGCAAAGGTTTCAAACCGGTCCCATTCAACATTTCTCGTATTTCGTCAGTAGTGATTCATAAGTCAGCGAAAATCGGTCCGCTCCGCTGCTGTTATCACACATGACTTCTCTCCACCTCTCCTGTTATGCCGCAATGCTTAATTCATAAAACTATTATAGTACAGATACTGCGAAAAAAATGAACGGTCACTCCGCTCCTCTCCAAGAACTGCTCCTGTCTTGTTTTGTCATTCTGTATTATTACTGTGTTGTTTTATGTTTGTTATTATATAACACATATTCTTTAGCTTTCAATACCTTTTTTCGAAAAAATTAAAAAAGGCAATTCTCCGCGTGAAGAATTGCCTCGTAACTCATCGATTATTTAACGGTGATTTTTTCCACTCCACCCATGTATGGGCGCAGTACTTCCGGAATGGTCACGGTTCCGTCTGCTTCCTGGTAGTTCTCGAGAATTGCCGCTACTGTACGCCCGATCGCCAGTCCCGATCCATTCAATGTATGGACAAACTCGGGCTTGCTTTTCGTGTCGCGACGGAAGCGGATATTGGCACGACGCGCCTGGAAATCCTCAAAGTTCGAGCACGAGGAAATTTCTCGGTATGCCGCATTGCTTGGAATCCATACTTCCAAATCGTATTTTTTGGCCGCCGTAAAGCCGAGGTCGCCCGTACACATGCTGAGTACCCGGTAAGGCAGATTCAGCAATTGCAGCACTTTCTCCGCGTCGGCCACCAGCTTCTCCAGCTCATTATAGGAGTCTTCCGGCTTGACGAACTTCACCAGCTCCACTTTGTTGAACTGATGCTGACGAATTAACCCGCGAGTATCCCGGCCTGCCGATCCCGCTTCCGAGCGGAAACAGGCGCTGTACGCGGCATAATACCGCGGCAAATCATTCACGTCGAGAATTTCGTCGCGATGCATGTTGGTCACAGGTACTTCCGCCGTCGGAATCAGGAAGTAGTCGACCCCTTCTACCTTGAATGCATCTTCCTCAAACTTGGGCAACTGCCCTGTCCCGGTCATGCTCGTCCGATTCACCATATACGGCGGCAAAATTTCTTCGTAGCCGTGTTCATTGGCATGCAAATCAAGCATGAAATTCATCAGTGCCCGCTCCAGCCGAGCACCCAGCTTTTTGTAGAAAACAAATCGGCTGCCCGTCACTTTCGCCGCTGATTCAAAATCGAGAATTCCCAAATCGGCGGCGAGATCCCAATGCGCCTTCGCTTCAAAACCGAAGTCCCGTGGTGTTCCCCACGTGCGAACGACGACGTTCTCTTCTTCCGTCGTACCGATTGGTGTGCTCTCATGGGGCAGGTTCGGCAGCGAGTAAAGAATTTCCTCCAACTGCTCATCCAATTGGCGCAGCTCTTCGTCAAGCTGTTTAATCCGTTCATTCACTTCTTTCATTTCGGCAATCAAATGATCGGCATTTTCCTTGTTGCGCTTCAGCACGGCAACCTGATCGGATACCGTATTCCGCTTATTTTTCAGCGCTTCGGCTTCCTGAATCACTTGCCGACGCTTCTCGTCTGTCTCGGCAAATTGATCGAGCGCAGAAATATCCTCGTTGCGATGGGCGAGTCGGCGTTTCACTTCAGCCAAGTCATGTCGCAGTATTTTCACATCTAACATGCGTAATCCCTCCAAGTCTATATTAGAAAACTTGGCTTCGCCAAGCTTTTGGCGAAGCCTTAGTTGCGATGATCAGGATGTGCGAGTGTCGGCGATGCCACAGGATGTGGCGTTTAGCCGACCGCTTATGCAGATAAGAATTTTTATAAATTCTTATCAGTAGAACAAAACCAGGTTATCCTAGCGGCCAAACGTACTGACCGAAAGCAGCTTCAACCCATTTCATGCTCGTTTTATTAAAAATAAAAACACTCTCCCTGTATGTAAGGGACGAGTGTTGTAACCCGCGTTGCCACCCTTTTTGATAAATTGACCTGTTTCCTGCCTGCTGTCAATTTACCCACCTTCAACGTGATAACGGAACGACCGGACGCAGTTAATCCTGCGTCACTCTGGGATGGATTCACCTGCTCGCTTGGCCGGTTCGCACCTACCACCGACTCTCTGATTCAATACGATCTGCAGACTACTTGTTCCCATCTACGATTTCCTTTTATATTCCATACCTTTATTTTTAAAATGTACTACAAAATCTATACCTCTGTAAAGTAATCGAACAGAAAAAAGCACCCTATACAGGCGCTTTTTCCGAACGATATTGCTTCACCATATCGAGAAAGTACTTGTGCAGGCGAAAATCATCGGTTAATTCCGGATGAAACGATGCTGCCAGGTATTGCCCTTGACGAACGGCAACGATGTTTTCTTCGTATTTGGCGAGTATCTCCGCCCCTTCGCCTGCTTCCAAAATCAACGGAGCACGGATAAAC
>CAMIVR010000197.1 GCA_946402065.1 uncultured Brevibacillus sp. | reverse complement strand
CCAGCAGGACAACTTATCCCATCAATTGATGGACATTATGTATTAGCATTAACAATTAGTAATGGGATTCCAATTTGATAAATATAGTCCCCGATTCTTGAAATAAT
The DNA here is from genome assembly GCA_946402065.1 of uncultured Brevibacillus sp. Taxonomy (GTDB): domain Bacteria; phylum Bacillota; class Bacilli; order Brevibacillales; family Brevibacillaceae; genus Brevibacillus_D. The sequence continues at coordinate 9,605 of CAMIVR010000197.1, read as the reverse complement.
ATCTCCAATTAAAATGTAATAAAAAGATATAGGGAGTAATACTTTGTTCTTTTTCTTATTCTGAATCTCAAGTGCAGATGAACGCATTCTTACCTCCTGAAAAGCAATTTATTGTAATTACTATATTTTTCTGTAATTTATTTTTGCACATTCAAAATTCTTTTTCAAGGGGAGTGTGTTTTTACGTACTTTTGTACCAGCTCGGCGGTTGAAAATTTCTGCTGTACTGGTTTATCTTGAAGCGAAAAGACAGCCAAGGACTATTCCTAGGCTGTCGCTGTTGATGAAAATAAAGTATTTTACTGAAAAATCGAGTGTTCGACCTCCATACCGCAATCTCGGTACCATCAGCTGATTAAAAAAAGTTAGTTTCAGGTTAGACTGGTGATGGCATGCGGGTCAGTTGTTGGCTTCCTTGCAAAAGTCGCAACGAACGAGCCTTTCCTCGTTTTTCCCTCCTCGGCTACTACCGCCAGGAAGACACCTTTCGGTAAAATCTCAACTCAACAAAAATCCATCCGCCAACGGATCGCTGGGATCGACGACAAACTGATGCAGCCCGCTGATAAAGGCGCTGCCCTCGATCTTCGGAATGATTGCCTGAAAATCACCGACCGTCGTCGTCGCAAGCACATGCCCGACAAACTGGCTGTTCACGATTCCCTCATGAACAAATCGCTGGCCTACCTGCAATTGCTGGCGGTGATACAGCGCGGCCATTCGCGCACACGTTCCGGTGCCGCAGGGTGAGCGGTCAATCTGTTCTTCGGCAAACACGGTCACATTGCGCAGATGGGAATCCGGCTTCTTCGGCTCGTCAGAAATGATTACGCCATATATCCCCGCAAGCTCGCTCTCCAGCGGATGCTGAACGAGCAGCTCCCCCTCGATCTGTGTTTTTATCGCCCTGCCCCATTTCTGTAAAGCAGGAAGCTGCTCGATTTCCACCTTGACCCCCAGGTCCTTGGCCTGGACGATGGCGTAGAAGGCCCCGCCAAAGGCGATGTCGACAGTGAACTCCCGGCCTTGCAGCGCAATCGGGACATCGCTTGCGAAGACAAACGAAGGGACGTTTTCGAACGCGACTGACTTCACTTCCGTTCCTTCCACGGTGGCGTAGGCGATAATTTTTCCCGCCGGACTGTCGATGACGATGCGCGGATTCGGCTCGCTCACCTGCAAGTACCCCGTCTCGATGGCGACCGTGACGACGGCGATGATGCCGTGACCGCACATCGTACTAAAGCCTTCGTTGTGCATAAACAGGACGCCAAAATCCGCATCTGCACTGACCGGCGGCGTAATTACGCAGCCGTACATGCCGTGGTGGCCGCGCGGTTCATACATCAGCACGCGGCGGATGTGGTCGAGATGCTCGCGGAAATACGCCCGCCGCTCCAGAATCGTATTGCCTTTCAACGGAGGGATGCCGCCCGTGATGATCCGCAGCGGTTCTCCTCCGGTATGTGCATCGATGGTCGTAAACAGTTGTTTTGTGTGCATACATGCCTCCGTTTATTGGTCAGGGTGCGTGGTCATCGGCGGGCGGAATCAACAGGAACCCTTCCCTGAACTCATCCCGCTCATCGACGAAAAATTTGTGAATCCCCATCATCCAGGCCGAGCCGGAAATTCTCGTAATCACTGCTGGCAAGCCGCCAACCTTCGTCTCTTGCAGCACCGTTCCGGTAAAGAGCGAACCGACGATGCTTTCATGGACAAACGGCTCGCCAAGACCGATTTGCCCTTTGGCGTACAGCGTCGCCAGCTTGGCCGAGGTACCAGTCCCGCACGGCGAGCGGTCGATGCCACCTGGAGGGACGACCACCGTATTTTTCACATCGGCCGACGGATGGCTCGGGCTGGTGTAGAACTCCACATGGGTCAGTCCTTTGATGTACGGCGCTTCCGGATGTACGACGTCAAAGGCCTGATTGATCGCCTTGCGAATCCTGACGGCGACATCGACGATCGTTGACGCTTTGCCCGGTACGAGCTCCAGGCCCAGCTTGTCGGCATCCGTGATCGCGTAAAAGTTGCCGCCGTACGCAATGTCACAGCTCACGCGGCCAATGCCGTCGACGTCTACCTCGATGCTGTTCAGCAGAAAGGCAGGGATGTTGAGAAACGTGACGCTTTCCGCTCTGCCGTCGCTCACCTGAATCTCCACTTCGACCAGCCCGGCCGGGGTGTCCAGCTTGAGCGATGTGACCGGCTCTGTGACGGGAATCATCCCCGTCTCGACAAGCGCCGTGCAAAAGCCGATCGTATCGTGGCCGCACATCGGCAGATAGCCGCCGGTCTCAATGTAGATCACGCCGACATCGGCATCGGGATGGCACGGTTCAACCAGCAGCGCCCCCGACATGACATCGTGGCCGCGCGGTTCAAACATCAGCAGCTTGCGAATCCAGTCATGCTCGTGTTTCATCTCCAGCATCTTTTCCGCCATCGTCTTGCCGTACAGCTTGGGCAGCCCGCTGATAACCGTCCGCGTCGGATTGCCGCCGGTGTGTGTGTCCACTGTCGAAAACATTCTGCTCATTTTCATCGCATGACTTCCTTTCTCGTAAATCGATCATGACGCAGCGGCTCAAGCGGGATCGTCGTCTCCTGTGTCCCTGTCAGCAGCTCGCAGACCAGCTTGCCGGTAATCGCAGCCAGACTGATGCCATCGCCCTCGTGTCCGGCCGCGATGAAGAAACCGGGTACCTCATCGACACGGGAGACGATCGGCAGATGATCTGCTGTCCACGGGCGCAGCCCGGCATACGTGCGAATGACGGCAAAGTCGCCGATTTTCGGGTAAAAGCGCATGGCTCGGCGGGCCATGCAGCGCACGACAGCCACGTCTACTTTCGTATCGAAGCCGACGAACTGACGGCTTGAGCCGATGAGAAAGTTCTGGCTCTCGGTCGGTTCGAAGACGAGTGCCACGCCGTACCTTTCCGTCTCCTCATCGACCTGGCGCTTGCCCCCGAACTTGGAGATCAGGTAGCCGAACTCCATCACTTTGCGCAGGCCGACCGGCATTTGTCGCGAGGCGACGATCAGATGTCCTTTGCGCGGCTGGATCGGCACGTGCACGCCGACCATCTCGCCGATCCGCGGCGCCCAGACGCCTGCCGCATTCACCACCTGCCTGGCGGTCAACTCGCCGCGGTTTGTCCGGAGGCGAAAGCTGCCTGTCGCGGCATCCCGGGAGAGTGACACCACCTCTGTTTTCGTCTGAATGCGTGCACCGTGTTTTTTCGCCCCTTCAAACAGGGCAAACGTCATCATGTACGGATTGACCGTCGAATCAGTGGCACATTCCAGACCACCGAGCAGATCGTCGGCAAAGTAGGCGGATTCCTGCCTGATATCGGCTCGGTCAAGCATGCAAAACGACAGTCCCGCCGCCTTCTGCCTGTCTACCCATTGCTCTGCCGCAGCCATCTCCGCTTCGCTCTCGCAGACGAGTATGCTGCCGGGGGCGCGGTATTCAAACGGATGCTCCAGCTCCTGGCTGAGCAGATGGACCAGCTCCTGACTCTTCAGCGACATCTGGCTGTCAAAGCCGGGGTCCTTGTCAATCGCCAAAATATTGCCGTCACAGCGCGACGACGTACCGGAGGCCAGCTCGCCCCGCTCCAACACGGTGACATCGATCCCCGCTTTCGCTGTGTAATAGGCAATGGCGCTGCCGATAATTCCGCCGCCGATGATCACGACTTCCGAATGGTCTATGGCCCTCATGTGAAATCTCCCTCGTTACGATTTTTCTTGCCAGCTCGCTGGCCAACAAATATTGCAAATAATATGCCAGTACGGATTGTCCGCGTTAGGACGGGCTTTTTCCGAATGGCAAAGGGAATGCCGGGCAGACGTGGCCGCTGTCCACGGGTAAAATGATCTGTCTAAAAACCTTTACGCAGGGAGGGATTTGTGTATAATGGATTAGAAAATGTGAAAATAATCTGACATTAGCAAACGGAGGCGATACCTTGAAACACAAGCTGCCGGCTCTCCACACCCTGATGAAAACAGATTTTGTCTTTTTACAAGACTCCACGCGCGTTTCTGACCACACTGCTGCTCCCTGTCCGGTTTTTTACCGCCAAAACGACGACTTGTTCGTGCTCTCGTCATGCCGACCTTCCGCCGCCCCGCTTTCCGGGCATGCAAACACGCACGGCAGACAGACGGCTGCGATTGCTCCTGATACCCCTATTCTTGAGGCGATCCGGCGCTTTCAACAATACGATATGCTGCTCGTGCAGTCTTCAGACGGCCAGCCGCTGGGATATGTCGAGCGCGGTCTCGTGCTGGCTGCCGTAACGGAAGCGTACCAGTATCTCGAGGCTTACTTTGACACGATGATCGAGACGATGGACGGCTCCGTGTCGATCATCGATGAACAGGCCCGTATCGTCGTCTGGACCAAGGGCGCCGAGCAGATTTTTTCCGTGAAGACGAAAGACGCCATCGGCCGGCCGATCACCGACTTTTTCCCGATTGAAATGCTGCAGACGCTAAAAACGCTGCATACGGGCGAATCCGTCTACCGTCAGCAGCATCAACCGCGCGCGGACCTGTTCGTCCTGATCAATACGAACCCGATCAAGCTCAATGACCGCATCGTCGGCTCCGTCGCGGCCGAGATGGATGTCACCAGCCAGGTACGGCTGAATCAGGAGCTGTACAATGCGACGAAAAAGGTACACCATCTGCAGCAGGAAGTCGCCAAGCTGAGCCCGTCCTCCGATCCTTTCCACAACGTGAAAGGCACGAGCAAACCGATCAGGCAGATCAAGGAGATGATCCACAAAATCGGCACGACAAAAGCGACTGTGCTGTTTCTCGGTGAGAGCGGCGTGGGCAAGGAAGTGTTCGCCAAAGCGACGCACGATGTCAGGGAAGCGCCCGATGCGCCGTTTGTCGCCATCAACTGCGGCGCGATCAGTCCGACGCTGTTCGAGAGCGAGCTGTTCGGCTATGAAAAAGGTGCCTTTTCCGGTGCCGACCAAAAAGGCAAGAAGGGCATGATCGAGCTGGCTCGCGGCGGGACGCTGTTTCTGGACGAAATCGGTGAAATGCCGCTCGATATGCAGGTGAAGCTGCTGCGTGTGCTGCAGGATAAAAAGTACTTTGCCGTCGGCGGAATCAAGCAAATCGAAGCCGATTTTCGCGTCATCGCTGCGACCAACAAGGATTTGGAATCGCGCGTCAAGGAAGGCAGGTTCCGCGAAGACCTGTACTACCGCCTGAACGTGGTCACGATCAAAATCCCGCCGCTGCGCGAGCGGGCCGAAGACATCATCGAAATGACCCACTTTTTCCTGTATGAGTTTTCCGTCCGCTACAACCGGCCGATCCACGGCATTTCGCAAAACGTCATGCAAGAGCTCTTGCAGTACGATTGGCCCGGCAATATCCGCGAGCTGCGCAATACCGTGGAACGGCTGGTCGTGTTCGCCACGGACGGGATCATCAAGGAGGACGACTTGTCGTTCCCCCTGCAATCCAAGCAAAAAGCGTTCTCCTCGCTCGTGCCCGAGAATTTGGTCAACCTGCAACAGGAGCTGGATTTGCACGAGAAAAAAGTGATTCTGCACGCACTGGAGCTGGAGAACGGCAACAAGCAGGCTGCCGCCAAACGGCTCGGCGTCTCGCGGGCGACGCTCTACAACAAGATGAACAAGCTGAACATTCCGATTACGTGAATTGCCGCCGCAGAAGTAGGCTGTTATCGCAAGAACGGCGGCTTTACTGTACGAGCAGCCGTCGCGATGACGCTCTGCGTCTGTACGAAGTTACGGGCTCCCGAGCTGAGACGATCTTACGCGCCCAGATACGCCTTGATAATCGCATCGTCCTGCCGCAGCACCTCTGCCCGATCGTGCATGATGATTTTGCCCGTCTCGATCACATACCCGCGATGGGCCAGGCGCAGGGCAGCTTTGGCGTTTTGCTCGATCAAGAGAATCGTCATGCCCTGCTGATTGATTTGCCGGATGATCGCCATAATCTCCTGGACGATGATCGGAGCCAGCCCCATCGACGGCTCATCGAGCATCAGCAGCTTGGGCTGGGCGATCAGTCCGCGGCAGATGGCGAGCATCTGCTGTTCGCCGCCGCTCAGCGTCCCGGCGATTTGTTTGCTGCGCTCCTTCAGCCGCGGGAACAGCGTGAAGGCCTGTTCGATGCCCTGCCTGACCAGCTGCTTTTGCTTGCGCACGGTAAACCCGCCCAGCTCCAGGTTTTCAAGCACTGTCAAACCGGCGAAAATCCGCCTGCCTTCCGGAACGTGAACCACGCCCCGTTCGACGATCCGGTGCGGTTCGATGCCGACGAGGCTTTGCCCTTCCCAGACGATGTCGCCGCTTTTGGCCGGGACGAGACCGGAGATCGTCTTTAACGTCGTGCTCTTTCCCGCCCCGTTGCTGCCCAGAAGCGCGACGATTTCACCCGGGTGGACCTCCAGACTGATGCCCTTGATCGCCTGAATTTTGCCGTAAAACGCATGGACGTCACGCAGTGACAAGAGCGCACTCATCCGACCTCCTCCTTGCCCAGATAGGCCTCGATTACTTTCGGGTTGTTCAACACCTCATGCGGCTCACCCTCCGCGATTTTCTGCCCGTAGTCGAGCACCGTGACTTTTTCCGAAATGCGCTTGATCAGCCCCATATCGTGCTCAATGATCAACACGGTCAGCTTGTACTCGTCGCGGATGCGGCGAATCAGCTCGATCAAATGCTCCTTTTCCTCGTAGTTCAGTCCTGCTCCCGGCTCGTCGAGCAAGAGCACCTGCGGCTGTGTCGCCAGTGCCCGGGCGATCTCCAGATAGCGCTGTGCTCCGTACGGCAGGTTTTTCGCTGCCCGCCTGGCGTACTGGCCGATGCCGACAGCGGCAATGCATGCGTAGGCCACTTCTTCGATCCGCTTTTCCTCCTGCCGCTGTCCCTTCGTCTGCAGCAAGGCGCCCCAGACCCCCTGGCTGGTTCGGCTGTGCATCCCTGACTTGACGTTGTCCAGCACGGTCAGATTGGGAAACAGGCGGAGGTTTTGAAACGTCCGCGCCAGCCCGATGCGAGTGATTTGACTCGGCTTTTTCCCGACGAGACTCACATCGCCCAAGGCGATCTGACCGCTCGTCGGCTGGTAAAATCCCGTAATCATGTTAAAGACAGACGTCTTGCCCGCTCCGTTAGGGCCGATCAGGCTGGCGATGGCGTTGGCCTCGACGGTAAATGACAAATCGTTTACCGCGACCAACCCGCCAAAGCGCAGCGTGACATTGCGTACCGTCAATGCAGTCATGCGGTTCTCCTCCTCTCGGTATTGCCGTACGCGCAACCATCGCTTTATGCCGACATGTTCTTATCGCGGACAGCATGCTCATCGGCTTCCGCCGGCTGTTCCGCTTCGTACCTGGCTGGCCAGATGCCCTGCGGCCGATAGATCATCATCACGATCAACGCCAGCCCGAAGATCAGATAGCGCCAGTCGTCGGCAAAGCGCAGCGCTTCCGGCAAGGCTACGATCAGCACGGCGCCGATCGCGACACCGGAGATGCTGCCCAATCCGCCGAGGACGACCGCGAGCAAAATCATGATCGATTGCATAAAGCTGAAGCTGAGCGGTGCGATCGCACTCATTTTCACGGCGAAAATCGAGCCGCCGAGACAGCCGATGACCGCGCCGATCATGTAGGCCAACAGCTTCGTTTTGATCCGGTTGATCCCCATCGCTTCCGCGGCGTCCTCATCTTCGCGGATATACGCCCATGCCCGTCCCAGCCGGGAGTTGCCAAGCCGGGAGACAGCGATGACGGCCAGGATCGCCAATATCAAAATGGCAAAGTAAAAATCCTTCTGCCCGGACAGCACATAGCCGCCGATCGTCGGCTTGGGAATGCCGTAAATGCCTGAAGCCGAACCTGTAATCTCCAAATTGATCGCCAGAATGCGAATAATTTCGCCAAAGCCCAGCGTCACGATCGCCAAATAGTCACTGCGCAGCCGCAGCGTGGGAGCGCCGATCACAATCCCGATAATCGCGCCGAACAATGCGGCGACGGGCAGCGTTAACCAGAACGACCAGCCGTACGCTGTCATCAGAATGCCCGTCGTGTAGGCGCCGACAGCAAAAAATGCGGCAAACCCGAGATCTAGCAGGCCTGCGTAGCCGACGACGACATTCAGCCCCTGACCGAGAACGATGTAGAGCAGAGCGAGCGTCGCCACGTCGAGCCAGTAATTGTTGGCAACAAAGGGGAGCAGGCAGGCGAGGAGCAAGATAACGATGGTCACAACGCGTTTGTCAGGTCGTTTCATCCGCTACATCCTCTCCATCGTTTTCTCACCCATGATGCCTGTGGGTTTTAACACAAGAATGAGAATCAAGATAGAAAAGGCAACGACGTCTTTCCACGAGCCGCCGATAAAAAACGTCCCTGCCGTTTCGACGATCCCGAGAACAAAGCCGCCGACCACAGCCCCCGGGATATTGCCGATCCCGCCCAGGACAGCAGCGGTAAATGCCTTCAGCCCGATAATAAAGCCCATCATGAAATTGATCGTGCCGTAGTAGGCCCCGGCCATCATTCCCGCCCCGGCTGCCAGCGAGGCGCCGATGAAAAACGTCAGTGCGATCACTTTGTTGACGTTGATCCCCATCAGCTTGCAGGCTGTCTGATCCAGTGCGATCGCCCGCATCGCCTTGCCGTAAAGCGTATGGGCAATAAACAGGTGCAGGCCGTACATGAGCACAAGAGCGATCAGCACCATCGCCACCTGGGAATAGGTGATATGCGCGCCAAACACGTCCCAGCCGGCGTGAGGAAGCTGCAGCGGATAGACGAGGAAGTTGGGGCTCCAGGCAATCATCGCGCTGTATTCCAGAACGAGCGAGACACCCAGTGCCGTAATCAGGATGGAGAGTCGCGGCATCGCCAGGAGCGGCCGGTAGGCGAACCGTTGAATGGCTACGCCTACCCCGCCGACAATCAGCATGGTCAACAGAAAGACAACGCCAATGCCCATAATGCCGGCACTGGAGGAACCGCCGCCTGTCAGCCAGGACAGCAGACTGTAGCCGATGAACGCCCCCAGCATGTAAATATCGCCATGGGCAAAATTCAGCAGCTTGATGATCCCGAACACCATCGTGTAGCCAAGCGCAATCAAGCTGTAAAACGCGCCTACGACGAGGGCGTCACCGGCGATTTGTATCAGCAGATCCATCTACGCATCGCCCCTTTCATCATTTGGCCAGGGCAAATTTCCCGTCTTTCACGGTCAAAATCGCATAGTTGGACTCGTTGAGTGTATTGCGGTCATTAAAGGCGATCACCTGTCCGAGCGCAGCAAAATTGTTCGTCTCCTTGATCGCTTTTTTGACGGCTTCTTTGTCAGTGGAATTGGCACGTTTCAATGCATCGGCGAGCAGGTTGAGTCCGTTGTACGTAAGGGCGGAGAACGGCCCGGGAGCGAGGTTGTAGTTTTTCTTGTACTCGGCGACGAAGTCTTCCGCGCCTTCAATGAATTCAGCCGTCGGCGTTGCCGAAATCAGTACGTTTTCGGCGTTTTCCAATCCGGCGATCTTGATCAGATCTTCGC
>CAMIVR010000196.1 GCA_946402065.1 uncultured Brevibacillus sp. | reverse complement strand
CTATCACTGGCACGGGAAGGAGCGAATGTTGCGATTTGCGGACGCGATGGGGCAGCGCTGGCAGCGACGTGCGTTGAAATCGAACAGGTGAGCGGGAAGGCACCGCTCGCTTTGAAAGTAGATTTGACAAAAGCAGATGAACTGCAGGCGCTTGTCGAGGCCACCGAGCAGCAGTTTGGCACGATCGACATCCTGATCAACAACTCCGGCGGACCCGCAGCGGGCACGTTCGACCGGATGACGGATGAGCTGTGGCAAAAGGCGTTTGAATTAAACCTGCTCAGCTATGTGCGGGCGATTCGCGCTGTTCTGCCGTCGATGCGCAGACAGCAGTTTGGCCGGATCGTCAATTTCGCTTCGTCCTCATTCAAGCAGCCGCTGGAGAATTTGATTTTGTCCAATACGTTTCGCACCGGCGTTGTCGGGCTGGCCAAGACACTGGCGAGCGAACTCGGTCCGGATGGCATCCTGATCAATACTGTCGGACCAGGCCGGATTGAGACAGACCGGATCGTCGAGCTGGACGGCATCAGAGCGGCCGCATTGCAGAAGACGCCCGAAGAGGTCAAACAGCAAATGGCTGCGACGATTCCGCTCGGACGCTACGGAACTCCGGAGGAATTCGCCAATGTAGTAACGTTCCTCGCTTCACCGACGAACAGCTATGTGACCGGCCAAGCGCTGCTCGTCGACGGCGGAATCGTCAAGGCGATTTAACCGGGAGCCCGGTGAACGAGTACCGGCAGCGTAAACACTGCTGCTAAACACTATTCGCAAGCACGTACATACGGCTGTGTGTCCAAAGGCTTTCTCTCCATTAGGGAAGAGAGAAAAGCAAGGCAAGCGGATTGATGAAAGGAGAAGCGAGATGAGCAAAGAGAGTTCGTTCGATATTGTTTCAAAAATAGAGCTGCCTGAGGTCGTCAATGCTATCAACACAGCGACCAAAGAGATAGAGACACGCTTTGATTTCAAGGGCAGCAAGAGCAAGATGTCCCTGGAAAAAGAAGAGATTGTCATTATCTCCGATGATGAATACAAGCTGACACAGGTAAAAGACGTCCTGCTCGGCAAGCTGGTCAAGCGCGGCGTGTCCATCAAAAATCTCGAGTACGGAAAAATAGAAGGGGCGGCGGGCGGAACGGTCCGGCAGAAAGTATCGCTGGTCCAGGGCATCGACAAGGATAACGCCAAGAAGATCAACAACATTATCAAGGACACGGGCCTGAAAGTAAAAACGCAGATTCAGGATGACCAAATCCGCGTTACGGGAAAAAGCAAGGATGAACTGCAAAAAATCATCCAGGCCATCACCAAAGCGGAACTGCCGATTGAAGTGCAATTCATAAACTATCGGTAAGGACGAAAAAGGTATTCTATCTTTCTCCCTTTTTGCGTATGCATGTACAAAACAGGAATCTACGTTTTGGAAAGGGAGAATAAAAAATGAGAGTTGTTATCATTCATTTTCGCCGCCTTATGATCGGCGCAGCGTTGGTTTTTGCAGTCGTGGTCGCAGGCATTATGCTGCTTGTCAAAGATTTCTCCGGATCGTCTGAAGCTGGTTCGAACAGGTTGAAACAAGACAGTCTGCCTGTTTCCGCACTCATGTCAAACGACACAGGCATTTCTGAAAAGCCGGCGATCAATCTCGACATTACGATGGACGGGACGTCGGCTGACGTAAAGATTCTGACGAAGAATTTCGAATTCGTCAAGGATGGCGCAAGCGATTTGGCTACGGCTGTGCACGGCAAAGGACACGCACATTTGTATCTGGACGGCAAAATGATCGGCAAAGTGTACGATGATGAGTTTATCCTGAAAAAACTGCCCAAGGGCGAGCATGAGTTGCGCGTAGAGCTGGCATACAGCAACCATACGCCCTATCAGGTGGATGCGGTAAAAATTCTGGAAGTCAAGTAAGGTGAGGACGCCATGATCATACGTCAACTGGCACCGGCGGATGTCCAAGCATACAAACGCATCCGCCTGCAAGCATTACGGGAGAACCCCGAAGCATTCAGCTCCAGCTGGGAAGAGGAAAGCGCGTTCACCGATCAAGAATGGGAAGAGCGCCTTGTTCGGATTGGGTTTTACCGTGCTGAAGGATTCGGCAGCCGCGCAAACCCTTGAGTTGCCGGGAACATGGAGGATGGGAGGCACCTACGGGCACTCCTGGTTCGTCGATCCTGCCAAAGCCTTAAGCGTTGTGGCGTTTACCAACACCGCTCTGGAAGGTATGTTCGGACAGTTTACGATAGACCTTTGCGAGGCTGTTTATAAAGGGCTTGAAAAATAGTAGGAACGGAGGCTTGTACAGAACCAACCATGTACTATACAAAAGGAGCCATGCGGCAACGGCAGCACGGCTCCTTTTGCTGCTGTACGCCTAGTAGGGGCGTCATTTCTACGGTGAAAGTGCGAAATGGGGAATCGCAACATTCATTGCCGTCATGTTCAACAGCACCATGAACATTCCTACAATAATCGCAAGTAGCGGTCCTCTGATCTCTGTTATTGCGTTCGACAAATCCAAACTTACTTACTATTTGTTAGTATGGGAGTGAAAATATGGATCATCATACGGAGCACGAAGAAACATATTTGGAATGTACCTCGACGATTGGCGAGGTTTTGCAGATTTTAGGTGTGAAACGATCTATACTTGTGATTGGAGAATTACATGCCGGCCCCCAACGGTTTCATAGCTTAAGACGTAATTTGGGCAACATTAGCACCCAGTCTTTGACCGTCATCCTCAGACATCTGGAGCATAATGGGATCATTGATCGTCAAGTCCAGCCTACAGTTCCTGTTACGGTGGAGTATTCCTTGACAGAGCAAGGCAGACAGTTCGGCCATGTTCTTGACGAAATGCACAAGTGGGGTCAATCATGGAAGCGGCAGCGGCTTAGCACGAATAAAGATAACAGCCTATCCATAGGTGAGTAGATTGACTTTATGTAAAAAGCAGTCCCAATCAGCGTGATTAACGCGAATCGGGACTGCTTCATTGTGAGTGAACAGAGCCATCATGTAGCCGTTCCGGTATAATGATGAGTGGGATAGCGCTCCAAATGACCCAGACCTTGGGGCTTTAGGTTAGAGGGATGGGAAGGGAATGAGCTTAACACTGTCATGCTTGGTACTGAGGCAAAATTGAACAGGTTTTCTATCAGTTAAAGGATTAGAGGGGCTGTCCCAAAAGCCATGGAAAATTGGCTGGTAAAATGGAAGTACCACCCACCACGCAAAAAAGGAGAGGCAAGTCACTGGTGACAGCTCAGGGTGCTCAGATCTTAGCTAAAGGAGGATTCACGAGATGGATTATCGATTAAGACTTGATGGAGCTCTATACGATCTTTGGGAGCCTCTTTGGCGACTGCCGATTCGGCTATTTCATGAAGAAAAAGAACTAATGAGAAGCAAAGCAGTGAGACGGCTTCATTATGTTCGTCATGGCGGGCGTCTTTATCAACTCTCACCGTACATACAGTCGACTACAGCATTAATTTGCACTTATAGCACATTTTGAGCCGGAAAACCGGGCGTTGCGGACTGCTGTATGGCTTCACAAAAGATTGCTACACAATAGATCAGCCAGGGAATTTGAAAAGTTCCCTGGCTGGTTCTATCATCGCAGCTTGGTCCCGAAAACACATTCGGGATGTTCTATGCAATTCAAGGACTTCTTATCGTCTCGCAGCTTCATAAGCAGCAATTTTATCTTCCAGTTGAAGCGTAATGCCAATGTCGTCAAGCCCGTTGAGCAAGCAATAGCGGCGGTACTCATCTACTTCAAAGGAATACGTAAGTCCGTACTGATCCGATACCGTTTGCGCTTGCAGGTCAATCGTCAGCGCATACCCTTCATGCTGTTTGGCGCGGGAGAACAGCTCGTCCACCTGTTCCTCCGACAGCTTGATCGGCAGCATGCCGTTTTTGAAGCAGTTGTTGTAGAAAATGTCGGCAAACGAAGGGGCGATGACGGCTCGGAAGCCGAAATCGTTTAACGCCCAAGGCGCATGCTCGCGGGAGGAGCCGCAGCCAAAGTTGTTTCTGCCAAGCAAAATCGTCGAGCCTGCGTATGCCGGTTGGTTTAGCACGAAGCTGTCGATTTTTTCACCATTTGGTGTAAAGCGCCATTCGTAAAAGAGAAATTGTCCGAATCCGGTTCGCTCGATTCGCTTCAAAAATTGCTTCGGAATAATGGCATCAGTATCGACGTTGACACGGTCCAGCGGTGCGGCAATTCCGGTAAGGGTAACAAAAGGTTCCATGGTTATTCTCCTTTCAGACACTCGATCTATTAGACAGAAGCGGTTTCACGCAGCCATTCGCGCACATCGACGAAGTGACCGGCAATTGCAGCCGCCGCGGCCATTTCCGGGCTGACCAGGTGTGTGCGGCCATCGCGTCCTTGGCGGCCTTCAAAGTTGCGGTTTGACGTCGAAGCACAGCGATCGCCAGGGGCGAGGATGTCCGGGTTCATCGCCAGACACATCGAGCAGCCTGATTCGCGCCATTCGAAGCCCGCTTCGAGAAAGATTTTGTCCAAGCCTTCTTTTTCAGCTTGCTGTTTGACAGCTTGCGAGCCGGGTACGACCATCGCATGAACGGACGGGGAGACTTTGCGGCCTTTTGCTACTGCTGCAGCGGCGCGCATGTCTTCGATCCGGCCATTCGTACAGGAGCCGATAAACACGCGGTTAATCGCGATTTCACTCATTTTCGTACCGGGCGTCAAGCCCATGTAGGCGAGTGCAGCTTGAGCCGCTTTGCGGTCATTCAGAGATTCGAACGATTCCGGGTCAGGCACGACATCGGTAATGCTTGTGCCCATACCCGGACTGGTTCCCCACGTGACTTGCGGAGCGATTTCTTCGGCATTGATTTCGACGCGGCTGTCATAAGTGGCGCCTTCATCCGTCACGAGCGATTTCCAGTCTTCGACAGCGGCTTCGAATGCTTCACCCTGCGGCGTATAGCGTCTGCCTTGCAAATAGGCAAAGGTCGTTTCATCGGGAGCGATCAATCCGGCGCGTGCGCCAGCTTCAATCGACATGTTGCAGACCGTCATGCGCTGATCCATCGTAAGCCCTTTAATTGCTTCACCCGTATACTCAATGACATAGCCAGTAGCAAACGCCGTGCCGAACTTTGCAATAATCGCCAAAATTAAGTCTTTTGCCGAAACGCCGGCAGGCAGCTTGCCTTTGACATGGACTTCCATCGTTTTTGGTTTGTGCTGCTGCAAGCACTGTGTCGCCAGCACGTGTTCGACTTCACTCGTGCCGATCCCGAAGGAGAGTGCGCCAAACGCGCCGTGCGTAGATGTATGGCTGTCGCCGCAGACGATTGTTTTGCCCGGATGGGTCAAGCCAAGCTCCGGTCCGATTACGTGCACGATGCCCTGGTCGGGGCTGTTCAGATCGGCGAGCGGTACGCCGAATTCCGCGCAGTTCGCAGTCAGCGTATCGATCTGTTGCTTGGAGATCGGGTCTTTGATCGTAAAGCGGTCATCTGTCGGAATGTTGTGATCCATCGTGGCGAATGTCAGATCAGGTCTGCGGACGCGGCGTCCAGCCAGGCGAAGGCCTTCAAACGCTTGCGGAGAGGTCACTTCATGGACCAGATGCAGATCGATGTAGAGCAAGGATGGTTTTCCAGGTTCTTCATGGATCACATGGCGATCCCAGATTTTTTCAAACAGGGTACGTGGTTTCATAGTGATGGTTCCTCCTATCGTGCCAGTTGAGGATTGCGTTCGAGCGGACTCGAGCGAAATCTTGATTACAGATCATTTTACTAGAGTAATTTGCATAGTTCAAAGATATAATAGTTATCAACACGATAGAAACTACCTATAGAAGAGGGGCATATATGGAACTGCGCCAAATTCGCTACGTCTTGGCTGTGGCGGAAGAGCACAGCTTTTCCCGTGCGGCTGCAAGGCTCCACCTGGCACAGCCGTCGCTCAGCCAACAGATCGCCAAGCTGGAAAAATCCTGGGGCGTACAGCTCTTTCATCGCTTGCCCCATCACGTCGAGCTGACGGATGCAGGGGAGCGGTTTGTTCAGGTAGCCCAGGCGTTGATCGCCCAGGCTGACGGGCTGGAACGGGAGATGCGCTCGTTTGCCAACGGCGACATCGGCAAATTGTACGTCGGCAGTCTGCCGAACACGGGGACGTATGTGCTGCCTTCCGTCATTTCCCGCTTTGCCGCCCGCTTTCCCGGTGTTGAGCTGCAATTGATCGAGGAGAGCTCCAGCATTCTCGAGCAGCTATTGGTCAATGGCAAGCTGGACGTCAGCCTGCTGACGATGCCGATCAAGGACAGCTCGCTCTGTTACGAACCGGCCATTCGCGAGGAGATCTACCTCGCCGTACCGCCTACTCACCCACTAGCGGAGGTGAAGGATGAGGAAGTGGACCTTTCCGCTTTGCACGATCAGCCGTTTGTCTTATTAAAGGAAGGACAGGGATTTCGGCAAATTTCGCTCGACTTGTGCGCACAGGCCGGCTTCCGTCCGAAAATCGTCTTTGAGAGCAGCAACATCCAGACGGTTCAGTCGCTGGTCGCAGCGGGTATGGGCATCAGCTTCATACCGGACATGATCACACTGTCAACCTGGGCGAGCCATACGCCCGTCTACCTCAAGCTGTCCACCCGGCCGACGCGTACATTGGTAGTCGCCTACCGCCGGGATCGCCATCTGTCCAAGCAGACCGAAACCTTCATTCAGATGATCAAGGAACAGCGGCTCTCCGACTGAGCAGCGAAAGTGCACCTTGCGCTTTTGGCCGCATGTTAAATGTGATACCATGAAGGAAACGAAACAACAGAGAGAAAGGAATGTACCGTGATGAGAGAAATCAAAACCGATGCAGATTTTGAACAAGCGATTTCCGCAAATAAATTGACCGTTGTCAAATTTTTCACGGACTGGTGCCCGGATTGTCACCGCATCGATCCGTTTATGCCGGAAGTGGAAGCAGCCTACCAGGAGAAGCTCGACATGATCGCCGTCAATCGCGATACGCTGCCGGAGCTGTCGCAAAAGCTCGATATTATGGGCATTCCCAGCTTTGTCGCGTTTAAGGAAGGCAAAGAAGTGGTTCGCTTCGTCAGCAAGCTGGGAAAAAGCCGTGAAGAGATTGAGCAATTTCTCGACCGTGCCGTGCAAGTAAGCGAAGCGATGTAAGCATGCTTGCTCGCTGCAAAAGCGTTGAAACGCTGGCTCCGCCAAACCTTTTGGTGCAGCCTTCGTTGCCCAGGTTCGACAGAAATCGAACAAAACAGAAGAAACCTGACAAATCCGTTAGGTTTCTTTTTCTGCGTGAGGTCGTTGCCACAATTGATCGAGCACTGGAATCGAATGATGCTACATCCTGACATGATATATAGTAATAGTAACGTTTGCGAGGTCGGTACGAAATGATAGAACTAAAACGAGAGGCGGAGTGGCTTTCCGGCGAGTTGGGCGACGATGCGAATGGGCTTGCCTGCGGCGACCTGCTCCGCTTGCACTGGAAGCTGCCGAAAAAAACCGTTCATCTCCTGTTTCAGGAAGGCGGGATCTTGCTCGACGGCAAGACGCCGAACCAGCGGACGATCGTTTCGGCCGGCCAGAGACTTTCTTTGCGACTCTGCAAACCGGAGGATCCGGGCATCACACCGGTAGCCGCTAAGCTCGATGTACTGTACGAAGACGACCACCTGCTCGTCGTCAACAAACCTGCCGGCTTGCTGCTGCATCCGACCCAATCGGGCGATATATACACATTGGACCATCTGATCGCAGGCTATTTCCACCGGCAAGGGATTGCGAGCAAAGTGCGCCACGTCCACCGGCTGGATCAAGAGACATCCGGGGCGGTCATGTACGCCAAGCATGCCCTGGCCTCCGCCTTGCTCGACGAAGCGCTGCGGCAGCGGAAAATCAAGCGGATCTACACGGCCTTTGTGCACGGCACACTGTCCAGACCCGCGGGTGTGATCGATCAGCCGATCGGAAAAGACCGGCATCATCCCAGTCGCAGGCGCGTATCGCCACAAGGCGAACCAGCGGTCACGCACTATCGGCTTGTCGCGCAATACCGGCGTGCCGCTCAGATCACGTGTGAGCTGGAGACGGGGCGAACGAATCAAATCCGCGTGCACCTGAGCCACATCGGCCATCCATTGCTGGGCGATACGCTTTACGGCGGCAAGGCGACGGGGATTGCCAGACAAGCGCTGCATGGCGGTGAGCTGCGTTTTATGCACCCGTTTGGCGGCAAGCACATCCGAATAGAAGCCGGCTGGCCGGAGGATTTGCTCGCGCTGAAAGAATCTCTGCGAACATAGCAACTAGGGCGCACGCCTGCTCGGGGAAAGTGAATAAACTGCCATGAAGAGAGCGTAAAAGGAGTGTCGGTATGAACAAACCGATAGTCGGGATCTTGACATGGCGAGAGGGAAAGCGATTCGCCGAGCCAGCTTATTTCAAGCGGCTGCTGCGAGCGGGTCACAAGCTGGGGATGACGGTCTTTCTCTTTTCTCCGGCTGACGTGAATACCCGGAAACGGCAGGTGCGCGGCTACACAGCGTCCCAGACGGGCTGGATGAGCAGCCTCTATCCGTGGCCGGACGTGGTGATCGACCGTTATCGCTACACGCCGACACAGGCGTTTAAAGACTACGTAGCGTTTCGCAAAAAAGGCGTGTTTCTTTACGCGAACAATCGGCTGGCGAACAAGTGGAAGGTGCATCAGGTGCTGTGGAAAGACGAGCGGATGCGCCGCTGGCTGCCGGAGACGAACGAGTATTCACGGACAGGGTTGCAAGCGATGCTAGCCCGGCATCCCTTGCTCTACGTCAAGCCGAGCAATGGAACGGGCGGGCGCGGCATTCTGCGCCTGGAGCGGGGCAAAAACGGATACCGGCTGCTCGGTCGCGACAAGGAGCGGGCAAAAGTCGAAAGCAGACCGCAAAATACTGATCTTCTCTGCAAGAAAGTCGATCGTTGGGTAAATAAAGGGATGTTCGTCATTCAGCAGGGCTTGCGATTGGAGCTGATTGACGCGCGCTCCAACGACATGCGCTTGCTCATCCAGAAGGATGGCAATGGCGAGTGGAGCATCACAGGATACGGCATGCGGCTGGGCGGAAAAAACAGTGCGACCGCCAATCTGCACGGCGGCGGCAAAGCGGTCGCGGTCGAACCGTTTCTGGAGCGGCATTTCGGGACGGATAAAGCCCAGGCCATTCTCGCGGAATGCCGGCAATTGGCTCGTCAGACCGCTGAGACGATCGAAGCGCATTTCGGCAGAATGATCGAGCTTGGCCTGGATATTGGCATCGATGTGCACGGCAAAGTATGGTTGATTGAAGTCAATCCGAAGCCTGGTCGGGAAATCTTCAAAGAGCTGGGCAAAATTGCGCAATACCAGCAAGCGATTGAAAAGCCGCTGCAGTATGCAAGTTACTTGGCCAATGAGAAAAAGCGTCAACGAGCAGAAGCCTAAAACAGGGTTTCTGCTTTTTTGCTATCGGATTTTTCGTAATGCAACCGAGGGTGCTGTGGAGGCGAGGGGAATCGCCAAGAAGAGAACACTCCGCAAGTGACAGCGCCCCAAGGAGCATCTCACGGCCGACTGCGGCCAAAAAAACGGAACTGCGCCCCAAAAGCCGCGAGGGACGTATCTCAAGGATGCCGGTGGGGCGCAAAGATGTTCCGTTTTTTTGGCT
>CAMIVR010000195.1 GCA_946402065.1 uncultured Brevibacillus sp. | reverse complement strand
CCAACGTGACAGGGATTGAGGAACAAATCATCGCGTTGTATGCCAAAGGCGTAAGCACGCGAGATATCCAGGACCACCTGCGGAATCGAAGGGTCAAATCCTGTTGCAGTTGTCTGTGTATTTTCCTGAACGCGTTCAAGTACGTTGAAAACGGCTTAATTACTTCAAGTTCAAGTCCATCTCCTTGAGACTGTCCCCTGCGTGAACCCGATTTCGTCAATCTGTTAACTCGCTGAATGAAAATCCTCGCACTTTCGTCCCTCTTTCACTTGATTTCTGCAAGGGGCTCTTCTCTAGCTCAAAAATGTTGACATATGCACAGCTTGCGGCCAACAGGCAGCGATCACATTCTGTTCCTTTATTCATACAGACGGCATCCTTTCATGCATTTCCCAAGAGGCCGCGATAAAGGGAGCCTTTGTAGGCAGGCAAGCGCCCGCCTTTCAACAATTGGAGATATGGAGCTAATTGCGTTCATTCTTGCCACCTTTTCTCTTCAGAAGTCGTTGTACCCAGCCGATGACAAATTTAACTTCCTGGAAATTCAACTCTCTGCAGTCTTGTTCAACAAACGCTATGACTTGTTGATAGTCCTCCTTGGCAATTCGGTAGAGAGAACGCGGCATTGTTTTCACATAAGAAAGAAATTGCAACTTGCGGTCTTCCTCCTTCGCAACTTGCCGCTCAACAAGATCACACACCTGCAACAGGTTCCACCATACCGAACGGGCAAACTTTTCGTCATTCCTGGTACGGGGATGCAGACGATCAGAGTGCACGACCGATTGTTCGATAAAATCAATGAGGTTTCGCTTACGTTCTCCGGAAAGATTCGTCATCCTGCTATCCTCCTAGTACGTCTTTTGATTTTTATGATCGAAACCCCATTTATTCTGTTTGTTTGCTTCATATTGATAATGGGATACAAGTCTATCGATCTGAGATTGCAGGAAAGCATCTCGCTTACCCGTTTCATCTATTCCATACGAGTCAATTCGCTCGAGCAATTGTTCACGATTCATTCTCTTGCCCCTCGATAAAAATGGGCGCTCGTAAGGCAACAGCTCCTCCACATCAATCTGGACGCTCCCCAAGAATGCTGGCTTCCCATAACCCAGCTTACTTTGAAAACGCCTCCCTCCTTTTGCCGCCCCAAGCGACAATACGACGAGGGCCAACTCTTCTTCCGTAAGGTTTAAAAACGTTATTTCTCCTGTAAATGCTGCCCCCGCCTTGACAATGAGATGAGGTGCGCCCGTATGCGTCTGTGGGGTGCCGTGCTTGTACAGCTTTTTCTGCATGTAATCCTGATCGTTCAAATAAAGCGGAAGGACGGTTTCAGAACGCAACGGGCTAAACAGGTGCGGAATGGTAGTAGTGCCAAGCTGACCTGCGGGCTCTCCGATCAGGGTGCATTCTGAAAATTCAACCAGTCCTTTGCCTACTTTTTTCCCCATAATATAGCCGTATAAACGGCAAGCCGGGCATGCTTGTACCTGCGTTGCGCTGTTCTTGTCGTCCGTGCATCTTCCTTTGTTGCTTGGCGGCAAGTGACGACGATGCTCTTTTTTCACGGTGCTCAGATTGCAGGAATAACTCAGCAACTCCGAGTGACTTCTGCTCATACCTTTCAGGGTGCTACCCGGAATAACAGGGATGCCGTCACGCATGGTCAGCCCGTTGATCAATTGACTGTTATGCAAATCCAATTCTCCAGAGGCAACAAGCAATGGTGTCAACGCGACAATACTGAGTCGTATCTTTCCATGAAGCCGGTCGGAGTGCAACTGTTCCCGGCCAATAACCTGGGCTTTTCGAACCTCTGTATTCATCGGAAGAAATGTATACGGCTTGTTCATCGTGCTTTCACCTCCGGAAAACGGGCGTTTACCAACATGCCATCTACTCCAATCAATTCCTCCATACTGTTAAGTCGCGCTTCCTTTTTGAAAAAAGATGACGTCCAGTCAAGTTCCCTTTGCAAGACATCCGCTGGCTCATAACCATGCAGATATCGATCTGAGAGCCTCCGATATTCCCTGACCGTCAAAACGAGTTCAGTGACCGTAAAGCGACCGAATCCACGCGTTGTAGCAGAGCCGATTTTTATATAGCCCTCGCTCAAATCCTGTATAAGCCAGGCAATCAATGCCAAGTGCCATATCTCATAATTAACCAGCTTCACCTCAACCTGGAAACATCCTTGTTCGACTACTTCCGTGTCAAACTTACGTGAATTTTCCGCCCCGCCTGTAAATCGGTTAATTCCTACTCCATGTCTCAATCCGGTAACAATCTCCGTACCACTTACAGGAAAAGCGTCATGAAAAACAACACGTCCACGACATTTGGTAGAGCCGAACAGGCGATGAACCAAATCGTCATGATCGTGATTCTCGGAAAAAAGATCACTGATTGGATACCCCATGCTTTTTAGCAGCTGTTCCGCTCGTGAACGAAATACACCTTTAAGCGTAGAACCGGGAATCACCGGGACAGAAAAACCGTTGCGATATGAGCGCAGCACCTGTGAATCAGGCAGGGATGCGTCAAGCACATCTTCATTGCCGCTTTTAATTACAAACGGGGCCAATGTCTCCAGTTGAAACGTGTAAATTGCTTCGTTCCGCAACTCCTTAAACATGCTCACCCTCCAGTAAAGCCCCAATATGGCTTTGGACATAATCAGAAAAAGGAACGGCCGTCTGCTCGGAATGAAACAGACTGCGCAGGAATGTGTCGGGAGTTCGCTCGATCACTTCCCAGTTGCTGCCCGCGACCCTGCCCAGTCCGCGAGTCACCTTGCCGCCAAGCGTGATTTCGCCTTGCCGCAGCAATTCCAGGCCAACCAGCAGCCATTGCAGCTCCGGCTTGGCGAGATTTAACGCCCGCACCCGGAAGTGAAACGCCGTTCCGGCCGGCACTACTTCAAAGTCGTATTTTACGCCCTCCTTCGCAGTGCCCGTATCGCGGTCAATACCGACGCCGTCGCGATAATCATACTGATTTATCCAGCTTTGCTTCACTACGGATGCGTCAAAAAACTGAACCTTGCCCGCCATCATTTTATTACCGAACAGGTGGCAAAGGGGACATGAGCCTTGAGCAACCTTGTCCGCGATCTGTTGTGCTGACATGTTCTGCCGGTTCTCCACCTTGCTAATTGGTGAAGTGTCAAGGCATAAGCCGTCTTTGTCTGTGGAAATACACGGTGAAGCATAGCCGTCTCTGGGCAAAGTCGGAAAGCTTGAGATACGCTCCAATGCTGCACGCAACACTCCTTTGAGCGACGAACCCGGAATGTACGGACTTCCATCTGGTGTCTTGACCACTTCGTCATCCGTTCCGAACAACCCGGTACTCCCCCTGCCGATATGAAGACCTGTTACCAGATTGATCTCGCCAGTCAAGATGATCTCATGATGAAATGTATCAAAGTAATGCATTACTTTCCCCTCCTCCCATTGCGATCGTTGCTCTTGTTGCTGTAGGATCCATTGTTCTCCTCCTGTTTCCTAATCTGAGCAGACACAGAGTAGGTATAATGCCAATACAAATACACAAGCAATCGTTCGGTCATTTTCAGCGATAGTTCAACTTGCTCTGAGGAGGTATTCGACCGCTTGGCTGCCATATCATCGATTTCTTTCAAAATTGCTTGCAGTTTTTCTCCAAAAGTCTTGCCAGAGTTCTTATCCCGATTTGCCCAACCACGGTAATTATCATCTCGACCGGTTTGGTACCCGATTAACAGATTCAATTCTCCGATCCCCGCTGCTGTTTTGGTCGCACGCAATAAATTATGAATCTGGCTTTTACCGATTGCTGGCCCCCTCGGTTTCTCCTTAATAATGACATCAAGCTGCGGCGTCAATGTCTGCATCTTGCCAATTAACCAATTAGAAGTCTCGCGTACTTTTCTTTCTAGCTCCAGCCGCTCGGGCAATTCCATGACACGCCCACGATCGTGTTCAGATGATTTCATTCATTTACATCTCCTTCGCTTAAAAGTGCGGGGCAATGGTAACCGTGCTCCCGTAACTTTCTGTTCGTATCCCGCCTATATGGAGACCGTGAAGCCAGTTAAAGAATTGCTCTTCCGAACAAGCATCACCCGGCTCGACGACGATGAGCGAACCAGCCTGCAAAAAACGACTCAACTGCTCTTGTTTGGCAAACGTACCGCTCTGAAAAATTCGTTTCAACTCGTGTTGGGCAGAGACAAAAACAACTCTTGCTCCATCTGGGAATCCAGCTGTACACCTCAACCAGTTTTCGTACATTTCGTGATAATATGACAACTCAGCATGTGCTTCCCCGCCATCTCCAGGAAAGGCAAACAACAACTGACTGTTTAACTTTACCGGAACGGATCGATCCCCCACCGCTGCTCGCCATTTCGCAATTTGCTCTTGTGGAAACGGTTTCGGTGGGGCTTTTTTCACTTCCACACGCATTTTCCCAAGGCCGACAGTAATGTGTTTTCCGACGCGAATCACTTCATCCGTAAGTTCGAGCGACATCTCTTCGTCGCCTTGAACCAACAAATCCCCGATAAGCTTTACAGGCTCCCGTTGGCTGTTGACGAACGGTTCTGCTAACTGCATGGTGAACAACTGCCTATCTGCACTGGAGTGACGCTTTGCATCAATGCTTGTGCGAGAGACGGTTCGCCGTTGCACAGCTTTCCCGGATGTAAGGTTCCATCCGTTTTTTCTCTCCAATCGCTCACCGCATTCTGCACAGCTTACTTCTCTCATCTGCCGAAAATCGGAACGACTCCGATACTGATACACAAGGGAGTTTACGATTGGATGGGACGAGTCATACTTGCATCCCAATTCCGTCGGCGAGAAACATTCCGCTCCAAATGGAGTCGCCGCCGTAAAAGAAAGGTTGGAAAAGCTCTTCAGCCAGGGAATCCATTGCGGTTCACAGCCCTCTTCCGAAATATCCTCCACGTAATAATGCCGCTCTCTGCCAGACAGGTCATACGCACCGTGCGATTCCAAAATCCTTCGGGCAAAAGCCGCCTGAAGCACGGGAGCTGGGACAAAATCGAGCGTGTCAAAATGATTGAGAGTAACTTGATGTGCCCCCACATGAAACGGGGCAAGTGGCGTCAACGTGATTGTATAGCGCTGTCTATTCATAATTCATCCCCCAACTGCGTTTGAATCTGGTCGAGCAGCTTCTCCTTGCTCCAGCACTCGACGCTCCCGTCCATGCGCGTCTCCTCTACCCAACAGCAGCTTTTCGCATGGGTTTCGGCCAGGTCTTCCGGCTTCCCATAGGAAAACTCTACCGCACCTCTGCCAATTGACGCCCCGGCACCAAATGAAGAGATCGAATGCAAACAAGAAACCAAAACGCATACAAGCGCATTTTTGTCTGTCTCACGGGCATAAAATTCAATCGAGCCGATCAAGGGGATTTCGGGTTGCACCAACTTTTCCGTCACCAACGCACGATCCTTAACAATCTTGCGAAAACGATCCATCGCAATTCTTGTTCGCTGTTCTTCAACCATTCCGGGCTGCACGTCGATGGCAAGAACAGCTTCATTAAAATATACCTGTCCGCCCCTATTTCTTGCTTTTCCGAACAAAAACTCTCCATATTGCTGCCAGGTCGGAACTACAGAAACAAGCCTGTTAAACGAATCGCGGATCTTTCCTTTGACAACGGAACCGGACAGGTACGGTTGACCGAAGCTATCCATCAAGTAGTGCCCGTCCAGATCCTGTTCCTGACCATTTCCGCGAACGAGCCACGCAGTCTGAAATCTGACGAGATAATGGAGGGTGACAAGTACCTTAGGCTTCATCCTGCGCACCTCCCTTTTCATAAACCTTCCACAGCTCCGCGAGGTCGTGCCAAGGACTGTACAATTGTTTGGCTTTGGAAAAAAACAAATGATCATTCTGCATCTCTTGAGGACGGAACGTAAACAATGTCTGGTCGACAAAGTAGCGCTGTTTATCGTTTTCGCGAAAAGTTAACATGAAATAATTGTAATAGTGTCTCGCTTCTTCCACGGTCAACGCCCTCAATATCTCCCGCAGATGAAACAGCACCGCCTTTGCACCAGGGATGGCTTGAAGCTGCAAAATCCAGTCTTTCATCAGTTTTGCCCGTGCAAAGGAATATGGACGCATAAACAGTCGGACTTCGTCGTGTAAGGACCGGCTGCGATAGCTGGCAAGATCAGATGTATACGGGATGGCGCTGGAGAGCAGCATAAAATCGACAGTTCCTCCTCGTATGTTCCCTTGCTTTTTGTACGCCTTCGCTGCTTTTAACAAATCGCTTGCTGTTTGAAATAATGTTGCAAAGGGAACGGCCACCTTTCCATAAGCGATGCCAAGCGAGAGTGTCATGCCTTCCCCGGTGGTTTGTGTAGCAAATGCCTGATCAAATTTTTCACCGATTTCGCGGGCGATGTCCAAACCTGCGTTTGCCGGAACAACGAGAAAAATATCATCTCCTCCGACGGCGATTATCTGACATGTGATATCAGTATCCATAAGCGTCGTGTAAGTAGCGAGCTTCGTTACCTGATCGGTGAGGTGAGAAAAATACCGCAGTGCCAGGAAATTGTGCAGTTTCTTTACGACTGCTCCCATGTTGTTGCCATCTCCGTAAACGACGGCAATCAGATCATTAACGCCACTCTTTGCAACGTCATCCAGGTCTTTGGCTGCACGGGGAGGTTGTCTTTCGTTGTACTGTCCATCAAATATGGAGACCAGCCGGGAGACTTTTTGCAAATAAAGGGTTTCTGCCTCTTGACATCCCTTCATCAGTTTGTGGTGACAAGAAGGGCACTGAGCTTTTTCTTCATATTGGAAAAAATAATAAACTGCTTCCCTGAGCCTGCACGATTCGCAAACTGGCCTGTTTTTGCCGAGTGGAAGCGGCTGCCCTTGCTGAACTCGGTTTATGTATCTCTCCTTACTAATGGCTTCAAAGCCGTTCTCAAATTCACTTTGCTTCTTGTCACATCTTACATGCAGATGCAAATCAGGTTTTTCCGCTTCCGGCAGTGTACCTACGGTTAGTTGGCGTTCCGTCTTTTTCAACTCGACCCAGGAAAGCAGCATCTCAAAATCCTCTGTCTGCAGGTCTTCCCAGGAAACTGTTACCGATACTGCTACACTTTGTGCCGTCACCGTTACTGTTCTGTACATTCGTTCGATTTCATGTGCCACCAATGCTCCTGACTTTTCGGGCAATACCAATAGTGTATTCCCGCCTCCTGTGTACACGATTGATTCGGGAATGGCATGCGTTGCGCACAATTTTTCCATGCGCTCACTCGCCACTTCCTCCAGCAATCGGCTGGCACCGCGAATCTCCTGAATTTTGTTTGTTTCTAAAAAGTACTGCTTGATCCTCACCGCTCCTGCCTTGACGATAGCGATGCGCAGGTTTTTCCACTTTTCCGCTACTTTTCCTGTTTGCAAAAACAAGTCAACAGCCGCCAGATGTTCGCAATGCGGAGCTGGCAAAACGGGAGAAGGGACGTGGAGTTGCTCCATCATTTCATCCCATTCTTGTTTGCTCGGGCGAAACAGCGCATAAAACAATCCCATCCGTACTTTTACAAAGTCTATCAATCGGTAGCGCACTCGCTGCTTGCAAGTGCCCCAGTCTTTTGCGCTAACAGGACGGGGATACGGGAGATGACAGCAAATTTCATCTTCGCTGACATTGCCGAAAGGAAACGCTAATACAGAATGGCGTAGAGCATCAGAGCTTCGTACAAACAGTTGTTCGTAGTCCGTTTCTTTTATCGCAAAGGTCACGCCTGTGACCGGATCGCTCCATAAAAGATCATCTGCCTCCACCTGCCTGGGTTTGTGCTTGCGAAAGGGAGAACGCAGCCAATCTCTCCACTGGATAACTTCCAACATACTCACTCCTTTTTCAAGACAGTTGCTGAATGCTTTGATATTTTGCTGTCAGCGCTGACTTGTTCAAAGAACGGTCGCATGTCTTCAACCAGCTTTGACAGCATTTTGCTGAATGCAGGGTATGAGACTGGATTTTCCTTCATTCCGGCGTGGTTGATATTGTTACGAAAATCGGTCAGCGCATCATACGATTTCAGTAAAGTTCTTAGCGGGCTAAGGAAGGAAACTAGTTCTTCAACCTTTTCCTGCTGAGCCAAGTCTTGTTCCTCCCACTGATCGATACATTTCTTCCGTAGCACAATATGTATGGCCCTAGGTATCAAGTATCGCGTATTTTTTTCACTTGGGTCCTTCTCCAAAGCTATACAAACTGCTGTAATCAAATTTTCCTGCAAAAATGTATACCCCTGCTGATACAATCGGTGGCGATAACACCATTGGGCCACTTCATATAAATCCATCACTGGATCGCCGTTAAACTGCTGTAATTTTCCTTCAACTTGTGATAGTAGCTTCTCAAGTGGTTTCACTGCTTGTGCCTCCAATTTTTGCGCTTCTTTGAGCGCTAGGCGTAGCTTCCCAATTTCTTCAAGCACAGTCTGTCCTCGTACGGTACGAATAGACCGATCAAACGCATCCATTTGGTCTGTCAAACGGCGGAGTTCAACAATTTCCTGGCGGAGCTTTAAGCCCGCTTCATCTTGTTCATCCGAACTGCACATGATTCGCTTTGCTTCTTGTTTCGTCAAGTCCGCTAACAGGCTACTTTCCCCTGTCTCCAGGTAATTATCTACACCAACAGACCAATCCATAAGTGTAATCATCGAAGTAATGTCAATAATCGGTGCTACGCTTTTGTTGTTCTCGAAACAACCATATAATACCAAGCCAAGCCTTGACTTCTTCAGCACCTTGGCATACTGGTTAACACTGATGGCCAATATAGGAAGCGAGCGAAACCCGTTGGTAATGTCAAAGAAAACCTCATCTTCGCTGTCGATAACTCCGATTAGCTGATCAAACAGCTTCCAGTTTTCCTCTTCACTCTGTGTACTGCCAATATGCTCCGGAATGACTTTCAAACGGGGAAACCGCCTTTCCAGCTCTTCCTTCAACCCCACTTGTTCGGGAGAATTCTCCCAATTTTTCTTTTTTGCTCCTTCGGTTAAAAATACATACAGTTCGTCAATTTCCATTCCGTTTTTTGCGAGCAGTTCCAAAATCGCCAATTGAACAAATTGGCTTTGATTCGCTTGAGCACCTCTGAATTCATAAATGCACGGTTTATAGACGCTATTCCCCAAAAACGATATCAATTTCCGCTTCATTCGTTCCCCTCCCGATAGATATAATGCAACGATACTCATTTGACAGCAATCGACACTGACAAGACGAACCCAACAGAGAAAGGTTCTGAACCTTTCCATTCATTCACCTTGTTATTGTTGGGCCGGCCGAATCTCAGCACACTTCACAATAGTCTGACCAAATGATTGCAATTTTTCTCATGTGGACAATTATACAAGTGAAATTGTACCTATAATTCTTTCGACAATTACCGAGACTATCGTCGCGCATTTTGACATATCCCAAAAAGGAATTCGATTCCATTTATGAAAATACCTTCTTTGTTTTGATTTTCGTAGGATTTTTATTCGTTTTATGCAATGAGCGAGTATCCCAATCGTTCCCCTGTATTAGTTTGAGTCAAACAGATATTCCGCAGGAGTGTCTGAACTGCCTTCTAATGGTATACTGATAAGACAGCTAACGAACGGAGAAGGGGGGGAATGCGTGACAAGACTCATGGATTTGAAGATCGATTTTGCTTTCAAGCTGCTGTTCGGTACCGAGGGCAACGAACAGCTTCTACGCGCCCTGCTCAATGCAATTCTGAAGTTCCCCAAGAATCACCGGATTGCTTCCCTGACAATCCTGAACTCAGAACTTTTGCGAGAGCATGCCGGCGACAGAGCTTCCATCCTGGAAATTTACGCCCGGACAGAGCAGGAA
>CAMIVR010000194.1 GCA_946402065.1 uncultured Brevibacillus sp. | reverse complement strand
CGCGTATCCAACCGCGCCGTCTCGGAAGGAGTCAAGTCATGTGCAGCCAGGATGACCGGACTGTCAATCGCGTCAAGCGGAGAGGAGTGAATCCCCAAAAGCTGCTTGACGACGCGCTGGCCGATGTCGCGGAAGTCGGCAGCCCGTTCTTTCATGTACTCGTCGTCGAGCGAAGCGAACAGGGCGGCATGGCGCGTAAATACCTCATGGGCGGCCCAGACGGCATTCTTCTTGCCATTGCGAATTTCGCCGCCGATCTCTTCGGCGAGCAATGGATCGTCAAGGATCATCAGGTGGGCTTCAAAGATAGCGCTTTCTTCTTCTCCTAACCGATTGGCGACATCGTCCTTTGTCTGCCGCAAATCATCCTTTGTCCGATTCATGGCGTCGGTAAAGCGTTCCCATTCAGCGTCAACCAGCTCGGCTGGAACCATGTCTTCACGAATTGTCAGCTCGTCATTTCCGAGCAAAAAAACGTTGGCGACAGCATATCCGGGTGAAGCGGGAATTCCTTTTAGCATGTACAGTCCTCCTAGTCAAAAGAGCTGAGAATATAGAAAGCAAAAACCACGGGCAGAGGAAAAACATCCCAGACCCGTGGTTCCAAAGGAATCGTTATACGACTATCATATATTTTCGCTGAATTGCCGTCAATGAGAATGTATAAATTGTGAGATTCTTCCCACAAAAACTACCAGATCGAAATTGTTGTGAATTTTTTGTGGGAAGATGGTATTGTATAGGTAGCAGCGGAAAGCGGTTTCAGTAGTGGTAGTTTTTATTGGCATAATAATTGCAAGTCAATACGGAAATGAGGGAGTGCGATGAAGAACAAGATCCGGCAAATCGTCGCAGGGGAAGATAAAAAGAACCCGTTAACCGATGAACAAATCGCACAGCGACTGGGGCTGCGGCGGGATGAGGTGACGTTGCTGCGCCACCAGTTGAACATCGCCGATTCGCGGAAGCGTCGTCTTCCCGTTCTGCAGTCGGAAGTCGCCGAAGTGCTCAGACACAACCCGCACATCTCCAACCGGGAATTAACCAGCCTGCTTCAGCACAAGGGCTTTGATGTTTCCCGCTTCACCGTCTTGAATATGCGCAAAGACATGCAGGCCCACACGGACGTAGCTGCCGACGGGCCCTTGCGAACGGAGCGTGATGACCACGGCAGAATTCGTGCACTGCCCACATTTTCAGCCATGATCGGGGCAGAAGGCACGTTGAAAGCGGCGATTCAGCAAGCCCAGGCTGCTGTGCTCTACCCCCCGCACGGCCTGCATACACTGCTGTTCGGGCAGACGGGAGTCGGCAAGAGTAAAATGGCAGAAGCGATGTACGACTTTGCCAGGGAGCGGCAGATCATGGCCGAAGACGCCCCCTTTGTCGTGTTTAACTGCGCGGATTACGCGAAAAATCCGCAGCTCTTGCTGGCGCAGCTGTTTGGTTATGTAAAAGGAGCGTTTACCGGCGCGGATCGGGACAAGGAAGGCCTGGTCGACCGGGCGAACGGCGGGATTTTGTTTCTCGACGAAATTCACCGCCTGCCGCCGGAAGGCCAGGAAAACCTGTTCTACCTGATCGATAAAAACATGTATCGCCGACTGGGAGAAGTCGATTTTCAGCGCAAGGCCGAGCTGTTGATCGTCGGCGCTACGACCGAAAGTCCCGATTCCAGTCTCCTGCTGACCTTGCGCAGGCGGATTCCGATGCTGATCGAGCTGCCGCCCTTGCTTGAATGGACGATGAGCGAGCGGCTGGAGCTGGTGTTTCACTTTGTCAACGAAGAGACGAAGCGGATCGGCAAAAATCTGCTAGTCGACAGAGAGGTAATCGCCGCCTTGATCGCATATGAGTGTCCCGGCAACACCGGACAGTTGCACAGCGACATTCGCGTCCTGCTGGCCCGGGCGCTGCTGAAAAATATGAGCGCTTCCGACCAGGAGCAGGTGCTCGTGCAGCGTCAGGATCTACCGGCAAATGTAACTGGCGGCTGTGCATTGAACTTCACGCAGCAGGGCGGGCAGCTGTTGAAAAAAGAGCAGTTCGCCTTTATACCCGGCCAGCGCGCTGATCCGTTGGAGCCAGCCGAACAGGAGACAGCGTCAGCCGATTTGTATGAATGGATTGCAGAGCGGCATCAGCATCTCAAGGAACAGGGGCAAAATGAAGAGCTGATCCAGCTGATCATCAGCCAGGAGCTGGAATCGCGGCTGGACAGCGCCGCATTGGAAAAAAATGAACGGCACGAGGTAAGGCTGCAGCAGCTGGT
This sequence comes from uncultured Brevibacillus sp., assembly GCA_946402065.1. GTDB lineage: Bacteria > Bacillota > Bacilli > Brevibacillales > Brevibacillaceae > Brevibacillus_D. Next base: position 7,801 of record CAMIVR010000194.1, on the reverse strand, counting down.
CAGACTGGTCGGCGACAAAATTGTGCAAACCGTCGAGCAAATGCTCTGGATTGCCGAAAAGCACCTGCTGTTTGATTACCAGAAAATCTCCTACGTGCTGGCGATACATTTGAAAGGTATTCTCGATCGCCAGCAGTCCGGAACGCTGTCGGCAGTGGACGAGGCGAGCGAGTACCAGACGGATACGATCGAATACTCCGTCGCTCTGGAGATGAGCAAGGTGGTGCAGCGAATTTGGGACATCGCGCTGCCCGCTGCGGAGATCGGCTTTCTCGCCATGTACCTCAGCCGCTGCCGGACGTACGTGGAACCGAAAAAAGCGATAGGCGTCGTTGTGGCTTCGTATGGGCAAATCGCCAAAAGCATGGTCGATGTCGCTCAGCGGCTGTTTGAAAAAAGCCACGCCATTCCCGTAGAACTGCACTGGAATGACGAACTGCCGGACACCGTCAGGCGGGTGGGGGCCAGCTTGCAGCAGGCCGATCAGGGAGCCGGGGTAATTTTGCTCACGGACATGGGCACGACGTTCTTGCGCGAGATCAGCTGGCAGCAGCAGTTCGGTGTTCACGTCAGAGTCGTCGCTCCGCTGACAACCGCCCTCGTCGTCGAAGTGCTGCGCAAATGTCTCTACAGCGACACGTCCATCGATCAACTGGTGCTGACCAGCGGCGGGACGAGCGAGGCCATCCAGCAGGGCAAAGCAGCAGGAAGATTGCCGAAAGCCGTCGTCGCCGTGTGTGTAACAGGAGAAGGCGCAGCGCGTAGACTGGCTGCACTCGTTCAGGAGAGTCTGGCGGAAAAAGGCAAAAACCTGACGTACCTGATCGGCAGTTCCTTGTCGATCCGCAAAAAATACCAGGAATGGGCCGAGCACTATGACATTTTGGCGGTGATTGGTACACTCGATCCGCTGCTGGCGGGAATTCCGTTCATCTCGTTCAAGGAGATCGTCGACGAAAGCGGGCTTGCTTTCTTGCAGCGTCTCCTGCTCGTGCAGGAAGGCATGGATACGGCGAGCGTGCAAATGGGCCCGCTGCACCTGCAAGAGCTGCTGTCCCCGGAGCTTGCCGTAGATCCCTTGACCGCCGCCACCAAGACAGAGGTCATGGAGCAGTTGGCTGACCGGCTCATCGCCGCTGGATATGTCACTCCGGAGTTCAGGCAGAAAGTCTGGGAGCGTGAACGGGCGGGTCCGACACATATTAACGGTGTTGCTGCGATCCCCCACGCAGACACTGTCTGCACGATCAGGCCGGCGATCGCTGCCGCCAGACTGAGCCAGCCGGTGGAATGGGAGCGTGGCGTATGGATCCGCTTTGTGTTTATGCTGGCGATCGATGAACGCTGTCAACCCGCCATTGAAGAATTGTATGAGCTGATGACGAATCCCGATTTTGTCGCGTATGCCGAAGAACAGACGCTCTATCAGGCCACACAGCTTGTTGTCAAGATAACCTAACGAACAGATATGAGGAGGATATTCACATGGAAAAACAAGTAACGATTCAAAACAAAACAGGGCTGCACGCGCGCCCGGCATCCGAGTTCGTCAAAACGGCAGCGAAATTTCAAGCGGAAATCATGCTGAAAAAAGACGACAAGGAAATCAACGCGAAGAGCATCATCGGCGTAATGGCACTGGCCGCTGCCAAAGGAACGGTCTTGACGCTGAAGGCAGAAGGGCCGGATGCGGCAGAAGCGATTGAAGCGCTGAGCCAGTTGATCGACAGCAAATTTGGCGAAGAATAAGGCCATTTTTCTTGACATAACAGTAGGATCATTTATAATTGTTTACAGATGTAACTAATCAGAACAAATGTAAAGTCCGGAGGTGCCAGAGGATGAACCAACTTGAAAAAGTAACTCCCGGAACCAAAGTGTATAAGCTGTTTGATTACGAAAAGCTCGTCTGCGAAGGCAAAGACGAGGTTTTCATCATCTCAATTCAAAAGATGACGAAAGAGGAATACGAACAGATCAGTAAAAACTGAATGTGCAGATCGTTCTTAAAACTCTTGGACCATGGGTCAGGTGGGGATTCTTTCCATCTGATCTTTTTTTTGCTTTCAGAGGGCGGCTCGACAGAGGAGACATGCTCGTGAACGAAAACAAGGAGGAATTGGCAGTGAACAGTGCCCTGAAGGTACCATCGATGATTACGACTGACAAGTTGGTTGAACTGCTGCATCAAATGTGGCTGATTCGCTTTTTTGACGAAAAGGTAGACGAGTTTTTTGCCAAAGGCTTGATCCACGGCACGACGCATTTGTGCGTGGGACAGGAGGCGTCGGCTGCCGGAGCGATCGCCGTGCTGGAAGACCGCGACAAAATTACCAGCACGCATCGCGGACACGGCCATTGCATCGCCAAGGGAGCCGAAGTAGGAAAGATGATGGCCGAATTGTTTGGCCGTGAGACAGGCTACTGCAAAGGCAAAGGCGGCTCCATGCACATCGCGGATGTGGAGAAGGGCAATCTGGGAGCAAACGGCATCGTCGGCGGCGGCATTCCGATCGCTGTAGGCGCAGCGCTGACCTCGCAAATGAAAAAGCTCGGTTACGTGACCGTGTCCTTCTTCGGCGACGGTGCGACCAATGAGGGCAGCTTCCACGAATCGCTCAACATGGCCTCGATCTGGAAACTGCCGGTCGTATTTATCTGTGAAAACAATCAGTACGGCATGTCCGGCTCGGTGAAAGAAATGACGAACATCGAGAACCTGGCCGAACGGTCGGCATCGTACGGCATTCCCGGTGTCGTCGTGGACGGCAATGACATCTTTGCGATGATGGAAGTAACCGCCAAGGCTGTTGAGCGGGCGAGAAACGGCGAAGGGCCGACGCTGATCGAGGCCAAAACGTATCGCTGGAAAGGACACTCCAAGAGCGATGCGAAAAAATACCGCACGCGCGATGAGGAAATGGACTGGCGCACCAATCGCGACCCGATTGAGCGGATGAAGCGCGTGCTGATTGGCGAAGGAATTCTGACGGAGAAACAGGCCGACGAGATCGAGCAGCGTGCGAAAAAAGAGATCGAGGATGCCGTTGAATTCGCGGAAAAAAGCCCAATGCCTGCACTTGATACGCTGGAACTGGACGTCTATGCATAAAGACTTTCGTAAATCGAAGGGAGTAACACGAGGATGAGAGAGATTACCTATTTGGAAGCGGTTCGGGAAGCGATGCAGGAAGTCATGAGAGTGAATCCTGATGTTTTCATCATGGGTGAAGATATTGGCGTGTACGGCGGAGCGTTCGGCGTGACGCGCGGAATGATCGAGGAATTCGGCCCTGAGCGGGTGCGCAATACGCCGATCTCCGAGTCGGCGATTGCCGGTGCGGCAGTCGGAGCGGCGATGACCGGCATGCGGCCGATCATCGAGTTGCAGTTTTCCGACTTCATTACGATTGCGACTGACCAGATTGTCAACCAGGCGGCCAAAAACCGCTACATGTTCGGGGGCAAAGGAAAAGTGCCGCTCGTGTTGCGTACGCCGGCCGGTTCCGGCACAGGGGCAGCTGCGCAGCACTCCCAGAGCCTGGAAGCATGGATGGCCCACATCCCCGGTCTCAAGGTCGTGCAGCCGTCTACGGCATATGACGCCAAAGGGCTGTTGAAAGCGGCGATTGCCGACGACAACCCGGTCATTTTTTACGAACACAAACTGTGCTATCGCACCAAGGGCCACGTTCCGGAAGAGGATTACACGATTCCGTTGGGCAAAGCCGACGTGAAGCGCGAAGGCACTGACGTCACGGTTGTCGCGACGGCGATTATGGTGCACAAGGCACTGGCAGCAGCCAGCGAGCTGGAGAAAGAGGGTATCAGTGTAGAGGTAATCGATCCGCGCACACTGGTTCCACTCGATGAAGAGACGATTATCAACTCGGTGAAAAAGACCGGCAGACTCGTCGTCGTCCATGAGGCTGTGAAGCGCGGCGGATTCGGCGGCGAAATCGCCAGCATGATCGCCGAGAGCGAAGCGTTCGACTATCTCGACGCCCCGATTAAGCGACTGGGCGGACTGGCTGTGCCGATTCCGTACAACCCGATCTTGGAAAAGGCAGCCGTACCACAGGAAGCTGACATCATTGCGGCAGTGAAAGAGACGCTGCGCTAAAGGCTAAGGGGGAGAGCGTATGGCAACGGAAGTATTCATGCCCAAGCTGAGCATGACGATGGAGACGGGAACTGTCCTGCAGTGGTTCAAGCAGGAGGGGGACGACGTCAGAGAAGGCGATCTGCTGTTGGAAGTGTTGACGGATAAGATCAACATCGAAGTGGAAGCGTATGCCAGCGGCAAGCTGTTGAAAATATACTATGGCGCAGATGAAGTCGTTCCGGTCAATCAAGTGATCGGCTACATCGGCGCAGAAGGCGAAAACGTACCGGATGCGCCGCCGTCAGCAGGCGATGCGGGCGGCCAGGCGGAAGCCGCTGAAGAGGCCGGACAGGCAGCGGACGGAGCAGATGCAGCTGTGGACGGCCACGCTGCAGGCGACAAAGTGCGGGCGACACCGGCCGCGCGCAGAGTTGCCCGGGAGAACGGCATTGCCCTGCACGGTGTGAAGGGAACGGGCGAGCGTGGCCGGATTCACCGGGCCGACGTCGAGCAGGCTCTGGCCCAAGGCAAGCAAACTGAACCGAAAGCAACCCCGCTGGCGAAGAAACTCGCCCAGGCCGAGGGCATCGCTCTGGAGTCGGTAACAGGCTCCGGCGTAAACGGAAAAGTCGTCAAAGCCGACGTCGAGCAGCATCAACGCGGCATTGCAGCACAGGCTGCCGAGGCGACGCCTGCTGCCCTGCCGGAAAAAGTGAAGCTCGACGGCATGCGCAAAGTCATCGCCCAGCGGATGGTCCAGAGTGCGTTTACCGCACCGCATGTCACACTGGTGACAGAGGTCGATATGCATGCCTCCATCGCCATGCGCACCGCATTGCTGCCGGTCATTGAAAAGCGAACCGGACTGCGTCTTTCCTATACGGAGATCATCATGAAGGCTGTCGCGCACGCGCTGGCCCAGCATCCAAAGGTCAACGCTTCCCTGCAGGACGATGCGATCGTCTATCATCAACAAGTCAATGTCGGATTGGCGGTAGCCGTTCCCAACGGCTTGCTCGTTCCTGTAGTCAAGCAGGCCGATCAACAAGGGCTGGCCGAATTGACGGCGAACTGCAAGCGCTTGTCGTCGCTTGCCAGGGAAAACAAGCTGCTGCCCGAGCATATGTCAGGCGGCACCTTTACGATCAGCAATCTCGGAATGTATGCAATTGACGCCTTCACGCCGATTATCAATCAGCCGGAATCGGCGATTCTCGGAGTCGGCCGGATTAATGAGAAGCCAGTCGGCGTCGCAGGAAAAATCGAGCTTTGGCCGATGATGACGCTGAGCCTTTCGTTTGACCATCGCGTCATGGATGGGGCGCCGGCAGCGGAGTTCCTGCAGGCAGTCAAGGAAACACTGGAAAATCCATATCAGTTGATGGTCTAGGAGGGTGTGGCAATGAAAACCTATCACGTAGCAGTTGTCGGCGGCGGGCCGGCCGGATATGTAGCGGCGATTGCCGCTGCCAAAAAAGGCCGGACCGTAGCGCTGATCGAAGCTGACCACTTGGGCGGCACCTGCCTCAACCGCGGCTGTATTCCTTCGAAAACGCTGCTGCGCCATGCGGAAGTCATCGACGATATTCGGGCCGCGAAGAGCTGGGGCATCGAGACGGGCGAGCTGAGCCTGTCGCTTGACAAGATGATGGCCCGCAAGGACGAAGTCATCAAGCGTCTGCGCGGCGGCATTGCATCGATGATGCAGGCAGGCAAAGTCGCTGTGTACAACGGCAAAGGCAGCGTCCAGCCGGATAAAACGATCATCATTGCCGGCACTGGCGCCGACAGTCAGACAATCAAGGCGGACAATGTCATTCTGGCCACTGGTTCAGCTCCGTTTGTACCGCCGATCAACGGTGCCAATGACGTCGCTTACCATACGAGTGACACGATTTTTTCACTGACGGCCATTCCGGAATCAATCGTCATTATCGGCGGTGGCGTTATCGGGGTGGAATTTGCCTGCATTTTTGCCAGCCTCGGCACTGCGGTGACGGTCGTGGAAATGGCGGATCGCCTGCTCCCTAATGAAGACCCGGACGCATCCAAAGCTTTGTACAAAGCTTTGCAGAAAAAAGGGATCACGCTGATGACCGAGACCAAAGTCGAGCGGTTGGCAAACGGAGACAACGGCAAAATCGTCGAGGTGACCGACAAGGGTGGAAATCGTCTGCGGCTCCCGTGTGCAGAGATCTTGATCGCTGTCGGCCGACGTCCCAACCTGTCGGCCAGCGAGCAGTTGGGCTTGACGATGAACGGACCGTTTATCGCGGTAAATGAGTACATGGAGACGAGCAGCAAAGGAATCTACGCGGTCGGCGATTTGATCGGCGGCTGGCAGCTGGCCCATGTGGCGAGTGCGGAAGGCAGCATCGCTGCGCGTAACGCCACAGGCGAGCGCGTTCCCGTCAACTACAAGGTCGTGCCGCGCTGTGTCTACACCCATCCGGAGATCGCCAGTGTCGGGCTGACCGTGGAAGAAGCGCGCAGCCAGGGCTACCGGGTGAAAGTAAAAACCTTCCCGCTATCGGTCAACGGCAAAGCGCTCGCGCTCGGACAGACAGATGGCTTCGTCAAATTGATTGCGGATGAAACGTACGGAGAAATTCTCGGCGTTGTCCTGGTTGGCCCCCACGTGACCGAACAGATCGCCACACCGTCGGCATTTATCCATCTGGAAGGTACTGTTGAGGAAATGGCCAATATGATTTTTGCCCATCCGACATTGTCGGAGTCGATTTTCGAAGTAGCGGCAAGCTGGATGGAAAGCGGTGCGGTTTCATAAAGCACCAAGTGTGAAGATTGGATAAAGCGTTCCCGGGGGACAGGCGATGCATGGACTCCGGGTTTTTTCACCATGATAAGGTAAAAAAACATCAGTCAAATGGCTGCGGTGGAGGCGAGGGGAATCGCCAAGAAGGGCTCTCTCCGCCGGTGACATCGCCCGAGGAAGCTTTCAAGGCCGACTACGTCAAAAAAAGCGGAACCGCGCCCCAAAGCCACTCGCTGCGCGGCGGGAGTATCTCAAGGATGTAGATGTGGCGCGAAAAACGTTCCGCTTTTTTTGACTCCGTCTTGGTAGGCGCTGTCAAAAGCTGCGTTCACCTCTTCTTGGCGATTCCCTGGCTTTCCTGTACTTCTCCCTTTCGTCTTTCCGTACGTTGAAGCAAAACAGATACGTCGAGGAGAGAAAAGAGGAATGGGCGTAGACCTTTGCGGCTTCCACCCAGGCACCGCTCTGAAAACGGCACAGCTTTATAGACCAACCGCTTCATCGAATAATCATCTCGCTTCACCAGCTTTTTGGTCGACGTGCCGTTTTCAGAGCGGCGCCGGCCAGTATTCCTTCCTTGCTGAAGCCGCACCAGTCGCAGCCCATTCCTCTTTTCTCTCCCCACCACAACAGTCCGGAGACAGGCACCGACCCAAGCCAAAGTTTTCTCCCCTCGACGCCAACAATTGTTATTGACGGAAAGGTACCTTCCGTTTACAATTGTAACTATCAAGAACATTTGAAAATGGTGGAGGTGATACGTTGACATCGTGGGGCGGATTTATCGTCGTCTTTGTCGCTCTCTGGGTGATGCAGATCGTGCTCACAGCCAAACAGTCAAACCACTTCAAGCAGCAGTTTCGTGAGATGCAGCAGCAGCAGTCCGGTTTCCTGGGCGTTGGTGTCAGCAAAAAACGCTT
>CAMIVR010000193.1 GCA_946402065.1 uncultured Brevibacillus sp. | reverse complement strand
GTGTTTGACCGATCCCATTTCTGGTTGTTTAGGAAGTACCTATGAGGAATTGAAACGTAGCTACCTCATCAGATATAATCATATCAGGCTCTGAGTTTAGGAAGTACCTATGAGGAATTGAAACTGTGCAGTCCTGTAGATTTGCATTCTGGACATTCTAGTTCGTTTAGGAAGTACCTATGAGGAATTGAAACCGAGCATCCCCTGGTGCTTGAGCTATATAAGGGATGTTTAGGAAGTACCTATGAGGAATTGAAACATAAACTTGAATACCAAACCTTCCCAAAGGTAAATAGTTTAGGAAGTACCTATGAGGAATTGAAACGTTGGGTCAAACGATTCGCCAGCATCTTCGCCTTCTGGTTTAGGAAGTACCTATGAGGAATTGAAACTCAAATCTCCCCATTTCCCAGTATGAATATATAGAGTTTAGGAAGTACCTATGAGGAATTGAAACTCAAATCGCTCTATACCGACAGCCACGACGGAACGATGTTTAGGAAGTACCTATGAGAAATTGAAACCGAACCTCCCCAGGTTTGAAGTTGTTCACATCAAGATAGTTTTCAAAGTACCTATAAGGAATCGAAAGGTGGTAAAATATAGTAAAATATAGAAAACAGCTTAAAAGGCCCTATAATGTTTTCAAAGTACCTAAAAGGAATCGTATTCAGAACGTTAAAACCTATCAATAAAAAAGCAAAACAGGAGCTTCCACCCAATCCCCGCGTATGTCGCAATATCTTTACAAGGAGAAAAACCTAACGAAATAGCAAATAGGGTATGCTTGAATCAGTTCCGAACACCTGTTGAAAAAATGACATACAGCCAGCAAAACTTTGCAGGAGTAATTTCATGAAAAAAATAACCTTCAGATTAGCTTATCTAATTGCGACTTGGTTCGTGCTGCATGTTCTTGCAATAACGATTGACGGTTTATACGATAACATCCAACCGGCTGATGTCGGTGTCATTTTAGGAAACAAGGTTGAACCTGATGGAAGACCGTCGGAAAGATTAAGGTATCGCTTGGAGAAAGCCGTTGAGCTTTATCGGGACGGCTATTTTCATTACATAATTACCAGTGGCGGGGTGGGGGCAGAAGGCTACGATGAAGCGGAGATTATGAAGCAGTATTTAGTACAAAAAGGAATACCTGGCGACAAGATACTAACGGATAGTATGGGCGTAAATACTATCATGACAGCATGGAACACGAAGAAAATTGTGAATGACTTGCAGTTGAAATCTGTCATGATCATTTCTCAGTTCTATCATATTAGCAGGACGAAATTAGCTTTTTCTAAGGCCGGGTTCGGGGAAGTGTATTCGGCTCACGCAAATTACTTTGAAGGAAGAGATTTTTATTCACTGTTCAGAGAGTTCTTCGGATATTATAAATACCTGCTTTTTGAATGAGTAACACTTATGGGATCCTTATTTTACAGAAAATATCACTGGAATCCTTTTCTGCATATGCCCATACCCGAGGAGTTTTCGAAAAAACAAAGCTGATATTGATAAAATGACAATAAGAAATCAGGTGAAGATACTGAGAGCCAAGATCACGTTCCATTTCCAGGGTCAACTCATTGTTCCTATCCACCATTTTGAGCTGCTGCATGGGCTTATCTATTCGAGTATTCGCAACGAACAATACCGCGATCAGCTTCACAATCAAGGCTACTCCTTTGGAAATCGCAGCTTCAAAGGATTCTGCTTTTCCAGACTGGAAGGAAAAAGCACCATAGCAGAAGGAAAGATATCGTTCCGTTCGCCGGTGTCTTTCGTGTTTTCGACCTGCAGTGCGCAATTGATGAGAGAGCTGATCTCCACGTTGTTTACGAAGGATCACGTAATGATCGGCCATCAGCGCGTTCAGGTAGCATCTGTGGAGCAAATCGAGGAGAGAATCAGCGGTGAGATGAAAATTCGCTTTCTCACTCCGGTTACGATGTACAGCACATATATGCACCATAACAAGCGCAAGACCTACTACTATTCCCCGGTAGAATCCGAGTTTGGCGAGTTGATTGCCGCCAATGCTCGTAAAAAATATGAAGCGATTTACGGAATTCCTGCCGATGACCGGACGCTTACTCTGACACCAATCGACAAACGGCTGCTCAAGCAGGTGACATTTACTTTTAAAAAGACGATTATTAAAGGCTGGCTGGGCGACTTCATTCTGCAGGGCAATCCCGAACTGCTGAAGCTTGTGCATGATGTAGGCCTGGGGGCCAAATCATCAAATGGAGCGGGGCTTTTTACGGTGCTTGGTCATTTCGAAACACGGACCGAAAAACAATAGACCACAAAATGTGACAATGTTCGAAAAAATAGTAAAATAGCCTTGTATTTCGAACCATACTTTGGTAAAAATGATACAATGTTCAAAATATGCAAGTGAATGAAAAGGGGGGATTCATCCATGCTCGACGCCATTGCTTCGCTTGGCAAGCTGCAGTACAGCGAGGAGCCGGAGCAATTAATCCGTTCGTTGGTGCGATTCCGTCGCCCAAACAGGAAGGAGCAGTCGTATTATTTAATTCTTGATTTTTCGACTAAATCTCGCAAGTGCACGATTTGGCCTGGAGAATTTGACGCGACTCCAGAGTCCCCCCGGTATACCCCGCAACAGCTCCATTATGTCGGGATTGTCCCAGCAGCAGGATTGCAGTATCATGCGACTGGCCATGACCTTAGACATCTCTGCTCGCAAGTGTTGCCAGCTTTGCGGGACAAGCTGCCTGTGGACTCGTCCCTTTATTCTGGCATCGCTCAAGTCCTGACGGATTATTTCGCATTGGATACCGCGTTGGATGCGAAGAACCGCTACAGGTATTTGCTCGATCTGGAAGCGTGCGGCATCGGAAAACCGGGGTTTACGGACAAGGTTTGCAAAAGTGCGGCTGACAAAGAGCGACCCGGAGTTGTGGCCAAAGAACTGCTGGATTGGCTCAAAAAAGAGAGGCAAATTGCACCTGAACAGGTTGATTTGTTCGCCATATCCATCGACGGACAGCTGATCGCTCAGCACCCTGATTACATTCGGGCTGTGCTTGATGATCAAGTCTCGATGTTCGAGAAAGCCGAGGAAGGAATTTGCTGCATTTCCGGACAGAAAGCCGCGGTTAGCGCAGACCTGACCAAATTCAAATTCAAATACTACATAACGGATAAGGTAAATTTCTCCAGTGGATTGAGCGGAAAATTTGAGCGCAATTTCCAACTGAGTGAAAAAGGCGTTTGGCAGCTGCTGCTGGGTGAACGCTACATTATGAACCGGCTGAAGCTGCGCCTTGGCTCCTTCAACGTCTATATGATTCCGGAATTCCTTGATGCGACCGCTTATGACGCGGGGCAGATTCGCGAATCGATTAACGAAGTGTACCGTGATGTCCGTGAATTGGCTGGTTTAAAGGAAGCGTTGAAGATCGAAGAGAAGCTGAACAACGAACTGAGCCTCTTGGAGTGGGGCGGCATCCGGACTCAGATGCTGATCAACCTGTTATTTTACGAAGAGAACAAGAACGAGTTCAAAGTGTACCGCCACATCAAGGATGTGTCTCCCAGCCGAATTTCGTTACTAGCAAAAAAGAGCGGGGAGGTAAGCGAATATTTTCACACTATCGCTCCTCACTTTCGCGGGTACAGCCCTTCGCTGGGAAGCATGTACTACATGATCCCCTTACAAGTAGACAGCAAAGGCAAAGTAAAAAATCCGCAAATGCAGCTGCAGCTCTATGATTCGGTTCTGGCAGGGCGCAAACTCGATCGAAAAAAATTGATCGACGCGTTCGTTGCGCTGATAGCCAGGGTCTATTTTCAAACGACGGGCGGGCTGCAGATTGCCGGCAAGCGCGAATTCTCCTGTGAGCAAAGCGGAGAATTTGCCTGGGTTCGCCTGGTCTGGGAGCAGATGAAGTTTGTTCGGTGGTTGGAGGAGATTGGAAATTTGGAACGGGAAGGAGCGGGCGAAAATATGGCGATTGAACTGGTGGCAGGACTGGAAAAAGAGCAGGCACATCTGCAGGCATCCGGGTTTGATGAAGCGAGGGCGGCGCTGTTTTTGTTGGGGGGAGCCATCAAATTTGTAGCCGATGCCCAACAGGAAAAGCTTAAATCCAAGCCGATTTTGCAAAAGCTTAATTTCAAAGGGATCCCTGGTCAGCACCTGCATAAGCTGATTTCCGAAGTGATGGAAAAAGCAACCTATTACCGAAAGGCTTGGAAATACTTTCCGCGATTTCATTTTGACAGCTGTATCTCTGAGGTGTATCGTCTGCTCGAATTATCTGGCCATGGTGTGCAGGGGGCAAATTGGAAGCTGAAGGATTCCGAAACAATTCATAACATATTAAGCGGATATGCTTTTCAAGTCGGACTCACTCTAAGAGCACGAGCAGCTAATGGTCAAAAGCCTGGTGAAGACCTGCCTGACGAATACGCGCCAGTCGATAACGACGATTCCTTGGAAGGAGACAATGACGATGAACAATAGTGAGCTTTTGTTTCTGTACGATGCGAAAATGACGAACCCCAACGGCAATGTAGATGATGAGAACCGCCCGCGGATGGACTACGAGTCAAAGCGCAATCTGGTGTCTGATGTACGGTTAAAACGATATATCCGCGATTATCTGGAGTGGCAAGGCAAGCCGTTGTACGTCGGGAAGGTTGATGGCAAAACCGTCAATGCCGAAAAAAGGCTGGAGCCCTTGCTGTCACAGCTGCCTGGCAAGGTGGACAAGAAGTCATGGAACGACGAGCATGAGGCGTGGCTGCTGGAACAACTGATCGATGTGCGGCTATTCGGAGCGACGATGGCGGTAAAAGGGCTGTCGCTTACGTTTACGGGTCCGGTGCAGTTTTCGTGGGGGTATTCGCTCAATCCGGTGACTGTTCTGGAAAGTACGATTACGACGCATTTCAGTTCGACCGGCACGCAAGACCAAGGTACGATGGGGAGAGATTATCGCGTCGTGTACTCGTTCTTGTCGTTCTACGGCTTAATTAGCGGGAAACGGGCACAGCTGACAAGATTGACAGAAGATGATGTGCGGCTGTTAGACGAAGCGCTGGTCAAATCAATTCCGCTTCTTGCCACTCGCAGCAAAATTGGCCAAGCCCCACGTTTATACATGCGCATCGAGTATGTGGACGATTTGACCATGTTTGGCGATTGGCGCGACCAGCTTGCTCCTCTCGGTGAATCGCTCACTGGAATCAACGATGTGGTTTTGCAGGCGGAGCGGCTAATCGCCAAGCTGGAGCAAGTGCAGGATAATATCCGGTATCTCCACCTCTTTGAGGATACAGATTTGACGGTCAGCTCAAACGGTTCTACGGGCGTTTTGAGTGAATTGTTGCCTGTATCTTTGCAGAATAAAGTACGGCGAATCGGCAAGTAGGCGGCGACGGTCTATGAAAACAGTCGTATTTGAAGTCCGGGGATGCTTTGCCCATTTTCGCAAGTTTTATGCCAACTCCACTTCGCTGAGCTACGAATTTCCCCCGAGAACGACGGTATGCGGCATGATCGCTGCCATCCTCGGCATCGAGAAGGATTCCTACTACGAATTGTTCAGCGAGGAGCAAGCATTTGTCTGTGTACAGATTGTTCACCCTACGAAACGGATGAGTCAAACCGTCAATTACATGTGGGTGAAATCGTCCAAAGATTTGAACGGATCGGCGGGACCGATGCAAATACCGCTTGAATGGGTGACACATGCCAATGGAGTCGGACGAGGAGAAGTATGCTACCGGATCTACTTTTCCCATCGGGATAACGCTTTGCAGGGCAAGCTGGTCGATTTGCTGAAGGAGAATAAGGCGCACTTCCCGGTTTTTTTGGGCATCAGTGAGGCACTTGGCAGTACTCGCTGGGTTGGTGAATTCGATACGGTTGAAATGGACAAATCGGAAGAGATGGTCGACATCGTTACGGTTTGTCCAATTGATCGGCTGGAGGACATCTGCTATGTCCAGGGGCAGGAACCAGGTTCGGCACGAAAATATATGCGGGACCGCATCCCGTGCGATTTTTCTGCTGATCGTCGCTTGGCCGGTGTCGGGCAAGTGATCTATGAGCCAAACGGACGCAGCATTTCAGCGAAAGTGAAGCACAAGGTATATCGACTGTCGATAGATCATGGTGAACCAGTCTACATTTTGCCGCTCACAAGCCGGACAAGCGAGGGAGTGTGAGCGTATGCAGTATTGTTCTCATCCCAACCGAGAACTGTCTGACCATGTACGGGATGTTGCCCGAAGAGTCTTGGCGATGCTGGATCGGACGGCGGTTCGGGAACAGGAGCGGGAAGAATGGAAAAGTCTGCTCTACCTGCTTGCGTCGTGTCATGACTTCGGCAAGTACACGACTTTTTTCCAAAGGCATCTGGCTGGAGACCGCAGTATTGGGGAAGAAAGCCATCATTCGTTGTTGGGGGCTCTGTTCGGCGCTTATGTGCAGGAGCAGAGCCTTTCCTCCTCTGTGGGGTGGAAGGAGGCAGAATTTTATTGGCCCCTCGTCGTATATTTTATCATCTCCCAGCATCACAGCCGTTTGCGGGATTTTGAGACGGCCCCTTCCAAGCCGAGGCATTTACCTGCCCAACTGCAAGATTTGAAACGGCAGCAGCATCTCATTGAGCAGGATTTGCAGCAGCATTTCCCGGAGCTTGCTCCTCACTTGTGTTCCTTTCTCGACTCTCATGAAAAACAGTTCGACTTGCTGAACAAGAAGCTGATCTTTTTTTCACAAAGGTGGTGCCGACAGCTTCCTGAGCATGACTTGTCTTTTGCGTTGACAGTACAGATGGCGTTCTCCTTTCTGATTGATGCCGACAAGCACAGTGCTGCACAAAATGAGCAGATCGCTCCGATTTCCATTCCGGCTGCGCTCGTCGAAGCTTATCGGGCGCGTCACTTTGCCGGAAAAAAAGAGAATGACGACAGCATGACTAATAAACGCAATCTCGTAAAGCGACTTGTCGCAGAGAACGTTTCCCGCGTCGATCTGTCCCGAAATTTTCATACGTTCACTGCTCCGACGGGAACGGGAAAGACCCTTGCTGCTTTGGAAGGAGCTTTATTGCTGCGCGAGAGATTGAGTGGGGATGGGCTGCCGCCTCGCAGAATCATCTATGTTCTGCCGTTTACGAGCATTATCGATCAAAACTATTCCGTAATCCAAAATGTGATAACGCCGGGACAAGCCAATCAGCAGCTTGTGCTCAAGCATCATTATATGAGCGAGATCGGTTACAGCAAAGCTGACCAGACAGAGGAGCTATCACTTGAAAAGCAGCTGATGTTTATCGAAAGCTGGGAGTCTGAGGTCATTGTCACTACGTATGTGCAGCTGCTGCATACAATGCTTGGCAATCAAAACCGCCAATTGAAAAAGCTGCACAATTTGGCCGGGGCAATTGTCATTTTGGATGAGGTGCAAAATATTCCGTTTGCCTATTGGGCCTTAACCGAACATTTATGCAAGGCATACAGCAGACAGTTTGACAATAAGTGGGTGTTGCTGACAGCCACTCAGCCAAAAATATTTCCTGTCGAAGACACGTTCGAATGGCTGGAGCATCAGGATTATCCCAACGAGAGTTTTTTTGCCGATATGAATCGGACAGAAATCCGTTTGGCGGGGGATCATTATCTGAATATGGAGGAATGGCTTGAGGAAGCGTATGTCGAAGCCAAACAGGTCCCGTCCACGCTCATTATCGTCAATACGATTGCCACTTCGATCACTGTTTACGATTACTTCCGCGAACGCATGGACGATGAAACCGTCTACTACTTGTCCGCAAACTTGATCTTCGAGCATCGAAAACGGGTGTTGAAGCGCGTTCGACAGCGACTGGACAATGGATTGCCGGTAGTGCTTGTTTCTACGCAGGTAGTGGAAGCGGGCGTGGATGTCGATTTCCACTGTGTGATCCGCGATTTGGGACCAATGGATTCGATCATCCAGGCAGCAGGGCGCTGCAACCGTCACGGGCAGAGACAGGCGAGGGGGCAGGTCGTCATCATCCCGTTGCAAAAGGCGGAAGCAAGAAAGGCAGACTCCGCGATCGTATACGGGAATGATGCGCAAATTGCCCTGGAAACGATCAGGGAATTTCGTGATGAGTACATGGGTGCCATCCCGGAGAGTGCATACCGACGAATGGTGGACTGCTATTACCAGAAACTGCTGCGTTCAAAGGAAGACAGCGAATCATGGCTCAGATTGACGCAATTAAAAAAGCTGGATTTTGAAAAGCTGTCCTCCTTTTCACTTATTCCGCAAAAAGGCTTCACAGTACCGGTTTTTATCCAATACAACTGGAAGGCAGTTTGGATCTGGAATTACTACGTAGAGCGAGTCTGCAAAGAAACCAACCTTGAGCGGAAGCGGACGAGCTATTTGCGCTGCAAAGCAAAGCTGCGGCTCTTTCAGCTGGACGTAGCTGCTGAATTTGTCCGTATCCGCGATCTGGAACATGGCTTTGTGGTAATCAGGCCGGAATGGATAGAGGCAGATCAATATTACGATCGGAGCACAGGATGGGTGCGTGATGCAAAAGACGAAGAGGCATTTATTTGGTGATGGAAGTGGTGCAAGGGGGGCATTCCGATGGATGAAACCAGGGTGGCTGGAGACAGTGACAGCAATAGCGAAGAGGGACAAGGCATTACGGGCACACTCATCTGGTACTACTATATTTGCCGACGAGAGGTTTGGCTGATGTCGCGGCAGATTGTTGCCGACCAGCAGGATGAGAATATGGACTGGGGCCGGTTTCTTCATGAATACGCCTATTCCAGGGAGAAGAAAGAAGTAGCGTGGGAGACAGTGAAAATGGATACCCTGACCAACAGGCAGGGGGAGCTGGTTGTAGCTGAGGTGAAGAAATCGTCCTCCTATGTAAAAAGCGCCACTATGCAACTATTGTTTTATTTGTACAGACTGAAAGCGAGCGGAATCGATGCCAGAGGCGAGTTGCGTTTTCCTGAAGAAAGGCGCAAGGAACCAATTGAACTGAATGAAGAACTGGAAGCGGAATTAAAAGAAGCAATCAGGCAGATTAAGCAAATCATCGCACAGGAGACGCCGCCAGCACCGGCAAAGATAAAGTTTTGCGGGAAGTGCGCTTATCGGGAGTTTTGTTGGGCATAAAACCCGATTTTAGCGTTAAGGGCAAGCATGGAGGGGGAGCTTTGAAAAAAACGATCTATATTTTTCAATCCGGTACATTGAAGCGTAAAGACAACACGTTATTTTTTGAAAACGAAGAAGGCCGGAAATTTATTCCTGTTGAAGATACGCAGGAGCTGATGATTTTCGGAGAAGTGGACGTAAACAAGTCGCTGCTGGATTTTTGCGCGCAGAAAGAAATTATTCTACATTTTTTCAATTATTACGAATATTATTCAGGCAGCTTTTACCCGCGCGAGCATCTGAATTCGGGGTACATGATTCTGAAGCAAGCGGAGCATTATCTCGACGAAGCGAAACGGTTCGAAATCGCTCAAGCGTTTGTCCGTGGAGCTGTCCATAACATTTTGCGGGTGCTGAAATACTATCGTTCCAGAAAAAAAGACGTCGGTTCGATGATCGATACGATTGAAGCGCTATTGTCCGAGTCGTCTGCGGCGCAAACGATCCCGGAGCTTATGGCGTACGAAGGTAATATCCGCGAGTGCTATTACAAGGCATTCGATGTCATCCTGGATAATCCGGATTTCCGGTTCGGTCAGCGATCAAAGCGACCGCCGAAAAATGAATTGAACGCCCTGATCAGTTTTGGCAACACCATTTTATATACCCAGGTGTTGAGCGAGATCTATCATACTCACTTAGATCCACGAATCGGTTACTTGCATTCAACAAATTTTCGGAGATTTTCACTGAATCTGGATGTGGCGGAGATTTTCAAGCCTGTTCTGGTCGACCGGCTACTGTTTTCATTGATCGGCAAAAAGCAGTTGACTAAAGAACATTTCGCCAAAGAGACGGGGGGCATTTTGCTTACGGAAAAAGGCAAAAAGCTGTTCGTCACGGAATGGGAGGAGAAAGTAAAGACAACGATCAAGCACCGCGACCTGAATAA
>CAMIVR010000192.1 GCA_946402065.1 uncultured Brevibacillus sp. | reverse complement strand
GCAGCAATACCAAGCGTCATTCCTCCATTTCATCCGTACGTTTTGCAGCAAACAGCCTGTCGTTTTGTTTTTGGATGACCTGCATTGGGCAGATGCCGCTACATGGGAGCTGCTGAATGCATTCACGAGGAATCCGAGAATGAAGGGGCTGTTGATTGTCGGGACCTGTCGTGAAGAGGTACCGGGAAGCGGAAAGATACTCGGATCCGTCAAGCAGCATTCCGACTTGAAGCTCACGCAGGAAACAAGCGTGATCAGGCTATCGCCGTTGTCCATTGCCAGCCTGAATCGCTTTCTGGCGGCGACACTGCACAGTGCGGAGAAACGGACGGTCGGATTGGCCGACATTCTGTATCGAAAGACGGGCGGCAATCCGTTTCATACCATACAGCTTCTCCAGTCGGTACATAAGAAAGGGCTGCTCCGATACGTTCCGGAATCGTTCGAATGGGAGTGGAATGCGACCGGTTTGGAAGCATTGAAAGAGCACGAATCGATCGCCCGGTTGATGGCGGACAAACTGAACAGCCTGCCCGAACAAGCGAGGAATTTGCTGACAGTGGCCTCTGTACTGGGGAACGCGGTAGAGGTTGCCTTCCTGGCGGCGATCAGTGACGTCGATGCTGAAGCGGTGCGTGCAGCGCTTCAGCCGGCGGCTGCCGAAGATCTGCTGATCTGGCTTGACGGCGAAGGGGGGGCAGTCATTGCAGATGAGGACAGCTTCGGTACCGCAAACGAAGCTGCAGCTTTCCGGTTCGTCCACGACCACGTCAGACAGGCGGCTTATGCGCATCTTGAACCGGACTGCAGAAGTGAGATCCATGGTAAGGCCGGGACCTTTCTCTTGCGCACCACAGACGAATCGGAGCGGAACGAACGGATTTTTGAAATCGTCGGACATGTGAACCGGAGCAGCAGGGCACCCGGCGACGAGCTCGATACCGATACCGTGATCAAACTCAACTGGCAAGCCGGTCGGAAGGCCAAGCTCGCCTTTGACTTCGAAACGGCTCTTCGCTGCTTGAGGGCAGCCGACAATTGGCTCGAATCCGGACCGTCTGAAACCGCCGAAGCGTTTCGCTTCGCCTTGCGTCTCGAACGACTTGCTCTGGAATATTTGCGGGGCGACATCGCGACGGCCGAATCGCTTGCCGGCAAATTGGCCGGTGAGGCCCGGAACCAATACGACCGCGCCCGCATATACAAGGCGCAAATGGATCAGCATGTCTATTTCAACAGGCGAACGGAGGCAATCCAACTGGGACTCAAGCTGCTCCGGGATTTCGGGATTCGAATCCCGCAGCGCCCAGGTCTGCTTTCGGTCCTGAAAGAAATATATTTGGCCCAATGGGCCGTCCGACGCAGACTGCCGCTGCTTGACCGATTGCCCGAACTTCGCGAGCCCGAATTCGCAATCGTGCTTGACTGCCTTTTGGCGATTGCCTCTGCAGCCGGGTATGCCGACAGCAAGCTGCTCGCCGTGCTCTTGTCCCGGGCGGTCCGATTGTCCTTAAAATACGGAAAAGGCTCTTCCACGTTGGAGGCGTTCGCCGCTTTTGCCGGAATGGTCGGCTGGGCGACCGGCGACCTCAAGACCGCTTGCCGTCTCGCCACGCTATCCCTCAAAATGGCCGACGATGAAAACGATCTGTTCGTCAAAACCAATGTGTACGGTGCCGTATACCCGCTGCTGGTGCGAACTATCCCCGCAGGTGAAACGGGCGAATTCATGAAAAACGCGGCGAGATATGTGGAAGCGACCGGATTGCATCATGCGAATGCTATCTTTGCAAGCATGAAAGCCAGCTCCTACTACATGGTCGGCAAGCTGCGCGTGCTTTCCCGTTATTTGAACCTTTGGGAAGATCGGGTGACGGAGACAGACGATCCCTTTCTTGTAGCTGTATATCGCATGTACCGCGACTTTGTCAGCCATCTTCGGGAGGAAGCAAATGGAGCTGAGCGATTGTTTCGGAAGGGAGCGGCGGAAGGGCAATGGATCGAGGCTTTAACCAGGGCTGAATCGCGTTCGCTGCTTCTGGGCCAATACTGGGCGATGCGCGTTCAGCTTGTCTGCTTGCTCGGGTCGTCAGCTGAAGCTGCCCAATTGGCCATGGACAACGAGCGAACGATCAATGCGGTCTCTTATCTTCCCCATCATACTGAATTCTGGTTTTACGCTGGGGTTGCCATGGCCGCCACAGACAGAGCGGGGCTGCGGCAGCGGAGATTTTTCCGCAAGGCGGTGCGGCAAATGAAAAAATGGGCTGCGATCGCTCCGGAAAATTTCGCTCACAAATACGATCTGTTGCTCGCGGAACAGGCTCGGCTTAGGGGGGCGTACAAGAAGGCGGCAGAGCTGTACGAACGGGCTGTGCGCGGAGGCCGGGATTGTCGCTTCGCTCTGTCCGCAGCTCTGGCAGGGGAACGGGCTGCGGCATTTTATCAGATGAACGGACTGGGGCAGACGGCGGCGCTGTACGCTCTGGGTGCATACCGGGATTATTTGCGTGCGGGAGCATCCGTCAAAGCTGAGCGGATCGCAGCTCAATACGCCGCTTTGTGGGCGCAGGAAGAAATCGCGCCTGTCGCCGTTGGTGGGAAATCGGAGTCACCGGGTGCCGGACAAGCGTCAGTGGGCGTTGCAGCCACTGTGGAGGATCATTCGTCCGCCGCCCGCACTGACGTTGCTGACATCTTGCGACAGATGGCGGAATGGGCAACAGACGAGTCAGCACACGACACGCTGTGGTCCAAGCTGCTGGAGGCGATCGCTGCGGAAGCGAACGCTAGCAAAGCTGCCCTCATCGTCCGGGCGGAGAAGCAGTTGTCCGTAGCGGCCTTGCTGTCTGGGGAAGGCTGTTCGAAGCCGCGTCAGCCGTTGGAGGGCAGTGAAGACATCTGTGCCAAGCTTGTCCTGCTTGCCGCCCGCACTTTGCAAGCGGTTCAGCTTGACGATGCCACGGCGGACGGTGTTTTTGGGGGAGACCCGTACATTTCCCGTCATCAGGTCCGATCCGTCTGCGTACGGCCGGTCTCGGATTTTGGCAAAACGATCGGGTTTTTGTATCTGGAAAACGCCGAATGCCTCGGTGCATTCAGCGAAGGGCGGACGGAGTTATGGAATCTCCTTGCTTCCCAAGCGATCCGGGCGTTGTCGGAAGGTCTTCCTCCCGAGCCGGAGTCGTTGAACGAACCCGATCCGCTTACGGAACGCGAGCGGGAAGTGCTGGCTCTTTTGGCGGAAGGGCTGTCCAACAAAGAACTGGCCGATCGCCTTTGCTTGTCAGAGGGGACGGTCAAAGTCCACCTCAACCGGATTTACGACAAACTGAGCGTCAAGCGGCGCACACAGGCCGTCGAACAGGCAAGAAAACGGGGTTTGCTGTAATTTTCACGAAAAATATAACTTTCGATATACGCTTTATTTCTTTCCGGCTGCTATCGTATTCCCGATATGATGAAGGGACAAAGGGGAATCAGGATGAGCAGCTTTATTAGTAGAAAAACGTTTTTATCAGCAGCGGTCATTGTCTTATGGTCTTTTGCCCAGTTGTTCGGATGGTTTGCGGCGGGAATCGCATACGCCGGGAATGGGGCTGTCAGCAATGTGGTTTTCTCTGTCAGCCCGCCAGACGGAAGCGGCTATTACACGTGGACGGTCGGATTTACGACAAGCGAGACGGGAACGTTAAACATCTATGACGACATGGCAGTGACCGTACCGAATGCGATGCTGTCCGGGCGCGACATGAAAGTCGTCGTAAACGGCAGTACGCAATCTGTCGCTACTGGTACGGTCAGATACAGCGGCAATAAAATTGTATTTGCCAATCCGCATTATTTGATCGGAGCGTTAACCGACGTGCAAATCGTGATTCGGACGCAGACAGTTCCGAAAGCGGGAACGTATCCGGCAGCCGACTTCGCGGTTTCAACTTACTCAGACACGATGCCGGCCCATCCCGCAGCCAATGTGACGATTCCAAAGGCAACGGCTTCTTCAGTTGAAGAAGTGACTTTCGCCGCCATACCGCCAAAAGCAGGTGCCGAATCCGAATGGGTCGTCAGTTTTCAGACAAGCGTGGGAGGCAAATTGACGACTGGCTTGGAAACAGTGACGATTTCCGGACCTGCAGGCACACAGTTTTCCAACCGGGCTGTCGACTACACGGTAAACGGGGTTGCCGTGAGTCATGTGGAAACGCCATCAGCGCATACGGCAGTGGTGACCGTTCCCGCTGAGGCTTTCTTTTTGGATGACAGGCATGTGTCGATTATCGCCAAGCATACGGTGAACCCGTCCGCTGCAGGGGAGGCGGAAGAGTACGGTGTCCATACGAGTTTGGACACGATACCTGCTCATCCGGCAGAGGCGATCCGGTTTATGTCCAGCGTCGGACATGTCCGTTTTTCCGCAGACCCGGCGTACGCCCGGGCAACCGGTTCGTGGGTTGTCTCCTTCGCCGCCACAGGCGGGTTGTCCGAGGGAGATCGCGTCTACATTACCGCTCCCGAGGGAGCGAATTTTCCCGCTGACAGAACGGCGTACACCATAAACGGGAGTGTTCCGTCTGCCGTCGAGCTCGTTGATGGTTATACGAACCGGGTTCGCCTGACAGTTCCTACGGGCGATTCTGGGAGATTCGCCGGAACAGGAGAACCGGTTACGGTCGCGATACAAGGGGTCGGCAATCCGCCGGCCGGCGTCTATCAAAACTACGAAATGCAAGTGTGGACCGATGTTGACTTGCTATGGGCCAACGCAGAAACCTCGCTTGTGTTTTCCAACCAATCGGCCGGGGCGGTCAGCGGCGTAACGTTTTCTCCGAATTCGACTGATGAAGGCGAGCAGGCTGTCTGGACAGTGAGGTTCGTGACCGGTTCGGCCGGGGCTTTGCGTCCGTTTGCGGATACGATTACCGTGAGCGGTCCGGCAGGGACGGTATTTTCCGCTTCGCCTGCAGATTATCGGGTAAACGGTGCGGCGGTCGGGAGTGTCAACGTCTCGGGAGGGAACACGGTCGTCATCGCGCTTCCCGTCCCCGTCCCGAATGCTGCGGAAACAACCGTGATCGCCCCAGTCGAGATCAACCCGCCTTCGGGGTATTATGGCGCCAATCAGTTCGCCGTTGCGACGAGCGTTGACGTCATCCCGGGGCATCCGCCGACCGATATTGCTTTTGGTGCTGAGCGAGCGAGCTTGCGTTCTCTCGCGGTAAGAGATAAGGCCGGGAACGCGGTATCGCTTCGTCCGGAATTTTCTTATGATGTCACCTCCTACGGTTCCACCGTAGCCAACAGCGTCTCCAGTATCGAAGTAATACCGACTGCCGTTGACGGCACGGCGACAGTAGAAGTGAACGGGGAAGCGTTAGCGAGCGGATCGGCGTCCCGGGCGATCAGCCTCCGCGTGGGAGACAACACGATTTCTGTTGATGTAGCGGCTCAGGACGGAGCGGTGAAGAAGACATATACGCTTCAGGTGAATAGGCGAACCTATATTCCTCCTGCCTACTATCCGGTGACAGGAGTAAGCGTGGATCAAACAGAGCTCGTCTTGCCAGTAGGGGGTGAACCAATTGCCCTGCAAGCGACCGTCTACCCATCCTACGCTTCCAATCAGAGCGTGACGTGGAGCAGCAGTGATCCGCAAGTGGCTGAGGTCAATGAGCGCGGCATCGTTACACCGCTCGCTCCCGGCAGGGCGACGATTACCGTTACGACGGTGGACCAAGGCAAGACGGCGACGTGCCAGGTGGAAGTTGTCAAAGCCGTTGAATTGGTCGGATTGAAGCCGTCAGACAAGACCATTTTGCTGCAGCCGAACAAATCGTCGACTTTCAAGCTGTATGCTGTCTATTCCGATGGGACGAAAGAAGACATCACCAAGGATAAACGAGTGAAATACTCTGCCAGCTCGAAGACAAAAGCGACCGTTACGGCAGGACTGGTCAAAGCGGGGAAAAGGGAAGGCAAGGCGACGATCACCATTTCCTATCGTGGCTTCAAAGCAAAAATTCCCGTGATCATCTCAAAGCTGGAGGTGAAAAAGCTGGAGCTGCAGCCAGCAAGTCTGCAGCTAGACGCTGAGCAAAAGGAACAGCTGGAAGTGAAGGCGACGCTGTCCGACACGTCAACACAGGATGTGACGGAGCTGGCGACGTGGTCGAGCAGCGATCCGGAAGTGGCCGATGTAGACGATAACGGAAAACTGACCGCGATCGCCCCCGGGACGGCCGTGATCACGGCAACCTACGGCGGGCAGACGTCCGGGATGAATGTGGAAGTGAGCGGAGCGAAGCAGGTCAAACGACTGACCGCCAGCAAGCGTACGGTAAACGTGTCGGCTGGCAAGGAGCAAACCGTCAAGCTGACAGCCTACTATCAGGATGGTTCGAAAAAAACAGTAACCGAGCTGGCGGAGTGGTGGAGTGAAGACGAGGCGGTTGCCGTCGTGAAAAATGGCGTGATCGCCGGAAGGGCCAAAGGAACGGCCATGATCAAGGGCAAATACCAGGGAAAGACAGTCACGATTATGGTGTCGGTTCAGGAGTAAGCCCAATTGGTAAAATCATAACGCGTTGAATAAGAGGAGAGTGCCGCCATACAAGCAGAGGAACTGCTGGGGTGGCATTTTCTTTTTTAAGGCATAGGCAGAACGGCAACCGAGTTCATGTGGAATCGGAAGAAAGGATGGGCTTGCTTCCGCACGCTCAACCGAATGAATTGACACGATCACCAGGGTATAGAAAAGAAGAGCAGAAAAAGCCTACCGTGACGATATGGTAAAAATGAACAGCGAGCAGTGCAAAAAAGTATTGACGAAAACAAGTGAGAACAATTATCATTTAATTGATAATGAATATCATTCGCGTGAATCTACAATTCGGTGCTCACGCAAGGCACTTTTGATAACAAAAGACGTTTCGATCATGAGGAGGTTTTTTTGTGGATCGTTTGTATACAAAATCGCTTGATATCGCCTATGTCGATCGGATGATCGTCGAGGATCTGAACCTGTCGATCCCTGCAGGGAAGATAACGGCTCTCGTAGGAGCAAATGGTTCCGGAAAGTCGACGATATTGAAGACGATGGCACGGCTGATGAAGCCAGTCAAAGGCAGCGTATTCCTGGACGGCGAGTCTATTCACCGTCAGTCGACCAAAGAAGTGGCAAAGCAGCTGGCCATCCTGCCGCAAAATCCTACCGCCCCCGAAGGGTTGACGGTAAGCGAGCTCGTCTCGTACGGACGTTTTCCCCACCAAAAAGGCTTTGGTTCCTTGTCAAAGGAAGATAAACATATCGTTCAATGGGCGATTGAAGTAACCGGTATGAAAGATTTTTACGATCGACCGGTTGACCAACTGTCCGGCGGGCAGCGCCAGCGCGCCTGGATTGCCATGGCTCTGGCCCAGCAGACGGACATTTTGTTCCTCGATGAGCCAACCACGTTTCTGGATATGGCACATCAGTTGGAGGTGCTGAAGCTATTGCAAAAGCTGAACGAAGAGGAACACCGTACCGTTATCATGGTGGTCCATGACTTGAATCACGCCACACGCTACGCTCACCACATGGTGGCGATCAAACGAGGCAGCGTAGTGGCAGAGGGGACGCCGCAGCAAGTCATGACGAAGGACGTACTGAGAAAAGTGTTTGGCATTGAGGCGGACATCATCACCGACCCGCGGATTGGGGTTCCGCTGTGCATTCCGTTCGAGCTGGCTACCGGAGACGTGGCAGTTGCTGCGATGGCAGAGAGCGGGCGCAAGATTGACTGCGAGCGGGAAACAGCCGGAATGCGCGAAAAGGAAATGGTGTCGTCGGCCCGCTAATTGATTCCTGACTGCGAAGTCCCAGAAAAGGTCGCCTTTGAATGGTGCACTGTCTTTTTGTGGTAAATGCCAGTCCACGAGACCGCGTTACTTCACATGGAGCAGCATGCTTGTCGCCTAGCTCCATAAGTTGCCAGATGGCAGGGGGAAAGAAGTCGGGAAGGAGCATTGCATAATGACTGCTATTGATTTTCACACATATGAAAAGCTTTTTATGGTGACACCACAGCCCCTCCCGCATTCGCTTTTCGCTATCCGCTTGCGGGAGATGGTTGAAGGGGATGGGGCAAGCCGGTTTGTCACAGCGTATGGCCCGAGGATTAAAGCGCTTGGAACGGATGTGGCAGCGACGTATTTTGCCTCCTGGTACGGCAGAGTTTGCAGCGCTTTTCAATACGCACTTTGGCATGATGCCGTCATCCTCGATCTAACGCTAGACAACCTCACTCTGCAAATGACGGAAGAGGATACATACACCGTGTTGGCCTTTTGCATGAAAAATGCACACGCCCGTGCCCTTCCGCAGTGCGAACGGCGCGACGTACTGATCAAGAGCATGGAATTTTTTTACGGCCAGGCAAGACAGCTGCTGGAAGCCATCGCAGCGGCAGGGAGAATCAGTCCAGGCCAGCTGTGGGGACAATTGGCGACCCGCCTGCACTATTTGCAAGACTACTGGAGCAAAGAGGCGAAAACCGAACAGCAGCAGGAGCTATTGCATACCACATTCGACATGTTGTGCAAGCAGCTGAGACCGGAAGTGTTCGGTCGATCCAAAAACCCGTTCGATGTGAAGTTCCGCATGGTTGAGGACCCGTATGAGCCAGGGGCAATGATGCGCGTAAAAGCAACGTGTTGTCTAGCATACAGGACAGATACGGGCCACGGCTACTGCTATACGTGTCCGCGCTTGAGCAAGGCAGATCGGGAGCTGATGAGACAGAAGATGATAGCGGACTCCACGACATAAACAACCGTATCGTCTTCTTGCAAACACACCCGCTAGAGAGGAGCTTTATTCAACATGCCCCTCTTACGGTTCCAGTTCAGAGTAGGTTGTCCTTTTTTTGATAATGAATAGTCCCCACCATATTAGTAGGTATATGTATCCAATACTTGAATAAATAGTCCAAGTCTCTCCTTGCTGTAATTGTTCAATAAAATAGTCAAGCTCATTTAATCCATCATGTCTTTCAATACTATTAATAAAAGATATAACCGGGATCGTAATCACAAACATGATTGTAAAACTAGACATTACGAAAAGCTTTCTTTTTAGAAGACTATATACTGCAACTCCTAGAGTTATTAACAAAAATAAAAAATAAATAATCCAAAACCAACGTGGAAGGGTTTCCCATACCATTCATTTTCACTCCTCATAAGCTCTCTAGTCGTTTTGAATACCACACGCTTGACAATTTGTCTGTCCATCAGCCCTAACGTTATCATACCTCATTAGCAACGTGTAACAATAAGCTAAAAACCATATTATAATATGTAAAAAGAAAATAGAGTCGAGGGAGTTGATACGTTGAGCGAAAATCTCAAATGGGACGTTCACTTTAGGAGTCCAGATTCTTTAAATTTTGCGATTTATGTCGGTTGCTTTTTTGGTATTATTCAAAACCCACCAGATTTTTCATGGCCTGACAAGTGTTGCAATAATACGCTGTCATCAACCAAAGAAACACTATACGTTCAGTGGGCAGAGTGGTGGGGTTCATTATTAAAAGCAAGGTATGAGCATCTACTGAATAAACCGAGAAGTGAAAGAATAAAAGATTTATTTGAACCATCAGAGTTTCCGACCTTAGATTTGCAATTGAAGACTTGCTGCAAGATAGCGTGGCCGCATTTCAAGACCTGGTGGAATATGACCGCAGGGGGTAGAAATGCGTTAAGCTTTCAGGAAATGGTTCAAATAAAAGCGTTTAGGGAGCGTGTTTCTACTTACACCGGAGAACTAAAAGCCTTTAATCTTAAGATCGACTATATCTACACCGACCTCCCGAACGGTATAGATACCCCAGCTGATTACATTGTTTCAACCCCGGATATGTTGGTGACGTATGATAAAGCTTGGTGGCTGACAAAACTAGGACAATTTCGTGGAGAAGGCAGCTGAGTTTTATGCGTAAATCACGTCAGTAGCTAGTCCATGTAATCCGACGGACACTGCGAGCGAGCTACCCATGTCGCTTACGATTACACCAGCTCATGCCAATGACGGCGATATGCTCCATTTACGGATTCATGCAAATGAAAATAATCAAGAAATTATCGTAAAGAGTGCAGAACTTCTTGACACATAAGGGGTTCTGCACTTTTTTTGGTCGATAAGAATTTATAAAAATT
>CAMIVR010000191.1 GCA_946402065.1 uncultured Brevibacillus sp. | reverse complement strand
TCCAGGTATTGCATACACCGGGGCATTCACCGGGCAGTTGTTCGTTTGTGCTCGATAAAATCTGCTTTGGCGGGGATGTGCTGTTCGCCCAATCGATCGGTCGGACCGATTTGTACGGCGGAGATTTTGACACACTGATGACAAGCATCCAGGATAAATTGTTCGAGCTGGATGACGAGACAATCGTCTATCCGGGACACGGTCCGAAAACATCAATTGAAATGGAAAAAATGTACAATCCGTTTGTCACGGGCAGACTGGGGTAAATTAATGACTGTTTCATGGCTGGCACGTGGCTATGCCGGGTCAGCCATGTTTACGGTCATGCCAGTAAAAGGAGTTCATCGATATGATGCGAAAAAAACAATTTGCTGCTCTTATGTTGTGTGTCAGTCTTCTGCTGGCAGCCTGTGCAGCGCCTAGGCAGGCAACAATTGAGTCGCAGCAGCAGGTGGAGCAGCCCAAGCAGGGCGAGGAGCAGCAATCCGGGCGGGCAGAGCCTCCTGAGCAGCCAGAGCAGGGGGCAGAGGTGACTCCGCCCGAGCCTGTCGAGCAGCGCGTGACGTTAATGGCTGTTGGCGATATTATGGTGCATCAGGAGCAATTGGACGCAGCATGGAATGACAAGAGCAAATCTTATGATTTTTATCCGTTTTTCCAGAAAGTTGAACCGCTTTTGAAACAGGCCGATTTGGTAGTAGGCAATCTGGAGACGACACTTTCCGGAAAAGAAGCCAAATTTACCGGTTATCCGATGTTTAATTCGCCCGAATCGCTTGCGACGACGCTCAAGCAGGTCGGCTTTACCGCAGTGACCACGGCAAATAACCACTCCATGGACAGACGTGAAGCAGGCGTACTCAAGACGATCGAGCATGTGGAGCAGGCAGGGCTATTGCACACCGGAACGTTTCGCTCGGCGGAAGAACGGGACATGCCGCTGATGCTGGAGAAGAACGGAATCAAGTTGGGGATAGCCGCATACTCGTACGGAACCAATGGCATTCCGGTTCCCGAAGGAAAGCCGTACCTGATCAATCTGATCGATCAGAATCTGATCCGAAAGGACATTGCCGCTGCGAAAACCATGGGTGCCGATTTGGTGGCCGTCGCCCTGCATTTTGGCGTCGAGTACCAAAGACAGCCGAACGACCAGCAGCGAAAAATTGTCGATCAGGTCTTTGATGCTGGAGCGGATTTGATTATCGGCCATCATCCCCACGTCGTGCAGCCGTATGAATGGCGCGAGCTTCCGCAAGCGGACGGTTCCATCCGCAAAGGGCTGGTCATCTACTCGCTGGGGAATTTTGTCTCCGCTCAGCGAGGGGACTATAAAGATGTCGGGGCAATTCTGAAAGTTGTGATCAAAAAGGGGGAAAATGGAAACGCCGTGCTGGAGGAAGCGGATGTGATCCCGACGTACGTGCTGCTGACCCGCCCCGGGGGCAAGCGTCATTACGTTATCTACCCGCTGGCGGAAACGCTCCAGGCCTACAAGGAGAAGAAGGAACCGCAATTGACCGAGGCGAATTATCAATTTATGGAGAAGCTGTTGAAAGAAATGACAGTATTTGTTGCCAAACCACTGGCGCAGAAAAAGACCGGCTGATGGGCCGGTCTTTCGTCAGTTCTTTTCGCTGTTGAGGCTGAAGGGCAGGGATAGTTTTATTTGCAGCGAGAGCTCCTTGTTCAACAGGGAAATGCCTTCGACTTTGATATTGGGCGAGATCAGGCTGGGGTAAAAGCCCAAATCGAATTCCTTCTCAAGCTCGGCAACGGTCGTCTCAGGCAGTTGAAAACCGTCGTAGAAAAGCTGCGTAATGTGGAACTGCAGCTCGGTCGGGGAAACGAGCTGGTATTCGCCGACCATCTTGATGTTCATTTGCTCGTAGGAGCCTTCGACGATCAGCTGATTGTTGTCAAAAGAAAAATGCGACTGCTGAAACAACGGATCCTTGGCTACCAAAAACTGGTTGAAGTCATCTTCTTTAATCGTCAAGGTCTGGGACAGAAAGCCGGTTGGTTTTATCCGATCCGGTGTTATCATCTCGGGAATTTGGAACATCACTTTGGTCAATACGCCAAAGTACGAGCGGAAAGCCGGCAGCCCTTTCTTTTGCCAGTCGGCCAACAGGTGATCCATCAGCGCTTGGACGGCGGTCGGGTCAGGCAATTTTTGCAGGTTCTGCTCTTTTTCCGTACGGACCGCAATCATCTCCGCCAGTCGGGTTTCGTACTGGGAACGCAGGCTTTTCACTTCCGCCAACCGCGTCTGCTTTAGCGCCTGGAGTTCGACTGCTTTTTGCCGTTCAGCCTGGAACTGCTCCAGCTTCTTGATGTCTTTTTCGAATATGAGCTGCAGGAAGTTGTAATAAACCAAAAAGGTGTTAAAATTTTTCGTATCAAACAAGAGCGTGAGCAGGCCGCTTCTCTGCCCGGTGTAGTACGACCGGGCAATTTCACCGGCATGACGCCTGTTGGCCGCGATAATCAGTGCCTGGCGGTCCATGTCCATATCCAGCTGGGCGATATCTGCAAGCAGCTTGCTCTCTTCCGATTTAATGACCGCCAGATTGCGCTCCAGCTCTTTTTGCGTAAGATGCTGCTGCAGGATCAGGTGCTCCAGATCCGCAGTGTCTTCGGCACCTGTCGGGAGCACAGGGATCAGAAGCAAAAGCGCGAAAAACATGAGAATGTATCGATACATAGCTTCACCTTAATACGATGTGCCGTAAAGTCCGAACAAATCTTCCGAATGAATCGTCTCCTCCGCGTTTGGCGGAGTCAGCTCCCAATGTGGTTCCTTGTTGAAGGTATGCATTTTTTGTTCAATCGTCGCTCCGAATGCAAATGTCCCGGTCTGTTCATCAGGCGTCAGCTCAAGATCGAGCGCAAACCGCTGATAGGGCATGTTGTTTTGCTTGTCGATGGCTGTCACGAACTCTGCTTTTTTCAATTCGACTTGATTTTTCCAGTCGCTGTCAGCTTGGAGCTGCTTGCGTACCGCTTCCAGTCGGGCTTTCAGTTCGTCCGCCCGTTCTTTGGAAAATGCCAGGTCACCTTCTCCGGAAAACTCCGATTTGGCAAGCAGGTCTAACGTTTTCGGCAAGGCTGTACCTAGCAAGGTCTGTAAAAACTGCGGCAGCATATCATTCGTGACACGGAAGGCAACGATTCTATCAGCGGCCACGTCAGCGGGCAGTCCGATGTCCGACGATTGCGGTTCGATGAAGTAAGCTGCATCGAAGGGCGAGAAAAACGTATCGAGCAGCCGGGACGAGAGCTCATTTTGGACGGTTTTGCTGGCTGTGTACTCAGACTCCAGATACTTTCCTGTGTATTTGTTGATTTCCGGGAAGGCAGGGACTGCAGGTATTTTCATCCAGACTTTTCCTTGCTCCATCAAGATCGGCATGGTAATATGCGTGGACGTTCCCTCCAGGGCAAGATTTGCATCGAGTGTGAGCTCCAGCCGCATCGGGTTGACAGAAGTTGATCCGTGGTAGTGCAGCTCGGAAAGGTTGAGCGCCTCTAAAAACATCTTGACTTCCGGTGTATTATGTAACGTATCGTTTTTTACGCCGCCATGCAGTTTGATCGTCCCGGAAAAGCTGTAGGCTTTCAGTTGGTTTTGTTGTTTATATGCTGCGACGACTGCTTCCTTGGCTGTCCGTCCGCTGCTGCATCCGGCTACGGCTAACGCCAGTGAGCAGATGAGCAAGAACGACAGCAAGCTTAGCTGTTTCTTCATTCGTCTACAATCCTCTCTCCACATTATATAAACGGTTCTGCTTAATTATAGCGGTTGTGCCTGTGTTTGTGTGAAAAAAAGTCTGACAGGAGGTCGAACAGATGGAGCTTGTTACGCTGATCAGAGACAAAATCAAGCAAAGCGAGGTCGCGATGATCCCGTTCGCCGAGTTTATGGAACTGGCCCTCTACCATCCCGAGCTGGGATACTACCCGGCCAAAAGGGCGAAGGTCGGAAAGGCCGGTGATTTTTACACCAGTGCGACGGTTCATCCTGTCTTTGCGGAAACGCTCGCCGACGCCGCGATTGAACTGCTGCGGGCAAGCGGATTTGAGCTGCCGACATTGGTGGAAATCGGCGGCGGCACGGGCTATTTGATGAAGCATCTGCTCACGAGAATCTACGCGGCCGCACCGGATTTGTGGCAGCGCCTGCGGTTCATCTCTGTGGAGTCAAGTCCGTATCATCGCTGTTTGCAACAGGAGGCACTGCGCGGGCTTAAGCTGGAAAAACAGTGGTTTGCCAGCGTGGAGGAAGCGGCAAATGCGCTGTCGATTGACGGCGTTGTGCTCTCCAATGAATGGCTTGATGCCTATCCGGTCCATCTGATCGAGCGGGTTGGCGGTCACATCCAGGAAGTGGGTGTAGGCTGGAACGAGGCAGAGATGAGTTTTTGCGAAGGATTTTTGCCCGAAGTAACAGAGCAAGTGGCAGCGTATCTGGCGGCAGAACAGCCCAAGCTTGCCGAGGGAATGCGAGCCGAGGTCAATTGCGGCATGAAGCAGGCGATTGCGCACGTCAGCGGCATGCTGCGGCAGGGGTATGTGCTGACGATTGATTACGGCGATGAAGAGGCGGCGCTGTACCACCCAAGCCGAAAACGCGGGACGTTGATGTGCTACTATCGGCATCAAGCTCACGACAATCCGTATATCCACGTCGGAGAGCAGGACATAACGGCACACGTCAATTTTTCTCTGCTGATGCGCTGGGGTTCTGCTGTCGGACTGGAGCCGTTGATCCTCTTGAGACAGGATGAATTTCTGATTCGCTGCGGCATACTGACCAGGCTGCAGCAGCATACGGACCGCGATCCGTTTACAAGCGAGGCGATGCGCCGCAACCGGGCCATCCAGCAGCTGATTCTGCCGGGAGGGATGGGCGGCGTATTTCGCGTGTTGGTCCAAAGCAAAGGAGGAGCGCGGGAGCAGTCGTTTCGGTTTATGCAGAAATATACGCCATTGCGATGATCTTCACTGAGAGGAGCCGGCCACCCCGACTTCCTGCAAGCGCCGCACCAGACGCAGCCTTAGTTGCGCTTATGTCGATAAGAATTTTTATAAATTTTTATCGACCAAAAAGAACCCCGCCAATGCAGGCGGGGCCAAATGTAGAACGTTTACAGAATAGATAATGTCGCCAACGAATGTTCTCCTCCGCCCAACGGCATCATGAACATCGTATAGTAAGTAAAGCCGACGAATGATACGAACATGAACCCGAAGAAAATTTTTATGTAGGTTTTCTCGGACAATTTCATGTAGCCAAGAGACAAGAAGAAAGCAGTCAAACCAAAAAACAGCAATGACATAGAAATCAGTTCGCCCCAGAACGCCATGAGAGCAAACATCAAGGTCCAGAAGCTAAGCACACGATACATGCGATCCATTTGTATCCCCCCTTTGGCAGTAATCCGAAAGCTATCCCCATCAGTACGTCAAATCAAGAAGTACCTTCTGGAACATGTAGTAAGATTTCCTTCCCATTATATCGGACAGGAAGATACGTGTAAACGGTAAGGTTATGACGGTTTTATGACGAGTTCCTACAAGGAAGGCTCAGGAATGCGGAC
The DNA here is from genome assembly GCA_946402065.1 of uncultured Brevibacillus sp. Lineage (GTDB taxonomy): Bacteria > Bacillota > Bacilli > Brevibacillales > Brevibacillaceae > Brevibacillus_D. The sequence goes on along the minus strand of CAMIVR010000191.1, from coordinate 4,746 downwards.
AACCGTATAGTTGCAGGATTGGCATCCGGTGAGCATGGAGGACTCCTCTCTCATCTCAATCTCCCCCAAATAGGCTTCAAATATACCGTTAAGCAAAGCGTTGTGCATTTTGCAGACACCGTGCGAAAAGCGCTTCGCTGTTTCCGAGAACGTGCAGTTGAAGACGCGGAAGCGCAACGTCTTCTGGTCGATCATCTCGATTTCCGGCCTCAATCCCTGGGCAACGACGAGTCGGTTGATATGATCGAGTATTTTCTCAATAGGAGCAGAGACAAGGTTAAGCGGATGTTCCAGCAATGCGCGTTTGGCGGCCTCAAGTCCCATCCGCCTTCCCATCTTCACGAGAGCTTCCTCGCCGATATCTCCCAATGACAACAGGCTTTCGATAGCGATATCCGCCAGCAGCTGATAATTACGCGGCGGGAATTGCAAACTGACTACCTGGTCAGAAAGCGAGTACAATCGGCTGGGCCTTCCGCCTTTTCCACTTTTGTCAGAGATTGATTTCAGCAGGTCAACATCCTCCAATTTTGTCAGATGCAGCCTCGCTACGTTAGGGTGAATGGAAAATTCGTCTGCCACTTCTTGAACAGTAATCGGGTTCTTTCTGGAGGACACAAACTGATATATGGAAAACCGCGTAGGATCAGCCAAAGCGCTTGTCAATTTTTGTGCATCATTATCCACTTCGCTTCTCCCCTTTCAAATGAGTACTATTTCCTAGTGTAGCCGATTTTACTGCTAATGTTAAGCGTTGAGTGTGCGATCCAAAGTTTGGTACAAAATATTTTATATTTAATAATATTGACATAGTGTTAACGCGGGTTTTATAATTTTCGTAACGGTACCATATAAAGAAGAACCCTAATGTGGGAGGGATTACCATGACAGTAGCTGCACCTGAGCAAACACTGACATTTTTTACATACCCGAGCTGTACATCTTGTCGAAAGGCAAAAGCATGGCTTACGGAACACGGTGTTTCGTATGAAGAACGGCATTTGTTTAAAAATCCGCCCAACGTCGAAGAGTTAATGAACATTATCAAGATGACAACCAACGGATTAGACGAGATTTTGTCTACGCGCAGCCAAAAGTTCAAAGACCTCGGCGTAGATATCAACGATCTGACCGTGAGTGAGCTGCTGGAGATGCTCAGCGAAGAGCCGCGCCTGCTCAAACGGCCCATACTCACAGATGGTGAAAGTCTGATTATCGGATACAATGCAGCAGCGATGAAAAAAATATTGACCCCGCGAAGCAACAAAAAAACCTGTGCGTAATCAAAGCAAGAGTGGAGCGAATCGGCGCTCCCTCTTTTTTTCTGTATCTTTCCGGAGGTAAAATGGAACGAAATGAACGCAAAATCGCAGGGGGGATCAGCGTGGAGACGTTACAGGTGTGCAAACAGGACGGGATCGGCTGGATTACATTTACTCGTGAGCATGTAAAAAATGCAATAAATCTGTTGATGATTGATGAACTGCATACTGTCCTGGACCAGTTTCAGGACGATGCCGAAGTCAAGGTGCTTATTTTTACCGGAGCGGGCGATACGTTTATCTCCGGCGGGGATCTCGAGCAGTTCATGTCGGTCAGAGGTGCTGAACAGGCGTTGCCTTTGTTGAGCAAAGTGGGAGAGCTGCTGGAGCGGATCGTCGCCTACCCGAAGCCGACGATCGCCATGATCAACGGGGCAACGATTGGCGGCGGCTGTGAATTCGCCATCTCCTGCCACTTCCGCTTTGCCAGTGAAGCGGCGCGACTGGGATTCGTTCAAATCGGCATGCACATCACGACAGGGTGGGGAGGCGCTGCCAGGCTCTTGGACAAGCTGCCCGAGACGGCCGCATTAACGCTTCTACTAACAGGGGAGCGGGTGGATGCAAGGCGGGCGGAACAGCTCGGCCTCGTGGACGGTGTCTATCCTGCGGCCTCATTGCGCGATCACGTGCAGGCATTTGCCGGGAAGATCGCCGCACAACCGCTCGAAGGCATACTGGCCTACATGCGCATCTTGGGCTGGAAACGCAGCGGAATGGAGCGAAGCGAGCGAATCCGCATGGAGATAGAGCAATGCGCCCGCTTGTGGGGCAGCGACCGGCATGTGGCTGTCGTGGAGCGTTTTCTCAAGAAGAAATAGCTAATAGGACAAGGCGAAAATAGTTTTACTCCCGTTTAATTTTGTACATGCCTGGGGATACTTTTCTAGTAGAAAGCGATTCTACCAGAGTAGGCAAAGGCATAGGATGGAGTAATCATCCTTTTTAGGTAGATAAGAATGCAGCGTGAATTCTTGTCTACATAAGATCAACCAAGGCCTCTCCAAAAAGTGTCAAGAGGCCAAGTGTTCAAATAAACGGGAGGGACAGCAAATGGTAGCTTCCAGACAAGATGCTTGGACAGAAGACGACGATTTGGTACTAGCCGAAGTTACGCTTCGGCATATTCGTGATGGCGGCACCCAGTTAGCGGCATTTGAAGAAGTAGGCCAACGACTTGGTAGAACGGCTGCCGCATGTGGGTTTAGGTGGAACAGTGCAGTTCGCAAGCGCTACGACGCCGCCATTGCCATCGCGAAAGGACAGCGCCAGCAGTTGAAGAAGATCGGTAGAGTCATGGCGCGAACGGAATTTGCTACCGAGGCCCCGGAACCGCAAGCAGCGGCACATTCCATTCCTTCGCCCATGCCGCAAATTGTGACGACAAGCATGACAAGCGCGCCGGCTGTGATCGCTGCCAAACTGGATGAGGAGCACGACATTGACGCGGCGATTCGGCTGTTGACGAATCAAAAAGAAACCCTCCGCCGATTGAGGCAGCTCGAACATGAACTGGAGCACAGGGACATGGAGTTAAAAGAGTTGAGAGAAGCCAACGTGCGGATGAAAAAAGAACTGGAAAACGTGCAGGGCGTTAATGAGGATTACAAAGCACTCGTACAAATTATGGATCGCGCCCGCAAGCTGGCCTTTTTAAAAGAAGAAGAAGCGGCGAAACCGGTGTTTAAAATGGACTCGAATGGCAACCTGGAGCGAATCGAATAAAAGGAAATGTCTGGCCATCTGAGGGGGGGACGGGTAGCGTTTCAGCCCCATACGGCGGCAAACGAAAAAGAAGCGGACAGCGTGCCCGCTTCTTTTTTGTTTGCCTGTTAGTCCTGCATGCCTACGCCTTCAGGCAGCCAGACGTAAGGATTCTCGCCGCGGTCCCGGACAGGGTTGTACTTCACGGGCTTAAAGCCCATTTTCAGCCAGAAGTCATCGGCACGGCAGCGCGAGTTCGTCTTGATGGGCGAGCCGAAGCTTTTGCCGTGGTTGACCAGGGCAGTGCCCATGTCCTTGTTCCGGTATTCCGGCAGTACTTCAAGCTTCCACAGCTCGTAATAGTCTTGGGCCGGGCTGAAGTAACGATCGTATTTTTCATCGATTTTGTACAGGCTCATCCGGGCTACCAAGCGATTGCCGTCGTAAATTCCGTAAAATGGAGATTCCGAATCGTTCTCCACGATGTTTGCCTCCAGATCCTCCTTCATGGACAGTTCTTCCAGACCAAATTCGCGAAATTTATGAAACTCCTCCAGAGTTTTATAATTGATACTCAACCGTTTCACTTCGTACATTTGTTAACAACTCCTCTCACAAACGAATATCCCCCAATCTATTTTATTATACACAACTATCCCGATATTTCTCCATAACGATCTTAGACTGACCTGCGCACTTTTTGACATTTTGGTTGATTTTGCGCAAAAATCAGTTAACATCAAAAGTATAAGCAAAAAATTAACCCTAGAACATCTGTCCGACTAGTGGCAAAATAGGGGAAGAAGCATGGCTGTAAAAACGGACGGTGGCGTTTGGCGCTGTCTGTCCAGTAAGACTCTCCGGATTTGAACCAGCTTAAGAAGGAGGTTTTTCATGAAAAAAGTGCTAATTGCCAACAGGGGAGAGATTGCTCGTCGGGTTATTCGCGCCTGCCGTGCAGAGGGCATTGCTACGGTGGCAGTCTACTCCGAAGCGGACCGCGATCTGCCGTTCGTCCGCGAGGCGGATGAAGCCGTCTTGATTGGTCCCCCGCCGGTCCCGCAAAGTTATCTGAACGTTGAGGCGATTATGGCGGCGGCGAAATCGACAGGGGCGACAGCGATCCACCCAGGCTACGGTCTGCTGTCGGAAAACGCAGCCTTTGCCAAGCGTTGCCATGCAGAAGGGCTTGTGTTTATCGGTCCGACTCCAGAGGTCATTGCCCAGATGGGCGACAAAATCACCTCCAGACAAGTCATGCGCAATGCGGGCGTGCCAATCGTCCCCGGATACGAAGGAACGATGGAAACCGCCGAGGAGGCCGTTCTGAGAGCGCAGGAAGTCGGATATCCGGTCATGCTGAAGGCGAGTGCCGGCGGCGGTGGCATCGGCATGCAGATTTGCCATAACGACGATGAATTGCGTCAGGCATTTTTATCGACAAAAGGCAGAGCGAAGGCTTACTTTGGCGACGATACGATGTTTTTGGAGCGCTATCTGCAAAATCCGCACCATATCGAAGTGCAGATTGTCGCGGACCAGCACGGCACCGTACTGCATTTGCTGGAACGGGAATGTTCCATTCAGCGCCGCCATCAAAAGGTCGTGGAAGAAAGTCCTTCTCCATTCCTCGATCGCGAAACGCGTGAAAAAGTGTGTCAGGCTGCGGTGACGGCTGCCCAGGCAGTGAACTACACCGGAGTGGGCACGGTTGAATTTA
>CAMIVR010000190.1 GCA_946402065.1 uncultured Brevibacillus sp. | reverse complement strand
ATATATTCCGTCTCTACATAAGCAACCTGGCCTCGCAAAAAATCGATGTGACGCTTCCCGGCAGCCCGCTGCCGACGGGAACGATGCATCCGCTGTCGCGCATCATCGAAGAGGCGGAGGACATCTTTATCGGGTTGGGCTTTGAAGTGGCGGAAGGACCTGAAGTCGAGCTGGACCACTACAACTTTGAAATGCTCAATCTGCCGAAGGATCACCCTGCCCGCGACATGCAGGATTCCTTTTACATCACGGAAGAGATCTTGCTCCGTACCCATACATCGCCTGTACAAGCGCGGACGATGCTGAAGAAAGCTGGGCAGACCCCGGTCAAAATCATTTGCCCAGGGAAAGTGTACCGCCGCGACGACGACGATGCCACACATTCGCATCAATTCATGCAAATCGAAGGACTGGTCGTCGGCAAAGGCATTCGCATGAGCGATCTGAAAGGGACGCTATTGACCTTCGCCCGCCAGATGTTTGGGGAAAACCAGCAGATTCGCTTGCGCCCAAGCTTCTTCCCGTTCACGGAACCGAGCGCAGAAGTCGATATTCAATGCGTCAAATGCGGCGGAGACGGCTGCCGGATGTGCAAACAGACGGGCTGGATTGAAATTCTCGGTTCCGGTATGGTCCACCCGCGCGTGCTGAAAATGGCTGGCTACGATCCGGATGAAGTCAGCGGCTTTGCCTTTGGCATGGGGGTAGAGCGGATCGCCTTGTTAAAGTACGGCATTGACGATATCCGTCATTTCTATACGAATGATCTGCGCTTTTTGCGTCAGTTCAACCGGAGCTAGAGAGGAGCGAATGACATGAGAGTATCTTATAATTGGCTGTCCGAATACGTCGATTTAACGGACATTACACCTGAGCTGCTGGCGGAAAAGCTGACTCGCAGCGGAATCGAAGTGGAAACCATCGAATCGCGCAATGCGGGAGTATCCCAGGTCGTCGTCGGCTACGTCAAGGAGCGCAGCAAGCATCCTGATGCCGACCGTCTGAGCGTGTGTATCGTCGATGCGGGAGCCGGCGAAGATTTGCAAATCGTCTGCGGAGCGCCAAACGTCGCCCAAGGCCAGAAAGTCCCGGTCGCCCTCGTCGGCGCGAAGCTGCCGGGCGGCCTGAACATCAAGCGGTCCAAGCTGAGAGGCGTGGAGTCGCAAGGCATGATCTGCTCGGCAAAAGAGCTCGGCCTAAACGACAAGCTGCTCGCCAAGGATCAGCAAGAGGGCATCATGGTGCTGCCAGAGGATGCAGAAATCGGGATGGACGCCGTATCGTACCTGGGCATGGACGACTATGTGCTTGAGCTCGGCTTGACGCCAAACCGTTCCGACTGTTTGAGCATGCTCGGCGTAGCTTACGAGGTAGCGGCGATTTTCGGCCGCGAAGTGCAGCTGCCTGAGAACAACGTCGTCGAAAACGGCGGAGACAATCCGGTCAAAGTAACAATCGCCGCTCCCGAACACTGCTACCAGTACGCTGGCCGTCACTTCACGAACGTCTCGATCGGATCGTCGCCGCAGTGGATGAAAAACCGCTTGATGGCTGCCGGTGTCAGACCGATCAGCAACGTGGTTGACATCACCAACTACGTCATGCTGGAGTACGGACAGCCGCTGCACGCTTTTACTGCCCAAGAGGTAGTGGATCACGAAATCGTCGTCCGTCTGGCAGAGCCTAATGAAACGATCGTCACACTGGATGATCAGGAGCGCCGACTGGATGAGCAGACACTGATGATTGCCGACAAGCAAAAAGGCTTGGCAATCGCAGGGATCATGGGCGGCGCCAACTCGGAAATCACTCCGGAAACGACGGAGATCATTCTGGAATCGGCGTACTTTACACCGCAGTCCATTCGCCGCTCCGCACGGATGCTGGGGATGCGCACAGAAGGCTGCGCCCGCTGGGAAAAAGGGGTCGACCAGGCGCGCCTGGTACAGGCAGCTGACCGGGCTGCGTTGCTGATTCAACGCCTGAGCGGGGCGACCGTCTCCAAAGGCATCGCCAGTGCCCAGGTTAGCGAGCCGCAAGCCAATGTCGTGACCCTGTCACTGGATAAGCTCAATCAGCACCTCGGCATGAAGCTGACGGCTGCTGAAGTGTCGCCGCTGTTTGACCGGCTGCAGTTCCCGTATGAGTTTTCCGCCAATACGTGGACAGTGACTGTGCCGACTCGCCGCCCTGACATTACGCTGCCGGAGGACTTGATCGAGGAAGTAGCGCGTCTGTACGGCTACGACAACATCCCGACGACCTTGCCGGAAGGGGAGACGACACAGGGACAGTTGACTGCGGAACAGGCAGTGCGCCGCTCCGTCAGACACCATATGATCGCGAGCGGGCTGTCCGAGACGGTATCGTACGCTTTGGTCCACCCGCAACGCGCGAAAAAGACCGCAATCCCGCTCGCGATGCCGATGAGCGAAGAGCACAGTGTCTTGCGTACCAGCCTCGTACCGGGCTTGCTGCTCACCGCCGCTTACAACAAGAACAGACAGAACCACGATCTCGCGCTGTTCGAGATTGGCAGTGTCTACCTGAGCGACGAAGAGGTGTTGACGAAGCTGCCGGAAGAGCCGATTTACCTGTCCGGACTGCTGACCGGCCAATGGAATCAGATGAACTGGCAAGGACTCAAGCGCGAAGTGGATTTCTACTTGACGAAGGGCATCGTCGAATCGCTGTTCAAGCACCTGGGGATCAGCAGTGTTGAGTTCCAGCCGACAGAAGGGCGTTCCGGCATGCATCCCGGCCGCACTGCGGAAATACTCGTAGCTGACGAGAGCGTAGGCTTTATCGGACAGTTGCACCCGGCTGCGGAAAAAGAGTACGACCTCTCCGCGACGTACGTCTTCCAGATGAATTTGTCCACGTTAATCGGACATGCGACCAAGCTGAAGGAGTACAAGCCGCTGCCGAAATTCCCGGCGATTACGCGCGACCTTGCCCTTGTCGTCGACAAAGACGTGCCGGCAGGGCAATTGACTGCCATCATCGGCCAGGAGGCAGGCGACTTGCTGGAGTCGCTGACGGTGTTTGACGTGTACACAGGCGAGCGGATTGCCGCGGACAAGAAGAGCATCGCGTACTCACTCGTCTACCGTCATCCGGAGCGCACGCTGCAGGATGAAGAAGTGCAGGCAGTAACGGCAAAAGTCATTCAAAGTTTGCAGGAAAAAGCGGGTGCCGAGCTGCGGATGTAGCGCACTGCTGACGGCGCAGGAAATCCTTGACGAAGCCAGTCATTTTCAGTACCCTTAAAGAAGTAATCGAGGTTGGGAGGAAGCCTGCGTGCAGGATGAAGGTAAAACTCGCTTGACAGTGGAGATTTACGGCCAACAATATCGGCTCAGTGGTAAGGCAGATATTAACCACATGCGGATGGTAGCAGGGTATGTCGATGATAAAATGAGTGAGATTGGCCAGGGAAATCATCGACTGGATACAGCGAAGATTGCCGTCCTGACGGCGGTAAATATTGCCGACGAATACATTCGGTTACGCCAAGAGTACGAGCAGCTTTTGCGAATACTTCAGGCTGACGCTAAGAAACAGCATAGCTTGTAACGAGAGTAAAGCCAGCACATTTGCGTGCTGGCTTTTTACTTGTTTGGCAAAAAATCTCGTTGACAGGAGGTATTGGATACAAGTGAATGTTTACACGGAAATGCCGAGGGTCGGCAGGAGTGGAATTGCAAGCCCCGTTTGGCGGTATGAAGCAATCCAGCTCTCATTCCCGCGAACAAGGGCAGGCGGCGATCGAATTTTTTACCGCAATGAAGACGGTTTTTGTGAAGCCATAGCCGCTGTAGCCGGCTGAATAGCCTGAAGAAATGCCCAAGCGAATGTGGAGCCCGCGCGAGGTCCGGTCAGCTGGAAAAGGTTTGGGCGGAGTCGAGCTTTTGCAAGAACACTTCCAGTGATTTCGTCGGCGGCTGTGGTGGCAGCAGGATGGAAAATGTGCGGAAAAACCGCTTGCCCTTTAGCGAGATCGCAGCGATTTCATTGGCTGCCAGCTCTTTGCGGACGATCCAGGCAGAGACGACGGCGATCCCCAGTCCGGCGATGACCGCTTCCTTGACGCCCTGGCTGCTGCTGAAGACATATGAGCGCTTGACCGTGAGATCGTATTCCTCGATCAGGCGGTCGCTGTACGAGCGGGTGCCAGAGCCGCTTTCCCGCAACACCCACACCTGATTCTGCATGTCGTCGATGGTCACCGCTTGCTTTTTGGTCAAAGGGTGGCCAAACGGAACGACGATCAGCATCTCATCCTTCATAAACGGCTTGATCGAAATATCCTTGTAGCTGACGTCGCCCTCGATCAAGCCGATGTCGATCTGCGATGACCGGACCGCTTGGCTGACTTCTTCCGTATTGGCAATCTTCACGTCAATTTCCACATGGGGGTATTGTGCTGCGTATTCGGCGAGCAGATGTGGAAGCACGTACTCGCCGATCGTAAAGCTGGCTCCGATTTTCAATGTTCCCGTTACCGTGTTGTGCAGCAGGTCAATCTCTTGCTTGGCGTGCTGGTAGAGCTGCAGAATCTGGCGGGCCTGCTCATACAAAATCTCGCCTGCCTGTGTGAGCTTGACGAGCTTCGGCGTACGGTGAATCAGCTTCGTACCGAATTCATGCTCCAAATTGCGAATTTGCAAACTGACTCCCGGCTGCGACAGATGCAAAACTTCTGCCGCCCGGGAGAAATTTTTTTGTTCGACTACGGTTACAAAAACGCGCAACGATTCAACAATCATCTGGCTTCCCCTTTACTCGGTCACTTTCTCCATTCTATGCCTTCACGAAAGCCGAACGCAAGAAAAAACCGGGGTAGATCACCCCAGTTCGGTTGTCTGATATTGATCAGATTTAGGTTTCCTGGCGATTTCCCGCATCGCCGTTGCGCATATCCATGTGTGTTTTGATCGGAATGAACAGGTCGATGATCCCGATCACAAGTGAAGCGAGCAATGCGCCAAGGATGGTTACCCGGAAGCCAGCTACGACAAACTGAGTCAGGTAAATGACCACGGCACTGACTAAAAACCCGACAATCCCGCGATTGTAAGGCGAGATGCGATTGCCGAACATGGCCTCGATTGCCCACCCGATCAAGGCGATGACAATCGCTGCAAACAAAGCGGTCCAAAAGCTGCTTACTGCAAAACCGGGTACTAAGAAACCTACAATCATCAATACGATTGCTGCCACTACAAAGCGGACAACATGGCGTAGAATCGTCATATAGTCTCCTCCTCAAGTAGAGTTTGGTCTTCCTTTACATTTTGCCTAATGGGCCGATAAAGTATGTAACACGCTGATCTGCAATTTTTGGAACCGCTCTTGACGGCATGGTATAATGAAACAATGAATGCTAGAGGGAGGCACAGCAGTGGAACAACGGGTGTTGAAAACCTTGGAATACAATAAAGTGATCGCGTTGCTGGAAGAAAAGGCGACGTCGATCCTCGGGAAAGAAAAAGCGAACCAACTAGTTCCTTTCACAAACATAGATGAAGTACGGACAGCACAGCAGGCGACGAGCGAGAGCAGTACCGCTTTGCGCTTAAAAGGCAGCGTGCCGCTCGGCGGAATTCGCGACATTCGCCCTGCCGTTCAACGTGCCCGACTCGGATCGATGCTGGCCCCGATGGAGCTGCTCGATATTGCCAGCACGATTTTTTCGGGACGGCGGCTGAAGAACTTTTTACTTGATTTGTGCGAGGACGAACCCCTGCCGATTTTGCAAATGACTGCAGAGCGGATTGAAGGGCTGCGGGAGCTTGAGACCGAGATAAAGAACTGCATCGACGAAAACGGCGACGTCATGGACAGCGCCAGCATGGAGCTGCGGCAGGTGCGCCAGGAAATCAGGCTGCTGGAATCGCGTATCCGGGAAAAGCTGGACCAGATTACACGCTCGTCTTCGTACCAGAAAATGCTGATGGAGAGCATCGTGACGATTCGCGGCGACCGCTACGTCATCCCCGTCAAGCAGGAGTACCGCAATGTCTTCGGCGGAATCGTTCACGATCAGTCGGCTTCCGGAGCAACCCTGTTTATCGAACCGGAAGTGACCGTGGCAATGAACCACAAGCTGCGCGAAGTCAAGCTGAGAGAAGAGCGCGAAATCGAGCGCATTCTCTACAAGCTGACCGAAGCGGTCGGCCTCGCCGTCGAGCAGTTGGCCGAAAACATCGATGCGCTGGCTGATCTTGACTTTTTCTTCGCCAAGGCCCAGCTTGCCTACAGCATGAAAGCGAGCAGCCCGAAGCTGAATGAACGCGGCTACGTGCGGATCAAAAAAGGACGCCATCCGCTGATTGCACCCGAGGTCGTCGTTCCCACCGACGTGGAGCTTGGCGACAGCTACTCGGCGATCATTATTACCGGACCGAACACGGGCGGAAAAACCGTCTCGATCAAAACCGTCGGACTGCTCGCGCTGATGACGATGGCAGGGCTGCACATCCCGGCCGAGGAAGGCAGCGAGATGAGTCTGTTCTCATCTGTCTTTGCCGACATCGGCGATGAACAGTCGATTGAGCAAAGCCTGTCTACATTCTCCAGCCACTTGACGAACATCATTCGCATCCTGCAAACGATGGATGAGAAAAGTCTCGTTCTGTTCGACGAGCTGGGAGCAGGTACCGATCCGACAGAAGGGGCAGCATTGGCGATGGCCATTCTGGATTATGTTGTCCAGAGTGGAGCGCGTTTAATCGCGACGACCCACTACAGCGAGTTGAAGGCGTACGCCTACGATCGCCCCAATGTGATCAATGCCAGCGTCGAATTTGACGTACAGACGCTGCGCCCGACCTATCGCTTGCTGATCGGAGTGCCGGGGCGCTCGAATGCGTTTGCCATTGCCCGCAGACTCGGGCTGCCCGATGAGATCATCGAGCGGGCCAGCTCGTCGATTAGCGAAGAAGACAACCAGGTGGAGACGATGATTGCTTCCCTGGAGCGAAACAAGAAGACGGCCGAGCGGGAACGCCAGAAAGCCGAAGAGCTGCGGCGCGAGGTAGAAGCCGTGCGCAGGCAGCTGGAAGTCGAGCGGGAGCAGTTCGCCCGGGAGAAAAACAGCCTGCTGGAAAAAGCGGAGGAAGAGGCGCGCATCGCTGTCCAGCTCGCCCGCGAAGAGGCTGACGCGATCATCCGCGAGCTGAAGCAGATGCGTCGGGAAGGGGTGGAAGTGAAGGAGCACCGCTTGATCGAAGCAAAGCAGCGGCTCAATCACGCCGTCCTGGAGCTGGAAAAGGAAAAAGTGAAAAAACCGGCCAAGGCTGTCCGCGCCACGCTGATCAAGGTTGGCGACGAAGTGCTGGTCAACAGCTTCGGACAAAAGGGCGTCGTCCTGGAAAAAATAACGGACAAAGAGTTTCTCGTGCAGATCGGGATTATGAAAATGAAGGTCAAGCGCGACGACATGAATGTGCTGAAGCCGTCCAAAGAGTCGGCTCCCGTCCCGTATACGGCGGTCAAATCGTCACGCGACAACGTCAAAATGGAGCTGGATTTGCGCGGGTATAACGTCGAGGACGGGATCCGCGAGATTGACCAGTACCTCGACGAAGTATTGCTTGCCGGACTGCATTCGGTTTCCATCATTCACGGACATGGCACGGGCGTCCTGCGCAAGGGCGTGCATGAGTACCTGCGCAGCCACCGCAACGTCAAGTCGTTTCGCCTGGGTGGCCAGGGGGAAGGCGGCGTAGGGGCGACCATCGTCGAATTGAAGTAAATTCGTTTGTTCAAGGAATCAGGATGTACCCGGAGGTCTTCCCTGACCTTTTGGCACATCGCTTTCAAAGGAGAGTGGCCAAGTGGCTCATTTACTTAGCAACCCGTACGTTTTGACCGCCGCTTACTTTTCTGTTGCCGGACTGACGATGATTCTCTTCCTGACGATTTTTGAGCTCGTGACGAAATACCGTGTCTGGGAAGAATTAAAAAAGGGAAATCTCGCCGTAGCGATGGCTACGGGGGGGAAAATTTTTGGCATTGCCAATATCTTTCGTTTCTCCATCCAGCATCACGACAGCATCGGTCGGTCATTGGTCTGGTCGTCATTCGGGTTTGTCCTGCTTTTGCTCAGCTATTTTATTTTTGAATTTTTAACGCCGAGTACCAATATTGATGCAGAGATTCAACGCGACAACCGGGCCATCGGGTTTATAGCGATGATTTTGTCGATTGGCTTTTCCTATATAATCGGGGCGAGCCTGTCCATGTAACATGGACGGCAAGCTTCCGGGAAAGGGAGCGTACTGGCATGGAGACGATTCGCATTACAGTCGTGACGAGCGATAGCGTGGAGGAACTGCAAGTGTCGCCGGGCGCCAATTTGCTCATGGCAATGGTTCAGGCCAAGCTTCCGGCAGCATTTATGTGTACGACAGGCAAGTGTACGGCGTGCCGCGTGCGGATGGACATTCCGTCCGGTTCTGCGGCGCCAGCGAGTGAGACGGAGCGGTACCGCCTGGGGAGTGAGCAGATCGACCTCGGGTATCGCCTGGCCTGCCAAGTATATGTTCAAGGACCGCTTACTGTATATTTGTAAGCTTTTGAAGGTGCGAACAGGTGTCTCAAATGGACACCTGTACCCCGGCAGTTTTCGCAGCTCGGACACTTTTCTCCCGGTCAGGCCATTGAAGCTTTGTCGACTCGCGAGTATAATTAACCGTTGATGGATAGGTGAGGTGAAGCCGCCTTGGAAACGTTGTACAAGGTGTTGATTTTGTGCTGTATCTTGTTTCTGGCTTGTGGAGTGATTTACTTCGTCTATTATATACCGCAGGTGCCCAATACACCGGCTGCTACTCCGTCAAGTTTTGTGGAAACTACTCTATTTACGTAACCTGAAAGGGGCGAGATCCATGTCCGGTTCTGTCCGTGTAGCGGTGATTGGCCTAGGATTTGTCGGTTTGCCACTCGCATTAACGTACGCGATGAAAGGTGCCAGGGTCATCGGTGTCGATGCTTTGCCGCGCGTCGTCGAGGAAATTAACGCGGGTGTATCTCATCATTTGGAAGCTTATCAGGGCAAGACGCTGCCTGAAATTTTGCGTGAACAGTTGGCCCAGGGGCGTTTTCGCGCGACGACCTCGTACGAAGAAGCTGCCCGTGAGGTTGATCATTATATTGTCACCGTTGGGCTGCCTGTCAACAACGGCGACCCGGATTTGTCGCCTCTCAAAAACTGTGCGCTGACGCTTGGCAAAGTGTTGAAAAAAGGCGATACGATCATGATTCGCAGCACGGTTGTGCCAGGGACGACGGAAGAAGTCATTCAGCCGATACTCGAAGAGGCCAGCGGTCTTGTCGCCGGCACGGACTTTTTCCTGACCTACTGCTCGGAGCGGATTGCCGAGGGGAGAGCGTTCGAAGAGTTCATCAAAATGCCGCTCGTCCTCGGGGGAGTGAATCCGGCCAGTGCGGAAAAAGGCAAAGAGCTGCTCGCGTTTATCAATGATACGGAAGTGACGATTTCGACCATACGCATCGTCGAAACGGCAAAAGTAATTGAGAATATTCAACGGGATGTCAACATTGCGATGGTTCAAGAGTTTGCCCGCTTTTCCGAGGCGTTCGGGGTCGACACGTTTGAACTGATCAAAGTGGCGAATACGCATTCGCGGGTGAATCTGCTGACGCCGGGACCCGGAGTAGGCGGCTTCTGTCTGCCCAATGCCCTCTACTATTTGCTGCCAAAGGCGAACGAGCTGAACGTCTCCATGCCGCTTATCAGCACGGCGCGACGGATCAATGATAACGTACCTGAAACATTGGTCAAAATGCTGGAAGCAGCGCTGCACGAAGCAGGAAAGAATTTGGCGAACAGCCAAATCGCCGTGCTCGGTCTGGCGATGAAGGACTTTTCCAACGATGACAGGGTGAGTCCGATCAGCGATTTGATCGCTTGCCTCCAGGCGAAGAGTGCCAACGTGCGTTCGTACGATCCGGCAGTGCCGTCTCGCCATGAGCACAAGATGGATTCGCTGGAAGCAGCGGTACGCGGGGCCGATGCCGTCATCCTGGCAGCCGTGCAGGCGGAATTTGCCGACCTGGACTGGCATAGCATCTGCGGCATGATGGGCAGCGAACCGATTTTGTTTGATATGAAAAACCGGATTCCCCGCGATCTGGATGAGCGTGTGAGAATGCTGCGCATTTGAGGTTGCTTTCTCGGGACAAAAAAACAGACTCCATGACGTGGAGTCTGTTTTGCTTTTCGCATTCGTCGTTCAAGCTAAAAAAATCTGACAGTTCCGGCGAGATTGCTCATCGTTCGCATCGCTCTGTACATTTCATCCTGGTCGTTGACGATGCATGAGACTTCGGTAGAGCTGGCGTGGTAGACGGACCCTAGAATATCGGCGGCCATTTCCGCTTGCCCGGCGTGAGCGAACTCGACTTTCAGCTCCAGCGGCG
>CAMIVR010000189.1 GCA_946402065.1 uncultured Brevibacillus sp. | reverse complement strand
CGCGTTTTTTTGGAGCCTGCCGATGTCGTGCCACTCGATGAAGCCGTCAAGGCCATTGCGGACGCCGACGCGATTCTCATCGGTCCCGGAAGCTTGTACACGAGCATATTGCCTAACCTGCTGGTCAAAGGACTGTTTCAAGAGGTAAAGAAGGCAACGGCGTTAAAGGTATACGTATGCAATGTCATGACCCAGCCGGGAGAGACAGAAGGGTTTACCGCATCCGACCACGTAACTGTCATGTACCAGCACGTGGGCGGGCCATTTTTGGACACGATTATCGTCAATTCACAGCTTATCCCGGAGCATATTCTGGAAAAGTATGCGGAAAAGGGTGCCGGACCGGTTCTTTGCGATCTGGAACGCTTGCAGCAGCTGGGAATCGAGATTATCGCCGAACCGCTCGTCACGTTTGAGGATGGCTATCTGCGCCATGACGCCCAAGCGGTAAGCAGGCAGATCGTCTCACTGATGAAGCAACGAAAGGGGTGAACAAGGATGTCATTCGCCGCACACACAAAAAAAGAATTAACCATGCTGGAAAATTCGACATGCTGCAACCGGGCAGAATTAGCTGCATTGATCCGTATGAATGGAAGCATTCAATTTGGCACTGGCCGGTTTGTTCTTGACGTATCTACGGAAAACGCGGCGATTGCCAGACGCATCTACAGTTTGCTGAAAAAAGTGTATCAACTACATGCAGAGCTGTTGGTTCGCAAAAAAATGCGGCTGAAAAAAAACAACGTCTACATCGTTCGAATCCCGAATAAAGCGAGTGAGATTCTTCAGGATCTGCGGATTATGGATGAACGGCTTGCTTTTTATCCCGGGATTTCAAAGGATTTGGTGAAGAAATCGTGCTGTCGGGCTGCCTTTCTTCGCGGAGCCTTTTTGGCTGGCGGCTCGGTTAATCACCCCGAGGCATCCAGCTACCACCTGGAGATTTTTTCGGCGTATCAGGATTTTTGCGAAGACTTGACCAAGCTGGCAAACCGCTACAAGCTAAATGCCAAGTGCATTGAACGGAAAAAGGGCTATGTGATGTACATCAAAGAAGGCGAGCGGATTACGGAATTTCTCAGCCTGATCGGTGCCCATCAAGCGTTGCTCTATTTTGAAGACGTCCGGATCGTCAAAGACATGCGCAACTCGGTCAACCGCTTGCATAACTGTGAAATCGCTAACATCAACAAGACTGTGAATGCGGCCACCAAGCAAATGGAAAACATCCGCTTGATCGAACGGGAGGTCGGCTTGGAAAACCTGCCTGTGCGCCTTCGCGAGGTAGCAGAGCTGCGTCTGCTGCATCCCGATATCAATTTGAAGGAGCTTGGCGAGATGATCCCAAGCGGCGTCGTCAGCAAGTCAGGCATCAACCACAGGCTTAGGAAAATTAACGAAATCGCCGATAAATTAAAAGAAAAACAAAATGTTCCCGTATAACTACGTGATATAATATAATATCGAGTAATGGAAATGAGGAGGTACTATAACATGGTACATCAACAAGTTATGGTGAAATTGAAAACAGGTTTGCAAGCACGCCCGGCGGCGTTTTTCGTGCAGGAAGCAAACCGTTTTGCAGCGGAAGTATTCGTGGAAAAAGACAATAAAAAAGTGAATGCCAAAAGCATTATGGGGATAATGAGCCTGGCTATCAGTTCGGGTACAGAAATAACGATCTCGGCTGAAGGTCCGGATGCATCGCAAGCAGTATCAAATCTGGCCTCTCTTGTCAGCAAAGAAGAGTAGAGGCAATGTGGTGGAAACACATGTTTGTTTAAAAGTCGGCTGTTGACGAGGTCAGCGGTCGACTTTTCTATTTGCCCGCTTGGGACACCCTTACAGGCGTCATGCATGGCAGCGAAAAAACAGGGCATTGCTAATGGATGAGGTCAGTAATGATACAGATGCCTGCTGACTGTGCGCAAGCGGTCCAGACAGGGACGAGCGTGCGTGAAAAATGAACACGAGGAGGGGTTCTCTATGGGCAAAGCTGTAGGACCAAAAGGCGATTCGTTGCACGAAGGACGGGATAGCAGTTTTATGGATATTGATCGAATGGTCAATGAAGGCTTGGGGGGCGGAAATGTTTCCGACCAAAACGGGCTCATTGAGGAAACGACAACTGACTCGATGGATGGAGAATACACGACAAACGAGGCCGTTCGCGGAGAAGAACGAGAGTAGGAGGAAAACGTATGGATTATTCACGCGCCCAGGAAATCGTTCAATCAAAGGCCAAGATCCAGGTGGCTTTCAATGGCGAGGCAGTCTGGATCGACGAGCTGGATCAGCAAGCGAACACCGCTCGCGTACATACGGAGCGCAATCCGGCGGATACACAAGTCGTTCCAATCGATCAATTAGTCGAGCGATAGCCGATGAACCCGGGAAAGCACCTCCCGGGTTATTCTAATAAAAGCGGCGTGTACAACTGTTGCCAGTCTACACGCCACTTTTGTCGTGAACAATATGCTGATGCTTCGCCTGATTACTTTTTAGAGCCGGGCGCGGCAGCGATCACGTCGTCGATCAAGCCGTATTCCTTCGCAGCTTGGGCGGAAAGGAAGTTGTCGCGATCGGTGTCCTTCTGAATGCGCTCGAGTGGTTGCCCTGTCCGTTCAGACAAGATTTGATTCAAGTGCTCACGCATCTTAATGATCCGCTTGGCAGCAATTTCGATGTCGCTTGCTTGCCCTTGCGCACCGCCGAGAGGCTGATGGATCATGACCTCACTGTTTGGCAGAGCATACCGCTTGCCTTTCGTTCCGGCAGCGAGCAGGAAGGCACCCATCGACGCAGCCATGCCGATGCAGATCGTCGAAACGTCCGGCTTGATGAACTGCATGGTGTCGTAAATCGCCATCCCCGCAGTAATCGAGCCGCCAGGGCTGTTGATGTAGAGGTTAATATCTTTATCCGGATCTTCCGCTTGAAGGAACAGTAATTGTGCTACTACAATATTGGCCACAGCGTCGTTAATCGGTGTTCCTAAAAAGATAATCCGGTCCTTCAGCAAGCGGGAATAAATATCATAAGCGCGCTCACCGCGGTTTGTTTGTTCAATAACTGTCGGGATCAAATTCATGTGCATACCTTACTCCTCCTCTCGTCTCATCCTTATCATACACATTTGGTCAATAAAGGTCAAACACAAAGAGCAGTTTCTTCTCTACTCAGTAATGCCAAAAAAGGCCCGGATTAAACATGGCCCGGAAAAAACGGAGAAACATTGGTAATTGAGCGATTTCGCCATTATCATACATATGTGCAAGGGCAAAAAGTATGCTGAGGGGGAGTAGCGCAAGAAAAAGACAGGGTAGCCTTGTGGATAATGTTGATAATGTTGATAATGTGGATAAATTGTCGTGTTACCCGCAGAATAAGCATAATCGCCGCTATCAAAACGTTTATTTGCCTGAATGGATACAATGTTATCCACAGAATTATCAACAAGAACACTCATTCTGTGTATAATGTGTTTTGTGGCAAAATTTGATAAAATAAATAAAAATATATGCAGGATAAAAATGAAGCATGTCGAATAGTAATTTGATTAAACCATTTTTTGAATAAGAGGAGTGTATTTTATGTTTCGAAAATTACCGGCAGTAGTCGTTACTGCTACACTATTGACCAGCAGTGTTGGCCTTGGTGCTGCATTCGCGGAAGAGACAGGAACGCCTACAACACCCGCAGTGACTGAGGCTCCTGCAACGGGTCCTGCAGCAGGTACAACTGAAGGTACAGATGCACCGCCAGCAACACCAGCAAACGGTACAACCACTGAAGAAGGGACTGCCGCGCCTACAACAGCACCAGCAGCACCCGCAGCAGAAACACCTGCACCAGCATCGGCAGCGCCAGCTACACCAGCAGCGCCTGCGACACCAGCGCCAGCTCCTGCGACACCGGCTCCGGCTCCGGTAGCAAAGCCTGCGCCTGTTGCGGCTCCAGCTCCTGTAAAAGCGCCAGCGGCAGTTGCACCGGCAGCACCGGTGAAAGCGAATGTAACCATTAAAATTGATCTGAGAGAGGTTACCTTTAAAACTGCTCCTACGATAGAAAACGGTGTTGTCTACGTAGCGGCGTTTGACCTGATGGAAGCAATTGGCGGAAGATCCAAGTGGGATGAAATGAAAAGATCAATCTTGCTGGAAAAAGATAAAACAAGCATTCGTTTGTTTGACGGCAAATCCGTAGGATATAAAGCAGGCAAAGAAATCCAAGTGCCTGCGAAGCCAAAAGCAATTCAAGGGGGCGTACTCGTTCCATTGACATATGTTGTGCAGCAGCTGGGTGTAAAAATCTCGGTGGACAACAAAACAAACACAATTTTCATTGCTACGAAATAATTTTACTGTAAACTGCTTCCGATCCAAAAGCCTAACGGTGGATGGATCAGAAGCTTTTTTCATTCACGGTCTTTTTGCAGCAGTTTACATTGTAAGGTATATGCGACTTCGATTATAATGGAGCAGACTACAGGGCTGGGCACGCTGGCGTAGACGAGCAGTTGCGTTCCTGCGCCACGATACGGGGGTGTCTAACGGTGACAATGGTAATTGTGCTTGGAATCGCCATGTTTATCGGATTCGTCGGACTTGTTATTTTTGTAACGAATAAGGCGTATTCGCAAAAATATATGAATGATCGGGACAAGTAGCAATCGTTTCCGCCTGGGTGCAGCAAGTACCCGGGCTTTGTTTTTTATGCACTAAAAAAGCCTGTCCTTTCAGACAGACTTTGTTCGTTCGATAATGGTACGCCCGAAGGGAATCGAACCCCCGCACGTGGTTCCGGAGACCACTGCTCTATCCACTGAGCTACGGGCGTATGCGGTTCTACTACCCTGTTTACGTGAGTGAGTAGATAGCAACAATTGAAACGTACTTATTTATATTACAATATAAGCCGAAAACTTGCAAACAATTTCTTTTTCCATGAACGCTCCCAGTCATCGGTGGCTACATTTTCGACAATATGCTTGCCGAATCTTGTCATATTTTGATTTAATAAATAAAATAGATAATTGTGGGGCAAATGCAAATTTTGACGCAAATTTCCGAGCTGATTATCCATATCCTAGGTTTTTTGCCTGTTATTTTAAATAACAGCAGAACGCGAATCGGGATATAATGGAGATAATTAAAAATTATGCGACACATTTTGGCTTTGGCAGGAAAATTGCATGAAGCTGTCGAATAAGATAGTACCAGATGGAGATGGATAACGAACGATTTCGGGACGTTTGCCACACGTGGCTTGCGCCGTGGTGGCGTAGCCGAGTTTGCTCAAAAAAGTCAGGCAGAAGGGGGCAGCGGGTATGAATATGGGATTTGGTTTGTACCAAGAACAAACACTAAAGCTGGTAATGACGCCTGAACTCAGACAGGCAATAACAATTCTGCAATACTCCGCAATCGATCTGCACAGCTACCTGCAAGAACAAGCAACGGAAAACCCGGTCATCGAATTGCAAGAAATCAGTGCGACGATTGATTTTCCCAAAAAAGAAGCCGAGAGTACGCCCTCCCAGTTCGACTGGAAAGAGATCGTCAGCAACCGGGCTGTGGGCGAATATTCTGTAAACAAAAGTGAAAGCACTTACAATCCGCTCGATCACGTGCGTGGACCGGGATATACGTTGTACGACTATTTGGAAAGACAGCTCAGCTATGTGAAGGGGCTGACACCCTCACAGCGAAAGATCGGCCTGTACCTCATCGGAAATCTGGATGAAAAGGGCTATCTGGAGATCGCTCTCGAAGAAATCAGCAGCAGTCTCGGCGTTTCTGTCGAGGAAGTCGAGGACGTGCTGACTGTCATTCAGCACTTTGATCCAGTCGGAGTCGGCGCGCGTAACCTGGAAGAGTGTTTGCTCCTGCAGCTCCAGCACGAAGGACTTGATGAAGAGAAAATCGTCAATGTCGTGCAGAACCACTTGCTGGATCTTGCCAATAACCGTTATCAGCGGATTGCCGATCAAGTAAAGTGCAGCTTGCAAGAGGTCCAGGAGATCGCCGATGTGGTTCGCTCGCTGAACCCGCGGCCCGGTGCCCCTTACAGTCAGGGCGAGACGCGATTCGTCATCCCGGATGTCACCGTGGAAAAGGTCGGCAAGGAGTACATCGTTCTGGTCAACGACGCCTCGGCGCCGAGATTGACGATCAACAGCTTCTATGAAAAATTGCTGAAGACGGAAAACACGCAGGATGAAGCGCAAAAGTTTATCCATGAAAAGCTGAACGCCGCCCTGTGGCTGGCCAAAAGCCTGGAGCAGCGCCGCTTGACCCTGATGCGCGTGACGCAGACGATCGTCGAAATGCAACGGGACTTTTTCGAGCACGGCATTCATTACTTGAAGCCGATGACGCAAAAAGAGATTGCCGAACGGGTAAACCTGCATGAATCGACGATCAGCCGGGCGACGAACGGCAAATACGTCCAAACTCCACGCGGTGTGTTTGAATTAAAATACTTTTTCACTTCCGCTCTGTCGACGGCGAACGGCGACGCAGCTTCCTCCGAAAGCGTCAAGCAGCGAATCAAGGCGCTGATCGACCAAGAAAATCGCAAACAACCTCATTCCGACCAAAAACTCTCCGAACTGCTGCTTCAAGAGGGGATTGAAATCTCCCGCAGAACTGTGGCAAAATACCGTGAAGAAATGATGATCGCCTCATCGGCGAAACGGAAGCGTTACTAATAGCGCGATCGCATTTGCAGCGATCGCCGGCGGCTTCATCTACGGGTATGTGACGATGGGCCGCTTTTTCACTGACAGAACGTAATGGAATGAAGTGAAAGAGGTACTAACGAGTGATGACAAACCACATGTTTCAACTCACACTGTACGGCAGAGCAGGATGTCACCTCTGTGTCGACGTGGAGAAGCGGATTCATCGGGTAGCCGAAGACATTCCGCTCTCCTTGCAAATCGTCGACATCGAGTCTGACATGGCTCTCGTCGAAAAATACATGCTGACGATCCCGGTTGTGGCAATCGATGGAGATGAGGTTTTTGTCTCCATCCGCTCTGTCATGTCCGAGGCGGAATTGCGTGCAGAGCTGTACAGGCGAATCGGCGAGCAATCGCCATAACCGGGTACGAGGTCGTACACTCCCCAAGGCGGGGGCAGCTTGCGCAGAAAAAGGGAATGTGCTACAGTTAAAGCGTAGGTTGTTTATTTTTTTTGGATCACGCGGGACATATTTTGTATACGAGGGACGTTTTTCGTCCCTATACTTTTCGCAAAGGAAGGAAACGATGCGAGCGTTCATCGAGCTACAGACAAAGCTTGTGCCGGATTATGTGCAGGTTCTGCAAAAGCGCTATATGCTGCTATTGTCCATTCAGCATTTGCAGCCGATTGGCCGCCGCGCTTTGGCGCAAGTCATGAACTCAACCGAACGTATTTTGCGAGCTGAGGTAGACACTTTGAAAGAGAGTGGATTACTAGATGTAACCTCACTTGGCATGAGCGTCACGGAAGAAGGGCAGCGACTGCTTGAACAGGCAGAGCTGATCGTCGGAGAGCTGTTCGGTTTGACGGAGCTTGCTGCCAGACTCCAGCAGCGGTTGAACATCCCCGAAGTGATCGTCGTACACGGCGACGCGGATCAATCCGATCTGGTGAAGCGGGAATTGGGCAGAATTGGCGCTCGTGTAATCCGCCAGCGGGTGCAAGAAGACGATGTCGTCGCAGTAACTGGCGGGTCCAGTATAGCGAGTGTTGCTGCCCAGCTAAAGCCGGCCCCTGTCTTTCGCAGCGTACAGTTTGTTCCGGCTCGCGGTGGCGTGGGCGAACAGGCGGAGCTGCAGGCCAATATGCTCGTCTCCTTGATGGCAGCCAATACCGGAGCGCAATATCGCCTCTTTCATGTGCCTGATCGATTGGGGCCAGATGCCGTACAGTCGCTCTTGGCAGAGCCGCAAGTCGTAGAAGTGTTGCGACTCTTGCAGTCGGCCCGGATCATTTTGCACGGGATAGGCGATGCTCTGACAATGGCAAAGCGGCGCAAATACGCGGCCCGTGAGCTGGAGCAGCTGGAGCGTGCGGGAGCAGTGGCGGAAGCGTTTGGGTATTACTTTGACGAGAGAGGCGAGGTTGTCGAGCGGATGCCGACGCTTGGCCTGCAGCTGGATAACGTAAAAGAGGCCGAGGTAGTCATCTCGATCGCCGGAGGGGCCAGCAAAGCCAAGGCAATTCTTTCATTTGCCGCACAGTCTTGCCAGAATGTACTCATCACTGACGAAGGAGCCGCACGAGCGATTTTGTCGGGAACTGATTAGGAAGGAAGTACATTCATGTCACTGGTTGGCTGTTTGCCTGCTCGTCATCGGTTTGATTGTCGCCGTTTTGGTTACGTTACTTACTGTACGCAATCGCGGATTCCCCCGGGAGAGCGGGACTTGTGGCCAAAAGCGTCACTCTATCGCTGCTGGTGGTCATGATCATCTGCAACCGAACGGTACCGATTCTGATCTTGGGAGCGACGCTGACGCTGTTTGGAAGGGAACAAGCTGCTGGGGCGAACTATGCTTGGGCCTACATTGATCATGCCAGTGCTCATTCCATGGAATAGGCTGGCGATCATGAACACGGTCACGATTGGCGTGGCGACTTTAGCGGCATTGCCATATATGCTGTTTCCGTTGATTCTGCCGGTGTTGACGGTTATCGTGACTCTGGTGCAAACCGAGAAACTACGTAAAACAGCGCGGGTTAGCGGGAACGTAACAAGAGAATGTTAGGGAGGTAATTGGATATGGTGAAAATAGGGATTAACGGGTTTGGACGGATTGGCCGCAATGTGTTTCGGGCAGCACTGAAGCATCCGAATGTACAAATTATCGCCGTGAATGATTTGACTGATGCCAAAACGCTTGCTCACTTGTTGAAATACGACAGTGTTCACGGCACGCTGGATCTGCCGGTAGAAGCGAGAGAGAACAAACTCATCGTCGGCGACAGGGAAATCGTCGTACTGGCAGAGCGCGATCCGGCCCAGTTGCCTTGGGGAAAATACGGCGTCGATATCGTCGTAGAATCGACTGGCCGCTTTACAAAACGGGAAGATGCTGCGAAACACCTGGAGGGTGGGGCGAAAAAAGTCATCATCTCGGCACCGGCCACGAACGAAGATATTACCGTGGTTATGGGCGTAAACGAAGACAAATACGATCCGTCGGTGCACACTGTGATTTCCAACGCTTCCTGCACAACCAACTGCCTTGCGCCGTTTGCCAAAGTGTTAAACGATCAGTTCGGAATCGTTCGCGGTCTGATGACAACGGTACACTCCTATACGAACGACCAACAAATTCTCGACCTGCCGCACAAGGATTTGCGCCGCGCGCGTGCTGCCGGACAGAATATCATCCCGACATCGACTGGTGCGGCTAAGGCTGTCTCACTCGTACTGCCTGAATTAAAAGGAAAACTGAACGGATTCGCCATGCGT
Source organism: uncultured Brevibacillus sp. (assembly GCA_946402065.1). Classification (GTDB taxonomy): domain Bacteria; phylum Bacillota; class Bacilli; order Brevibacillales; family Brevibacillaceae; genus Brevibacillus_D. The sequence goes on along the minus strand of CAMIVR010000189.1, from coordinate 1,210 downwards.
GTGCCAACGCCAAACGTCTCCGTCGTGGACCTCGTCGCCGAGTTGAAGACTGACGCCACTGTAGAAGAGATCAACCAAGCGTTAAAACAGGCAGCAGAAGGCCCGATGAAAGGAATTCTCGGCTATTCTGACGAGCCGCTCGTCTCCACTGACTACAACGGCAATACCAACTCCTCGACAATCGACGGGCTATCGACGATGGTTCTGGAAGGAAACATGGTCAAAGTCGTCTCCTGGTACGACAATGAGTCGGGCTATTCCAATCGCGTCGTCGACTTATGTTTGTATGTTGCACAGCGTGGCTTCTAACACGTACAATAGAACTGTTGTGGAGAGGGGAAGCAACCTCTCCTTTTTTCCTATGAAGATCTATTTTGCCAACCGTGACGCGGGCAGGTAGGGTTCTATTACATAAGGAGGTCTGGACGTGAACAAAAAGTCGATTCGCGATGTTGAGCTATCTGGAAAACGCGTATTTTGCCGTGTGGATTTTAACGTGCCGATGCAAGCCGGAGTGATTACCGATGACACCCGGATTCGCGCTGCCTTGCCGACGATTCAATATCTGATCGATGCACAGGCAAAAGTGATCCTGGCCAGTCACTTTGGTCGTCCGAAGGGAGCTGTTGTGGAAGACATGCGGCTGACTGCCATCGGTGAACACCTGGCAGCTTTGCTCGGAAAACCGGTGAAGAAGCTGGACGATTCAGTCGGGCCGGAAGTGACGGCAGCAGTCGCTGCCATGCAGGATGGCGACGTGATTTTGCTGGAGAACGTGCGCTTTCACGCAGGGGAAGAAAAGAACGATCCCGAGCTGGCCCGACAGTTCGCCGACCTGGCTGACTACTTCGTCAACGATGCATTTGGCGCTGCTCACCGCGCGCATGCCTCGACAGCGGGGATTGCCCAGTACATTCCGGCTGTAGCAGGGCTGCTGATGGAAAAAGAAATCCAGTTTCTCGGCGGTGCCCTGTTGAACCCTGAGCGCCCCTTCACCGCGATCGTCGGCGGGGCCAAAGTAAAGGACAAGATTGCCGTCATCGAGAACCTGCTGACCAAGGTCGATACGTTGATCATCGGCGGGGGGATGGCCAATACGTTCATCAAGGCGCAAGGGTACAGCGTCGGCTCCTCACTCTGCGAGGAAGACAAGCTGGATCTGGCCCGGACGCTGATGGAGCAAGCCAAAACGCGTGGCGTACAGCTGCTC
>CAMIVR010000188.1 GCA_946402065.1 uncultured Brevibacillus sp. | reverse complement strand
GCGCTGTCAAAAAGCTCCGCTTATCTCTTCTTGGCGATTCCCTGGCTGCAGTGCTTGTGGGATGATCCGGAAGCTGTACACTGACTGGTGGAATTTATCTACTACTGTGTTCAACAAGTGGTAACAATTCCAGCGGCTTTTCGATTCATTCTCTCCCCGAACATTCTGTATGAATGGTTCTCGTTTCCTTGTATAGCCATGTAAACCAAGACGAGTTCTGAGCGGAATAACAAGAAAAGCAGAATAATCTTTCCGCACGTTGATTCTGTCTAGTCGCTCCGAGAGAGAAAAGAGGAATGGGCGGAGGCCTTTGTGGCTTAGCCCAGGCGGAGCGGAAAAAACGGCACAGCTTTATAGACCAACTCTACGTTTGAATCATCTTCTTCGGAATTTTGGTCGGCGTGCCGTTTTTGGAGTGGAGCCGGACAGTGTTTGCTCCCTTGCAGAAGCCGCAACGAACGGAGCCCATTCCTCTTTTCTCTCCCTACCACGACAGTTCGAGACAAGTTCTTTTTCGTTTTTTCCTTTGATATTCAGCCCGTCAATTTCTTGAATAGCCATCCTGTGCACAAGCAAAACTAATACGTAGAATGCAATCATTGCTAAAGGAGGCAGGACATGAAAAAACGGGTTCTTTCCTTAGGCGTAGCAATACCGATGCTTCTTCTGCCGACAACGGTATACCCCGCCCGTATTCAGGCGACAGCAGGAGGATCAGGGGCGCTGTCCGCACAGGTGCTGCACGATCTTCAGAACGCTCGAGATCATGCGGTCAGTCCGAATCAGCTGCAGCGGGACCACGCCGACGAATGGTCTCGGATGGGGAATGTGATTAGCGAGGAACAAGTGAAAGGAAAAGAACTGCCTACCTCCGCATTGGATATGATTGAAGCGACCAAGGCATGGCATGAAGATGGCGTCAGGGGAGAAGGCATGCTCGTTTCGGTGGTGGATACAGGGATCAACCAGGGGCACCCTGACATGCCCAATCCGCGCGACAAGCGGCTGGCTGTACAAAAGTCCGGCTCCCCGCAAAAAATCATCCCGGGCTACAACTGGGCGGACAAAAATCTGTTGACGAACGATGTCGGCTCATCCCAGCACGGCATGCACGTCGCTGGAATTATCGCGGCCAATGGCAAAGTAAAAGGCGTTGCGCCGGAAGCGCAGCTGCTCAGCCAAAAGGTGTTCAGCAACTACCAGGGAGATACGTCGAGCTTCAGCGAGTCGATCTTGTTCGCCATTAACGATTCCATTGCAAAAAAAGCGGATGTCATTAACCTCAGCCTCGGTTCATCTGCCGGTTACGTAGACGATGCCAGCGCCGAACAATTCGCCATCAAAAAAGCCGTCGACAATGGTGTTATCGTCGTCGCTGCGGCAGGCAACGACGGCTCCTTTGGCAGCGACAAAATTCTCGATTCGAATCCCGACGTGGCGATGATCGGGTCGCCGGGCTTGGCTCCAGATGCGTTTTCTGTCGCTTCCGCCAATTCGACGATGCTTGCCGGACTTAGCTTTGCCGTAAACGGGGTCAGCCATGTAGGCCGGGTCGTCTACTTCGTCGGTCAGCCGAGCAACGGCGCGCCGTTGAATCCGACTCAAGCGCTGGCTCGCAGCCATGAGCTGATCTACGTCGGCAAGGGGAAGAAAGAGGACTACAACATCTCGACCAAGGGCAAAGTCGTGCTCATCGAGCGGGGCGATATTACGTTTGAAGAGAAGCTGCGCCTGGCCAAAGAGGCAGGCGCGGCAGGAGTGATCATCTACAACAATCAGCAAGGCCCGCTGTTGATCAGCGCAAATGAGGCGAAGAACATTCCGGCCGTCTCCATTTTAAAGGAGACAGGGGAAAAAATCGCGGAGGCCGTGAAAAAGGGCTCGCGCGTCACGATTTCCTTTGACGGGCAGTACGGCGAAAATGCACTGCCGTTTCCAAACGGGGGGACAATCTCGTCGTTCAGCTCCTGGGGCCCCACGCCAAATCTGCAATTCAAACCGGAAATTACAGCGCCAGGCGGAGGCATTCTGTCTACGGTGCTGGATCATGAATACGCCGTGAAAAGCGGTACCTCGATGGCTACACCGCATGTGGCCGGCGGCATGGCCCTGCTCAAGCAAGCGTACCAGAAGCAGGGACGCAAATTGCAAGGCCGGGCATTGGTCGAAACACTCAAGGCTGCAGCGATGAACACGGCAGAGCCGATCCTGGATCCACGCGAGATCGCCCATGTCTCCGTGGGGGAAAAAAATCAGGTGAAGCCCTACTCGCCTCGGGTACAGGGAGCAGGCATGCTGCAAGTGGCAAAAGCCGCCAAAACGCCGGTCATCGTCACAGATACAAATGGAAAAGGCGGTCTGTCCTTAGGCGAAATCGGCACGAAAACGTCTTTCACGCTGCTGGTTCAGAACAAGTTCGGCAAGAAGCCGCTGACTTATCAACTGCGTGATGCATTCGGAATCATGACAGACCTGCATCTGGAGGGCGTCAACCGCTTGTCGGAGGTTCCCCTCGCCGGAGCCAAGCTGCAATTCTCACCGGAACGGGTGACCGTTCCCCCCGGGACGCAAATGGCTGTCAAAGTCACATTGATCATACCGGAAGAGACCAAGCGGAATGTCTTTGCCGACGGATTCATCCAGTTGAAGCCGGAAGCCACCGATCTGCCGACGCTGCACGTGCCGTTCTACGGCTTTTTCGGCGACTGGGACGAACCGCGGATCATGGATGCCCCGATGTGGGAAGAAGGCAGCCAGGAAAAGCGGACGGGAGTCAAGACGACATGGTATCAGGATAAAGAAAATGACAAGTGGAAGTACCGCGACTACCTGGGAGTGACCGGGGTTACTGAGCATGCCGGCGTCAAGATCGATCCAACGCACATCGCCTTCTCGCCAAATGGTGACGGACATTACGACATCGCCGCTCCCTCGATTACATTTCTCCGCAATGCCAAGCAGTTGACGATCGACGTGGTCGACCGCGCCGGCAATCTCGTGCGTTCACTCGTGAAAGACGAGAAAGTAACGAAGTACGACCAGTCCAAGCTCGGGATCGGCTACTACTACACGGAAAAGAAAGAATGGGGCTGGGACGGCAAGGCCTTTTCCACGGCAAAGGGAGAGTATCTGCCTGTTCCGGATGGGACGTATCAGTTCGTCATCCGCGCCAGAATCGACGAGCGCAATTCCAGTTGGCAGACGTTGACCCTGCCGATTACGGTCGATCGGGAAGCGCCGCGTGTCACTGCGTATCTGGACGGAAATCGGATAAACTGGACGAGTAAGGACAAGGACGTCCAGGGCTACCTGCTCTACGTCGACGGCAAAAAAGTCGGTGGGCCGTATTCCGCCACAGAAACCGGCACATATGTCAGCAAGCCGCATAACCGCTTGATGCTGGTCGCCTACGACTACGCCGGAAACATCACGACGATCAATCTCAACGGAAAAAGTGACAGTACGCCGCCATTGGTGCTTTTCCCGGATAACCTCTACCGGCAGCTCATCGTCAGCCAGCAACAGCACGTACCGATCAGAGGCCGCATCAGTGGCGAGGATTTGCTCGATCGGGTCAAGCTGACGATCAACAAGGCACCTGTCAAGGTAGAGGAAGACGGCACGTTCCAGACGATCCTCGATTTTCCCGAAGGGCTGCATTACGTCGAGTACAGCGCTACCGACGCGTTCGGGAACAACCGGTCGTTTACCCAGCGAATCATCGTCGACAAGACGCCGCCGCTCGTCAGCTTGGTCAACGACGGCACAGAAGAGATCATCTTCGATTCGGCCACGAAGAAAATGCTTCTGCCGATCCGCTTTCAATACAGCGACATCACCTACAAGGGGGAAGTCAGCCTGAATGGACAAATCGTCTCCAGCTGGGAAGAGGATCAGTTGGAAAAACCGGTGCACAAGGACTTTATACAGTTCATCTCACTGCCACCGGGAGATCATCGCCTGTTAATCGAAGGCAAAGATGAAGCCGGGAACATCGCCAAGCTGCCCGTTCACGCCTATGTCGATACGTATGGGGGAAATCTGGTGCTGTTTCGGGAGGAGCAGCGGATCAACTACAAGGGAAAACCACTGCCACAGCCCTCTGTCGCCTTCGCCAAGGCCAGCTATGTCGCTCCGGCAGGAGAACAGCTCACTGTCCGCGGCAAGGTAACGGGAGCAGCGCCGCTCTCGCTGAAATTCTACTACGGCGAAAAAGAGTTGGCAGCGGACTGGAACGAGCAGGGAGCATTCCGTCTGACGATCCCTGCGATACAAGCCGGCAAAGAAAAATGTACGGTCGTGGCCGTCGACGCACTGGGTCGACAGGTGAAAAAGGAACTCAGCGTGACAGGGAAGAGGTAGCCGCCTTGTTTTATCACGGGATCAACCGCCGGTATTTGCCGGAGCACTACCCGCTGCTGTCACCAAGGCGAACGGTCTCCAGGAAAGATCAACAACAGCTGTCGGATCGGCAGCATTTGCTAAAGCGATTTGGCCTGGAGCCGATTCACTTGCTCGAAGCTGGAGAGGGGTACGGCGACGAGCAGTGCATCAAGGCCTGCCTGCACTTTGGCGATACCGTTTTTGCCTTTTCGAGGCTGCCGGATCCGCTGTGGCAATTAAGCGTTCATGAAGTCGGCATTCCTGTGCTGGATTTGCGCACGTGCCAGAAGATTTACGTGGTCTACCGCGATGTGGAGCACGTACAGTCTTTTTTTCCAGGCATTCCGATCCACTTCTTTAGCAAAAATTAGTAATAAACGCTTGTCTCCAGGCAGAGTGGAAAATATAATGGGGCTAGAGGGTCAGACTAGCAGAGAAAGGAACTGTATACGGATGAAAGCCCAATATATTAATCCATTTCTTGAATCTGCTTCAACTGTGATACAGCAAATGTGTAACATCTCACCGAAGCGTGGCGATCTTTCGATTAAAGATGTGACCTTTTACGAGGATCATATCTGGATCAAAATCGGGATGACAGGCCATATTGAGGGAGACGTTATCTTTGGTCTTCACAAAGACGTTGCCATGCGAATCGTTTCTGCGATGATGGGAGGCTTCCCGATCAGTGAAATGGATGAAATGGGCAAAAGCGCAATTTCTGAATTGGGCAATATGATTTCCGGCAATGCCAGTACCATCTTGTTTAATCAAGGGGTAGCCATTGACATCACCCCGCCGCAGCTAGTCGATGATCACCAATCAATGTATGGCGCGGGGAAAGCGTTGGCAGTTCCGCTCGATTTGGGACACCTGGGAGAACTAGAAATACAGGTACTCGTCTTAAAATGAACATGGAAGATAAACGCTGATCAGAACAGAGAGGCGTTTAATTTTTTTTTGCCGAAAAAATAAAAAATGATAAAATATTTCCGAATATATAGTCACCTTCTCGAAAGATGTAGTATTGTTTCAGGTAGTAGGGGGGAAGAATGTGAATGCCATTAAGCAAATCATCGGTATGTTTTGCCTGATCGTCCTCTTGTCAGGGATGCCGCTCATGCTCTATACGGAAAAGGACGAGGTGCGTTTTGAGCCGGGGAACATCGTCAGCCACGCCGTCTTTCTCGTCGAACAAATCGGGGAAGGCACACTTGGCACTTATTGGATCGGCTCGACGGAACGGGACATTGCCAAGGACATCATCCCCTATACGGAAAACACGTTTAAGCTGCTCTTTTCCAGCGTACTTGTCTCAGTGCTGATCAGCGTCGCATTCGGGTTGTTTCTCCAGCGCTTCCGCATCGTGCGGCTCTTACAGCGGATATTGGACGTGCTCTCGACGATACCGGACTTTATTCTGATTTTGTTTTTAATTTTGATTGCGATCAGCTTTTACAAGCTGACAGGGATGCGCATCATTACGCTGTCACCGGTCAGTGACGCGCAGAATGACTGGTTTCCGATCACCGTTCTCTCACTCGGGCCGACGATTTTTCTGCTCCGTGTCGTCAGCACCAAGTATGTGCAAATCAGCGGGGAAGACTACATCGGCACCGCACTGGCCAAAGGAATGAGCCGCTGGCACATCCAGCTGCATCACGTATATAAAAACATCAAGCCGTTTCTCTTTTCCGACTTGAAGAAAGCGATTGCCATTACCGTCGCCAACCTGTTTATCGTCGAGTATACACTCAACGTCGTCGGTTTGACCCGGTTTATCTTTTCCAGGGAGTCGTCCTATCAGTTTACGACCGCCGTGATGGGACTCATGGGAATCATCTTTCTGTCGATCCTGGTGTACATGCTCATTCGCTTGATACTGTACGTGTTTGAGCGCACCTTGATTTACAGATAAGCGCTTTTTGCGGCGTATCTTTTTCAGATCGCGGAGGTAAGCGAATGATACGAAATCGTTCCAATATTTCACTTGTCGCAGGCGGCACGCTTGTCTTCCTGCTGATCATACTGGCCGTCATCGGCCCGTACATCGCTCCGTACGACTTGACGTTTCAAGAGAAAACGCGAACAGAAGTGAAGGACGGCAAGGAGGTCATTATCACCCTGCCGGCACCGCCGTCCAGGGAACATCCGCTCGGAACGGACAAATGGGGATATGATTTGCTGACGTTTTTGCTGTACGGTGCACGCTATACGATCTTCGTCACGATCATCGCCGCTTTTTTGCGAATGCTGTTCGGAACGGTGATCGGACTGTATCTCGGCATGAGCGAAGAAAAGCAGAAATGGTGGATCTCGATTGAAAACGCCTGGAGCTACATTCCGATTTTCATCCCGATCTATTTCATTCTGCTCGGCATCAATATCAATTCCCAGCTCAGCACATCCGCACTGGTCACCTTGTTCGTGGTGTTTGTCACCGTGCTCGGCACGCCAAGCGTCGTTTCATCGATCCGGCAAAAAACCGAGCAGATCAAGGAAATGCAGTACATCCTGGCGGCGACCTCGATAGGCGGAAGCCGCATGCATATCATGTTTCGGCACGTTTTGCCGCAGCTAAAGGAACAGATCGTCATCGTATTCGTAATGGAGATCATCGCAATCATGACCTTGATGGGCCAACTAGGCATTTTTGACCAGTTCGTCGGCGGCACGAAGATGACCTATGATCCGACGCTGTACCACTCCATCACGCATGAGTGGGCTGGAATGATCGGCTCCTACCGGGGCTTTATTTACAGCAGTGCGTCATGGATTTACCTTTCTCCCCTGATCGCTTTTATCATCGCGATCGCGTCCTTTTCCTTGTTGGCCAAAGGTTTGCGTGACCGGTTTCAAACGACGTATCAGCGAACGCCTTTTTTGTAGTCGGGCTTTGTCAAGAAATCATTCGGAAGCGTGGAACCCATTGTGCACCATGCGAATAGACTGTAAGGCAAAAGCCTAAAATCCTTACAATCCGGCACCTTCACCCACTCCCCAACATAGGATAAGGTGACTTCAAATCCCTCGACCTTGTTCCTGTAGAGCCCACAAGGAGGGGTGGCACGATTGAAAGGGAGCGACCAAACCAAGCCTTTGTTAACAAACCGCGAAAGAGAAGTGTTTGAACTCTTGGTCCAAGACAAGACGACAAAAGAAATAGCAGGACAACTTTTTATCAGCGAAAAAACCGTTCGCAATCACATCAGCAATGTCATGCAGAAGCTTGGGGTGAAAGGAAGATCTCAAGCAGTTGTCGAATTGGTTCGACTAGGAGAACTGAAAATTTGAAGCGTGTCAGCCAAACCTCCCTCTCTGGAAATTTGAGAAGGGAGGATTTTTTTTGACTTGAACTACAACAAGGTCATGTAAATTTATTAAACACGAAATCCAAAGAAAGTCACTCCTGTGGATGTTTGATTAAGTTTAACATGATACAGATCTACTCAGCAAAAGGATGGATGACAGCAAAAGAAAAGGGCGAATGATGACTGATATAGTTTTCGGGAGGTATGAGGATGCATGAAGGACAGAAAGTCACAGTTAACTTAGATGACCGATCACAACAATTCATAGCTGTTGGTGTTTTATACTTACTCGAATGTTTTGAAATCAAAGTAAGCCGAACTGGCGATATTCAGGTTGTGACGACCTTTGGGCAGTCGTTGCAAGAGCTGGAAACATCAAATGTTTGACCGTACATCGGAAAAGCTGAATAGTCGAAGCACCAGCTAAAATAAAGCCTCCTACGAGTGTAGGGAGGGTGCTGCATTCAGCTGCTTTCAAAAAACACGGATTGGAAAAATATCATAAAAGAGTGCTAATCTCAAAATTGGAAAGCGGTTGCTCTCTTGGAAAACGGGCAACCGCCTTCGTGTTTCTGCAGCGCGGATCGATGAACAGGCTAAAAGTCGGAGTTCAGTAATTGTTCCGACTGGCTTTCCCTTCTTGCCAGTTCCGATTTACTGTATCCAAGCCGGCTGGTTTTTTCGCTGCACCACCAGCAGGAACAATGAATCTTCCCTTTGGCAAATGCGCCGTCAAATTTCGGGGTCCATCCCCAATGCTTGGTCAGGCGTTTCTTGCGCTGAATGACGCGCTTTCGATGATGCCGATAATACGCTCGATTTCGATTGGTCCGAAACGGCTTCATAACCATCACGCTCCCTTGGGCAATGCTCAGCCCGCAGAAGTACCAAGGGCGATTAGCTCCTACGGGCAGAGCGTGATGGGAACCAGTGTCAGCGACTTATCGTTCATCTGGATCAATCCCCCAGATAATATGGTGAGATACATTATATCACAACATCCCTGGTTCGAGGGTAAGCGGAAAACCGCTATGTAATTACGAATTGCCTATGATAAAATGAGGGCATAGGCTTACATAACCAAAGAGGTGCGCAACTTGTTATACACATGCCACATATCGCTTGATGGAATCGAATTGAAAATATGGAGACGGTTCCGTTTCCACTCGGAAATTACTTTTCGTGAGTTGCATCGCATCGTACAAGCTGTCATGGGATGGGAAGATTACCATCTGTTTGAGTTTGAGATTGGCGACAGGACAATCTTGCTGCCTGATCCGACCTACCCGCCAGAGGGCAGAGTCGAATTGAATGCGCGGAGAGAAATCGTCGCCAAGCACTTGGCAAGTGTAGGTCAGACGATGCGATATACGTACGATATGGGCGACAACTGGTAGCATACGATGATTTTGGAGAAGAGAGAGCCAGCTGCTCGGGACAGTAGCTTCCCCATCTGCCTGGACGGAAAGCGGAACTGTCCGCAAGAAGACTGCGGCGGCATTTAGGGACATCAGCAGATGATGGAAGCGCTGCTTGTACCCAATCACCCTGAACGGGAAGAAATGCTGACGTGACTTATGGAAGGGTACGACCCGGAGCATTTCGACGTAAATGCGGTTAATGACAGGTTACGGGAACAGGGTGAGAAACTGATTCCGAAAGCGCTGAGAACACCTATTGAAGCGAAGAAGCCCGTCAAGCTGACGAAGGCGGCGCTTAAAAAGCAACTGAAATCGATGAACCGGGAAGAATTGGTCGCGTTGATGATGGAGTGCGCCGGCTTGCTGTCACGTTCATGGGTGAAGCGGCAGTAGAGACGATTTATCTGGAATACCGCAAGAAAGTGCAAGACATTTTCTTCCCCAGCCGTGGAAGGGGCAATCTCGATTTTGCCGCCGCCAAACAAGCGATTGCCGAATTTGAACGGGTCACGGGCAGCAAGAAATTCGCAACTGACTTGCGGCTATTTTTTGTTGAGGAAGGAATCGATTTTACAAATACCTACGGCGACATTTATTTGTATGAGCAGTTGAGATGGATATGACAGGGGAGGACGCTACCGATGAAAGACTCGAAAATATTGGAGAAGAAAGCAGCATTGATTGAATTGGCACAAGGCTTCTGCCGCGAGCATCTGGATGAAGAATACGAACAGCTTGTTGTCAAAATGATAGAGAAAGTGGGACGCAAACGGGCGGTTCCGTTCATGTCCGGCAAGCTCGAGGTTTGGGCGGCGGGAATCGTCCACGCGCTTGGGACGATCAATTTCTTGTTTGATAAGAGTACTCATCCTTACGTGTCTGTACACGACATTTGCGCCTATTTCGGCACTGCCCAAAGCACGACCAGCCAGAAGTCGAAAGCCATTCGCGACATGTTCAAGCTGGGCTATTTTGACAACGAATTCTCAACCTCCAGCCTGCAAGAGCGAAGCCCGTTCAACAATTTGGTGTCCATCAATGGATTCATCGTGCCAAAGGATATGCTGAAGTAGTCTGACATTTTATATGGGCTCATACGGCATGGGAGAGGCTTGACATCAAGGAGTTCTTTTGGGCTGGGATACGTCCTCATAATGCGCAATGAATGCAATCTTTGATAAAATGGAAGTATAGAATGCTTAGAGCGATGATGTCCAGTTCAGCTTATTTTATCCGTTCAGAATACGGGAGGGATTGCTCATGAAATGGCAACAGGTTCGAGAGTTGTTCCCTGACCAATATATTTTGCTGTCGGTGCGCGACTACATCGAGCAAGAGGATAAAAAAATCGTAACAGAAGTGGAGCCGATTCGAGTTATTGACGCGAAGGACGCGAACAAGGCTTTTTTCAACGTTGAGCCGGGCAATCTCGTCTATCATACAGGGAACGAAGCAAGCTTCATGGCATCAAGGTAGAGAAAACCGATGAAGCGTATACGACCGGCACCTGCCCTTCCTGCGGGCATTACCACAAGCAAAGCGGACGAACCTTCCGATGTCCGCACTGCTGCAGTCGAGGGCATCGGGATGTGATCGGGG
>CAMIVR010000187.1 GCA_946402065.1 uncultured Brevibacillus sp. | reverse complement strand
CGGTTTTTGGAGCGGCGCCGGACAGTGCTTGCTTCCTTGCAAAAGCCGCAACGAACGGAGCCCATTTCTCTTTTCTCTCCCCGCCACGGCAGTCCGGGACAAGTGCAACAAAGGCTCGATATACCACGTTTTTCAACGGAAATGCCACTTTTTTACTTGGATGATTTTCGATCTAGCACTTCTTTCTGGAGTAGGATACAATCGTATATAACCATCATCGGCGAACGACCTAAGGGGGAGAGAAATATGGGATTTTGTTGTGGAGCAGGCATGATTGGCTCTTTCGGAACAGTTCGACATTACAATACTTTAGTCCACAACGTTCCGATTATGTATTGTCCTGTATGTGATCGTATAGAAGTTCTGCCAGCTATTGAAGGAGAATATGAAATTCTTGTCGAATATGCACAGGGAGACCAAGCGCCTGAAGTGGACTTCCAGGAATTCGTCAATATTGACCATATATCAGATTTATTCGCCAATTGCGTAATGACGGATGAAGGCAGCAGTTTTGGCGACGTGTTGAAAGCGCAGATCGATATCTCGCTCGATCTGTTGGGCATCGCCAAGAAATTGCAGGATGATGTATGGCGCGAGTCGCTCAATGACCGTCTGTTCAAGCTGAGTGAGCGCCTGAAGAAGTACAACATGCGAAAGCAAATCTCACAGCGCAGCGCCTAAGGCGCTGAAAACTTAAAATCATAGAAAGATTGTCGCCGTTTTGGGAGGATAAACGATGTTTCATGTCAAAGGCATTCATCACATCGCATTAAATTGCCGGAATGTGATGAGGGTAGCAGTGTTTTTTCGGGATATTCTTGAGATTCCCATTCCTTTGGAACAGCTGGCTGAAGGAGAACCGATTTACTTTCAGTTTGGCGACATGACGCGAATCGGGCTGCATCCATGCTCCCGAGAAGGGACGAACGGCACTGGGCAGATCGACCACATAGCGTTTTCAGTCGCGACACACGACGAGCTGGACTATCTCGTCGACAAGCTGGAGGCGGAAAACATATGCTATCGTGGACCGATCGAGCGGCCCACCAGCTACAACCTTTACTTTGAGTCACCGGACGGGCACCATTTGGAGGTCCGCCTGGATAAAGACGAATTTGACGACACCTGATGAACGGTGTCTTTTTTTATTGCCGGCCTCGACAGAAGCTCCCGCGACTCGCCAAAGGATTCGACTGACGTACAACCGAAAAAGATGAGGGAAGCATTTATCTGGATCGGGGGTAGGGAAAGGATGGAACAGTCACTGGTCAGGCTGCTGGAGGGCTTTAAGGAACGGTTGCGGCGCAAAGCGTATTTGGGTGTACTGATGCATGGCTGGGAGAGTCAGGTGCGGATTGAGATCAAGGGCAGCGCCGTGGCTGTTCTGCTGCACTTTTCCGACAATCGGCTGAAGGTGTGTGGCGTGCAAACTGGCGAGCGGGTGGGGGACATCGTCATCAGCGGAACTGAGCAAGACATCTGCCGAATGTTTAGCGGGGATGAGCACGCCTTTTTCCATGCCAAGAGCAAGGTCAAGACGCAAGGGGCGATCAGGGATCAATTAAAGCTGGAGGCGCTGATCCGGCTGACCTCCAGCGAGCGGGTAATTGTAATTGCGTAGGTTAGCGCAACAAGGCACCACCTGATATTTTCACGGATTCACCGACGATGTTGGCGGCGGCGTCCGTGAGCAGAAAGGCGATTGTATTGGCAACTTCTTCAGGGGTCGTGATGCGACCGGAAGGGATGTCTGCATTCGTCTTTTTCACTTGCTGTTCAAACGAAGCGCCGCTGACGTTCGAGATGTTGCGAATGACGTCGTAGCCCATGTCGGTATCGACAAAGCCGGGACACACGGCATTCACCCGGACGTTGTGCTTGATTGCTTCCATGGCGAAGCTGTGCGTAAAGCCGGTCAGCGCAAACTTGGAAGCGGCGTAGGCGGTATTGCCATAGCTGCCGCGCAAGCCGGAGAGTGAAGAGACATTGACGACAGCTCCTGATCCAAGCTGCTTCATGCCTTTGTAGACGAGCTGGGTGAGCAGGACCGCAGACGTGTAGTTGGCTTGCATGAGGCCCGCAAGCGACTCCTCCGTGACGTCTTCAACGGTCGCAAACTGATACTGCCCGGCATTGTTGACGAGCAGGGTAACAGGGCCGTGCTGCTGCTCTGCAGAGGAGACGAGCCGCAGGCGATCGTCAGCCGAGGTGAGATCGGCGGTGACAGTCAGTACCTTGGCCGCTGGCAGTTCTTGCGTGATGGCTTCCTGCAAGGCGGCCAGCCGCTCTGCATTTCTGCCTGTCAGCGTGACGGCAGCCCCCATCCTGGCGAGCAGCTTGGCAACCGCTTGGCCAATCCCGCCGGTCGCTCCGGTGATGAGGGCGTGTTTTCCGTTAAGGGCATCGTGTGCGTAAATCGACATCAACCATTTCCTCCTGTATGTCGCCGGCTTATTCTTCTTTCAGCGCTAGTTGTGCCAGATTGCGCAGAACAGCGTCGTCCATAGGCGGATTGTGCAGTCCGGCGCGGACATCGCGATACATCCGCTCAAGCGGCAGCGAACGGGACAGACTGGCGCCGCCGACGATGCGCATGGCTTTGTCTACGATCTGGATGGCGTTGTTGGTTGCGACGTATTTGACCAGTCCCAGCTCTGTTTTTAAAGCGGTGCGCTCTTCCGGGTTTTTGTCCCAACGGTCGGCAACCGAGTAGAGCAGAGTGCGTGAAGTCGTCAGCTCTGCTTCGATCAAGCCGATCTGGTGCTGGATATGCGGGAGGTCGGCAATCGGTCCGGGCAAGCTGTTGGGCCGATACGTGCGGGCAAAATGGACGGCAAAATCGCGTGCGGCAAAGGCAATCCCGAGGTAGCAGGCCGGGATGTGCAGCTGCCAGCCAGGGCTTTCATTCGGCTGCTGGCCCCGTTTTCCGAGCGGACTGACGCGAACGAGATCCTCGTCAGCGACGAATACGTTTTCCAGCACGAGGTCGTGGCTTCCGGTCGCCCGCATCCCCATCGTGTTCCACGTCTCTTCGACACTGACGCCAGGGCCTTTGCGCACGAGAAAATCGCCGATTTCGTCGCGTCCCTCGATGCTTGCCAGGACGAGATAATGCTCCAGTATCGGACTGAGTGTGCTGTATGTTTTACGGCCGCTGATCAGCCAGCCGCCATCTGTCTTGACTGCTTTTGTCTCCGGTCTGCCGCCCCTTGTCGGACTGCCGGTCGCGCGCTCGCTGGCAAAATGGTTGATCATCGCTCCGTTTTCCACGACCTCCCGGCAAAAGCGGGCGTACAGCTCCTCTGGCCAAAAGCGCGCGTAGCGATAATGCAGCATCAGGCCGACGTGCCAGCCGACAGAGAGGGCGGTAGCGCCATCCCCGCGTGCCAGCCGTTCCTGGGCGATCAGCAGCTCGTAGAGGGAAATCTCGTCGCCTCCGAATTCCTTCGGTACGGTAAGCTTGAGGTATCCCGATTGTTTCAGGTCGGCAAAGTTGTCAAACGGAAACGATCCTTCCTGGTCGTGAATCGCCGCGCGTTTGGCAAATGTCTCGGCAAGTCGGTCAGCTAAAGCAGCGATCTCTCTCTCCTTCTCATTTCTGATGAAGCTATCAATCGCTTTACGAGTCGACATTCCTACTTCCTTCTTTCACAGTTATTCTTACGGCTCCCGCGCTCCCAGGTAGGCATCCATAATGCCGTCCTGCTCGCGCAATTCAGCCGGCGTGCCTTCCAGAGTGATTTCACCCGACTGAATAATATAGGCGCGGTCTACATGCTTCAAGGCCAATTCCACGTTTTGTTCGACAAGCAGAATCGTCATTCCTTCCGCATGAATCTCGGAAATGAGCTGAAAGACGCTTTTTACCATCAAGGGAGCGAGGCCGAGCGACGGCTCATCAAGGATGAGAAACGATGGACGGGACATCAGCGCCCGGCCGATCGCCAGCATCTGCTGTTCGCCGCCGCTCATATTGCCGGCACGCTGATTTTTGCGTTCGCGCAAAATCGGAAACAAGCTGTAGACGCGCTGAAAATCGTTGGACAGGTCTGCCCGCCCATGGCGGTAGGCACCGACGTGCAGATTTTCCTCGACTGTCAAATCGGCGAAGATCTTGCGGCCCTCAGGTACGTGACTGAGGCCGAGATTGGGCACTTTATCGGGAGACACCCGGGTTATATCCTGCCCGTTGAAGATGATTTTTCCTTCACGCGGCGGCACCAGACCGGAAATGCTTTTCATGATGGTCGTTTTGCCGGCTCCGTTTGAGCCGATCAATCCGACGATTTCGCCTTTCCCCACCTTGAGGTTGACGTGGCGTACGACATCGCCTGAATCGTATGCGATCGACAGGTTTTGCAGCTCAAGCATCGGTATCACCCCCAAGGTATGCTTCACGAACAACGCTGCTCTCCCGCACTTCCTGTGGAGTCCCGCGGAAAATCAGCTTGCCGTAATCGAGCACGAGAATTTCTTCACATAGCTTCATGACGACGTCCATATCGTGCTCGATCAGGAATACTGTCAGTCGATTCTCTTCCCAGACTCTGCGGATGAGCTGGACGAGCTGCTGCCCTTCGTAAGAGTTCATCCCGGCTGCAGGTTCATCGAGGAACAGAATCTGCGGATCGGTCGCCATCGCACGGACGATTTCCAGGCGGCGCTGATCGCCGTAAGACAGGTGGATGGCTTGTTCATTGCGGCGCTCGTACAGTCCGAATGACTGGAGCAAATCCTCCGCCTTCGCTTTGATGGCCTGCTCGCTTTGGCGGTAGGAGGGGGAGCCGAAGACGCCGCGGAACAGACTGAGATCAGAGCTTTGGTGGAATCCGGCCAGTACGTTTTCGTATACGGTCAATCCTTTGAACAGGCGGATATTTTGAAACGTACGCGCTACGCCTTTGCGGGAGAATTCGTCGGGACGCTTCCCTGTGAGAGCGGCTCCGGCGATTTCGATGCTGCCTTTGGTCGGCTTGACGGCTCCGCTCAACAGGTTGAACAGCGTCGATTTGCCGGCGCCGTTAGGACCGATCAGCCCGACCAGCTTGCCCGCCTCAAGCGTATAGGAGAAGTCGTCGACGGCCCGAACCCCGCCAAAGTACTTGCATAGTTGGCTCGCTTTCAATATAGTATTGGTCATTTGTTTAGTCCCCTATTTCTGTGAAAATGTCTGGAACAATCAGCACGCTGTATCCGCGATTGCGCGATCACTGGCTTGTCAGCGCGACGGTTTTTTTCCGAGAATTCCCTGTGGGCGGAACATCAGTACAAGCACCAGGATGACACCGTAAATCAGCATGCGGTAATCAGCCAGGTCGCGCAGCAGCTCGGGAATCGCCGTCAGCAGGACAGCGCCTAGCACCGGCCCGAACAGGGTAGACATGCCGCCAACGACGACCATTGCGAGAATCATGAATGATTCCAGCGGGTTAAAGGTATCGTAGTTGATGTAGGCCATGTAGTGGGCGAACAGGCTGCCAGCCAGTCCGGCGATGCTCGCCGAGAGCGTAAAGGCGATCACTTTGTAGCGCACTACGTGAACCCCCAGTGTAGCAGCGGCAATCTCGTCTTCGCGGATCAAGTGAAACGCCCGTCCGACCGGCGTCTTGTACAGCCGGGACAGTCCCCACAAAACGAGCAGCAGAACAACCACGGAGAAGTAGTACATGCCTGTATCTGTTTTCAAGTCAAGAAAGAACAGCGAAACGAAGGGAATGCCGGGTATCCCATTGGGCCCGTTGGTCAGGCTCTCCCAGTTCAGGAGGATCATCTGGACGACAATCCCGAAGGCGAGCGTAGCCATCGCCAGGTAGTGGCCCTTGAGCTTGAGCACAGGTAAAGAAAACAGAAAGCCAATCAAGCCGGACAGCAGAATGGCTGCGACAAATCCGACGAGAAACGGCATGTCTGCTCGCGTAGTCAGCAGGGCAGAGGTGTAGGCGCCGATCCCGAAAAAGGCGGCATGGCCTGCCGAGACGAGCCGAACCTGACCGACGAGCAGGCCGAGGCTTGAAGCGAGAATCGCGAAAATTGCCGACATGACGGCTATACGCTGTATATACAAGCTGGATACGACGAGCGGGAAGAGCAAAAGCAGGACGAAGACAATCGCTGTGATGATCTTTTTCATAGTTTTTCCTCCACGGATTTACCCAGTATTCCGTTCGGGCGCAGCAGCAGCACGCCGATGACAATCGCCATGGCGATCGCATCCTGATAGGCGACATTGATGTAGCTGGCCGTGAGTACTTCCAGGATTCCCAGCACGAGTCCGCCGACGATGGCGCCGGTCATGCTGCCCAGACCGCCGAGAATGGAAGCGGCAAAAGCTTTCAAGCCCATGGAGAAACCAAGCGACGGATAAATCGCGCCGTACAACCCGCCGACCAGGGCAGTGGCTGCACCAGCCAAAGCGGAACCGACGGCAAAGGTGATCAGAATAATCCAGCCCGGCTTGATGCCCATCATGCTGGCTGTCTGCGGATCGCCAGCCGTCGCCCGGACCGCTCTGCCCGTGCGGGTACGGAACAGCCAGTAGTTAAAGACGACGACGATCAGCACGCTGGCTAACAGGATGACGAGGCGAATCCCGGTGATGTGAATCCCGCCGAGGTTCACGTCGCCAATCCCCGCTTCCAGATTGTAGTTGATTTGGCCCGGTCCCCAGATGATCATGGACAGGTTTTGAAAAATCAGTGACATCCCAATCCCGCTGATCAGGGGGATGATTTCATCCGCTTTGCGATAGGGGCGGAAGGCGATCCGCTCGACGACAATCCCGATCAAAGCGGCGAGTGCCATGGCCAGCAGGATAACCACAGGGAATGGCAAATGCCCAAATCCAAAGATGACGATGGAAATCATCAGGTACCCGGTAAACATGAAGACATCGCCGTGCGACATGTGGAACAGCCGGAGAACCCCAAAAATCAGCGTAAATCCCAATGCGATGAGTGCATAGACCCCACCCAACGCCAACCCGTTGATGAACTGTTCGATGATAATCATCTGAAACTCTCCAATCGATAGGTAGAAAGTCTGCCCGATACAAGGATCGAGCAGACTTCAATCGTTATTGTAAATAGGCAGGCTGTTGCAAGCGGCAGTTATTTCACGAGGACAAACTTGCCGTTTTCAACGACCAGGTTGTAGTACGGTTTGTTCGTATCGTCACGCTTGCTGTCAAACTTCACTTCACCGGTGACAACAGGCAAGCCGTTGATTTTTTCCATGGCATCGCGAATGCCTTGGCGCGTTGCTCCGCCGTCGGTCAGTCCTTTGAGCACGGTAACGGTGGCGTCGTGAGCAAGTGCATTGAAATAGCCCGGTTCGTGATTGTACATTTTTTTGAAATCGGCTATGAATGTTTTTACGCGCGCGTCTTCTGAACCAGGGTAGTAGAGTGTGTCAAGGTAGACGCCCTCAACTGCTTCGCCGCCTTGCAGGAAGCCCTCCGAGTCAAACGGGGAAGCGCCCATAAACGCTGTGTTAATGCCCATTTGCTTCGCCTGCTTGATGATCAGCACACCCTCGCTGTAGAGGCTGCCGAGATACAGCAGATCGGGATTCGTTCCCTTGACTTTGGTCAGAGCTGACGTGTAGTCGATGCTTTGGCCTGGCGGATAGGAATCGAACACCGTGATTTCTGCGCCGTTTGCTTCTGCGTATTTTTTAAAGGCGGAGGCGTTCGATTTGCCCCAGTCCGAATTGATGTAGAGGATGGCGATTTTTTTCTTGTTCAGCTTGTTGACGGCGAAATCGGCCAGGTTTTTGCCTTCCATGTCTTGTGTCGTCGAGCTGCGGAAGATCCATTTCGTATCGTCCTTGGTCAAATCCGGATGGGACCCGGTCGGCGTGATCATCGGAACCTGGTTGCGCTCGTAGATGGGGATTCCGGCAAATGTAGCCGAGCTGCTCCAGTGGCCGATGACTGCCAGGACGTTCGGATCGGATGCGAGCTTTTGCGCGACGTTGGCTGCTTCTTTCGGGTCGTTTTTGTCATCGCCGTAGACGACTTTGACTTTCCGACCGTCCAGGCCGCCCTTTTCATTGAATTGCGAGACAGCGAGCTCGGCGCCCTCTTTGAATGCTTTGCCGTACTCGGCGCCGTCGCCGCTCATCGGTCCGGCCACGGCGATCGTAATGTCGCCTTTATCTGCTGCGCCACCGCCTTCGCCTGCATTGGTGCTGCTGCCGCAACCGGCAGCGACCAAGGAAACCGCGGTGACAAGTGAGAGTGTAGTGATGATCTTTTTAAATGAGAACATGATGGAAAACCCCCCTGTGATTCGCTGCGCTTATGCGGTAGCGGTATTGTACAGACCACGGCCAACGGCGATTTTCTTGCCTTCGCTGTTTTCGATGGTAATATCGGCAATGCTCAGGGTGCGACCCTTTTTGACGGTAGTGGCAACTGCGTACAGGTCTTCATGTTTCTGTCCGGGGCGCAAGTAATCGACGCGCAGATCGACTGTCGGCAGCCCGCGGCCAAAGTGGGTGATGAGGGCAAAATCGCCGGCGATATCGATAAGAGCGGCAATGACGCCACCGTGAATATAGGAGCCTGCTTCATCGCCGAGAAAATCGTCGCGAAAGGGCAGTTTCAGCTTGACGTAGCCTTCTTCCGCGTCTACCAGCTCAAGTCCGAGGAATTGGTGGTAGCGGGGCGTGTGCAATATTTGCAAAAACCGTTCTCTGTCAATCGTCATTTCGTCTCTTGTCCTTTCTGTTCCAGCATGGCGACCAATTGCGGCTTGTCGATTTTGCCTGTACCCGACAGCGGCATTTGGTCGAGGAATACGACTCTGCGCGGGTGGGCGTAAGCGGGCCCGTTTTGCAGGAAAAAGTCTTTCACGGCTTGTTCATCCAGCGTCGAGCCGAGGCGTTTGATGACAAACGCTGCCGGAGCTTTGCCCTTGATCTCATGCCGCATCGCTACGACGCAGACGTCATCGATGTCCGGGTGGCGCAAGAGCACGTTCTCGATTTCTTTCGGGTAGGCGTTCTCGCCGCCGATGTTGATCATGTCGTCTTTGCGGCCGACGATGTAGCCGTAGCCGTCTTCGTCAAAGCGGACGAGGTCGCCGGTCTTCAGCCAGCCGTCTTGAGTGAATCTGCTGGCCGTAACATCCGGCAGGTTCCAGTACCCTTTGGCGACGCCGGGATTTTTCACCCACAGCTCGCCGATTTCGCCAGCGGGCAGTTCGCGTTCTTCGCCGTCCGTGCTGACGACCTTCACAAAGCTGTCGGGCAAAGGCAGGCCGGCTGAACCTTGGCGATGGATGCCCCAACGCGGTGAAACGAGCACCTGCGGACCGCCTTCGGTCAGGCCGTACGCTTCGAGAATGGATACCTGGAAGGTTTCCTTCAGATCGCGCGTCAGTTCGGGCGGAACCTCGGATGAGCCGCAGACGATAAAGCGCAGCGACGACAGGTCGTGACCCGGATTTTCTTTGTAGTGGGCAAGGATCAGCTTGTACATGGCCGGTACTCCGGTCGTATAGGTCACTTTGTATTTCTCGATCGCTTCAATCACTTCAGCCGGATTGAAGCCAGGGAGAATGACAAGTGAGGCGCCGATCATCAAGCACGGTTTCACGGCGTTGATCATGGCGTTTTTATGGTAGAGCGGCACGGAGACGATCGAACGGTCTTCGCGGTCAAGCAGCAGGATTTTGCGATTGGTATCGGCGTTCCACCATTGCCCCCCGTGTGTCAGCATGCAGCCTTTCGGGCGGCCCGTGGAACCGGACGTATATAATAGAAAGCACAGGTCGTCATCTTCGACTGCTTCGACGTCCAGCTCGGCGGGCATGGTGGCGACCAACTCGTCGTAGTTGGCTGTCGGGAGTATCAAGGCGTCTGGTGTCGAGCTTGGCGAAATGGCTGAAGTCGACTTGCTTTCATCGGCTCCGACGATAAACAGTGGTCCGTTCAGTTTGGTTGAGCGCATGTGCACGGCTTTTTCAAGCTGCGACTCATGGCTGACCAAGAGGGAAGCGCCGCTGTCTTCGAGGATGTAGCTCAATGTCTCTGGGTGCAGCTTCATATTTAACGGCAGCGGCACGGCACCGATCCGCATCAGGCCAAAACAAATTTCGATGAAGCGGTAATCGTTGGGGAACAGCAGGGCGACGCGGTCGCCCTTTTTGATTCCGTGCCGGCGAAACAGCTGGCCAGCACGGTTCATTCGCTCTTCCAATTCCCTATAAGTGACGGAGACGCCCTCGGCGATAATCGCCGGTTTGTCAGGAACCAAAGCGACGGCTTCGTGGATCAATTCTCCAAAGTTTTTCGATGCGGGTTTCACGGCTTCATGATCACCTTGCCGAAGATCTCGCGCTCTTCAATCACGCGATGAGCTTCCTGGATTTCTTCCAACGGCAGAACGCGGTCGATGATCGGTTTGAGCTTGCCTTCTCTGACCAGCTTCAGCAGCGTTTCCAGGTCGCTGCGCTCCCAGGCGTTGGAGCCCAGCAGGTTCAGTTCTCTGACCCAGACGTAGCGCAGGTCGGTAATCGCTTCGAAGCCTGTTGTCGCACCGCAAGTCAAGATTCTGCCGCCGCGTTTTGCCGCGTAGATGCTCTTCGTCCAGGTCTCTTTACCGGTGTAGTCGACGATTACGTCAGCGCCTTTTTTGCCAGTGATGCGCCAGGTTTCTTTGGAGAAATCGTCTTTGTTGTAGTTGATCAGGAAATCCGCACCCAAGTTTTTCAGTTGCTCCAGCTTGCTGTCGGAACCGGCAGCGGCAATGACGGTAG
>CAMIVR010000186.1 GCA_946402065.1 uncultured Brevibacillus sp. | reverse complement strand
ATATCGTGAGAAAGAGCAAGAAAAACGAAGAAAACATTAATTTATTGAGGGAGGAACAGGCATGGGAGATGTCCTTGCGATCATATCCGTCATTGCGTTGATCATTACAGCTATTGCTGCCTATGAAATCAATCACAATGTCCGGATCGTGCGAAATCAATTGAAAAAGCAGATCGATCAGAATCATGAAATCGTCCAGTTGCTTAAGAAAAATCAGGGACCGGATAGCAAAGCAGAATGATTGGCAGAGAAAACATAGTTAGCTTTACGTTTTTTTCCGAATGATGTGGATTCTATGCTAAAATTGTATCGAAGTGGTTATCGCTATAGGGGGTGGGGGAAATGAAAAAGCGGAATTGGACGGCGGTAAGCGCAGCGATCGGAATGGTAGCCGTGCTGACAACCCCTGTACACGCAAAGGAACATCTCATCGAACACATTCAATCCGAGCAACACATCCTTTTCCTGCTAGGGGAAGATGGCAGATATACATATCCTCAGGGAGATTCATACGTCGGTGAGATGAAAAACGGCAAACCTGATGGAAAAGGAGTCTTGACCTATTTCGCTGGCGACCGATACGAAGGCACGTTTCTAAACGGATTGCCAGATGGCACAGGCACGTACACGTGGAAGAATGGCGACCGCTACAAGGGCTACCTGAAGGCAGGCAAGCTGTCTGGCGAAGGCACGTTTTATTTTGCCAACGGCGATTCCTACCACGGCCAATTTGTCAATGGAATCGTAAGCGGACCCGTTACGTTTACGTGGAAAAATGGCGATCAGTACTACGGCTTGCTGGCTGATGGACTGCCTGACGGTCAAGGCATTATCACCTGGAATAGCGGCAGCCGCTACATCGGGGAATTCAAACAGGGAATGCGGAATGGTCATGGGGAGTACATCTCGATTAATGGGGAAAAGTACGTTGGAGAATTTGCCGATAATCTGTTCGAGGGGCGCGGAATCGTTATCAAGCCGGGCGGGGAGAAGACCTATGGCGATTTCAAGCTGGGCAAGCTGGTTTACTCGCGCTCAGCTGCTGACATTGGCGAATACGCTTATGATAGCGAAACGGTGATGATCGGCGGATTTCAAAACGGCGTACCGCACGGGGAGATCATGCTTACACATACGAACGGCCTGTCATTCGTCGGTACAACAAAAGAGTCAGACGGCAAGCTGGTCAGCCGCGGAACGGTCAAGTATCCTAACGGGCTTGTGTACATGGGCACGTTTGTCAATGGCCAGCCGGACGGAATCGGTGCATTGATGACGGCAAAAAGCGGGGCTGGGTATTTGCTGGTCTGGAAACACGGCCAGCTGACCCAATTGTATCAAGCAAAGGATTTGCGGCCGTTTGAGTCCAACATGATCGGATTAGAAGCGGTGACAAAGGAGGCGGCTGAAGCCAGTGGACAGAAGCAGATTCCCGCTGCGATCCTTGCCATGTACAATGCCGCGCCGGCTGGAGGCGGACTGTTGCAGCAGCGTGCAGATCAGTACAACGCGAAACTGAAGGCGGGCGCACCGGTGTTTGAGGGTACGGCATCAACGGGTGAGCTGAAGTTTTCCGGGGCAAGCTCGATGAAGGAGCTCACGCGGACATGGCTGGCCCATTTGGCGGCCATCCAGTCACTGGCGGACAATGGAGCGAAGGCAACTGAGTAATCGCGTTGCCGTTTCTTCGACGCAGAATTAAGGCGTACCACCCAA
The DNA here is from genome assembly GCA_946402065.1 of uncultured Brevibacillus sp. GTDB lineage: Bacteria > Bacillota > Bacilli > Brevibacillales > Brevibacillaceae > Brevibacillus_D. The sequence continues at coordinate 9,292 of CAMIVR010000186.1, read as the reverse complement.
CAGCAAGTGGTACGCTTTTTTGGTCGATAAGAATTTATAAAAATTCTTATCGACATAAGTGTAACTAAGGCTACGCCAAAAGGCTTGGCGTAGCCAAGTTTTCTAAGCTTTCGCGCAAATTGGCACAGGATGTTATTTTGCCGAAGCTGTCTGCTCGAACCACGCTTTAAACGCATCGACGGTATTCTCGCCTTCGATTCGGGAGACCTCCTTGCCATCGGCGTAGTGAATCAGTGTAGGGGTTGCTTTGATTTTGTACAGATCCCATGCTTCCGGGAACTCGAGTACATTGTGCTTGGCCACATCCACTTTCAACTCTTTTGCAAGCGGAACGAGGATAGGCGTAGTCCGTTGGCAATGCTCACAGACAGGACTGTAAAAATAGACGTACAAATCCGCTTTAGCCGCAATTTTTTCTTTCAGCTGATCGGGCAGGATTTGGTTGTCGTACAGTGGATTGTTGAGCTGTTCAATTGTCGCCGGGTTTAACGTCTCTTTGCCATACGGGTTGCCGGCAGCCTTCTGCTTGTTGGCCATGTCTGAATAGACAATCCCTCCGATGAGCAAAATCGCGACGACAACGACTAACACAATCACTTTTTTCATGCTTCATTCCCCTTTCCTGAGCGCCAGACATAGAACAGGCTGGCCGCGATCAAAATAAACGCCACAAGTGCTAAGAACGGGATAGTAATAAAGCCAAACCAGTTAAGATAATCGGTGTTGCACGGAATGATCCCGCACGCGTTGCCCAGGTCGTGAAGGGCCGGCACCTTTTGCACCATGTAGTGATAAAGCGAGATGCAGCCGCCGATAACGGCTAAAACAAAACCGTACAGAGACTGGCGATAGTCTTTTTTCACGACGGCCATGCCCAGGACGACAACAAGCGGATACATAAAAATTCGCTGGAACCAGCACAATTCACAGGGAATGAACTTCATGATTTCCGAAAAAAACAGACTTCCCGCCGTAGCTGTTAAGGAAAGCACCCAGGCGATAAAAAAGACGTGTTCAACGGAACGCTTCTCTGCTTGCATAAAAAACCCCTTTGCATCGCGTGACTTGAAAGCTGCTTTTATCCTTGTCTATATTATCATAAATTCATTAGTTACTTACCAAAAATGAATGACAATTTTTCTTCTATCGTTATTTTCGCCACGCTTGCTCTGTTTTCCCGCTTGTCCAAAATCGGGCAGGAATCGTTCTAATTTGATGAGGAAACACTATCTGGAACGAGGGGGGAATCTGGTGAAATACGTGATCGCAGCTTGTACCGTTTGCTTTTTGGTTGTCCTGAGCAGCCCGCTGATCAATGCGAGCTCCTACAAAACACGTGCAGATGAAAAAATAGCCTACCTGACCTTCGATGACGGCCCGTCCCCTATCACCTATTCTATTTTGGATGTGCTAAAAAAATATAATATCAAAGCAACTTTTTTCGTTGAAGGCCAGAAAATTCACGGCAATGAACGGGCCTTGAAACGAATGGTCGCAGAAGGGCACGTGATCGGCGGTCATACTTACTCACACAATTATCAAACGATCTATAAAAACAAACAGGCGTTTTTCAAAGATTTGCAGCGCGGCAACGAGGCGATCGCACGCATAACGGGTACATCACCGATATTTTTTCGCTTTCCCGGGGGCAGTACGAACACCGTCCACAGACGCTATCAGGACAGGGCAATATACACTCGGCAAAACCGATCCGTCATCACGGATATTATCAAGGAAAGCCGCGAAAAGGGACTTTATTATATCGATTGGAACATGGACATCGGCGATACAGACAGAGGGGTTCGCGGAACGCGCCAGATGCTTCGGCACCTGCAAGGGCAGATGCACGGGCAAAAACGTGCGATCGTCCTCATGCACGACTCCAAAGGCAAGCGTCGCACGCTGCGAGTACTGCCAACTGTCATCCACATGCTGAAGAAAGAAGGGTACAGCTTTCGGCCGATCACACTCGAGGTGGTAGCGAGTCCGCTGTTTGAAGCAATCCCGGAGCTGGCTTTCCCGCAACAACTGCTTAACGGCGGGGAAGACAACTAGCACAGTCCGCCAACAATAGCTCACTCCTTGCCGCTGTACACTCGGCTATGGCACCGGAGCAGTCGTATTTTGGACGGAATGTGCTAAAATGTAGGATGATGATCACACAAGGCCGGCACAGCTGTATGACTTGCCGGAGTGGGGGCTTTCTGAATGGACACGACAGTATTTTTACTCTTTGCCATCGGGCTGATGGCTGCTTTTTTTGGCACCCTCGTCGGTGGTGGCGGATTGCTCAGCCTGCCAGCGATGCTTTTGGCAGGCATCCCGGTTCAGCTCGGCATTGCCACGAACAAGTTCTCCTCTGGGATTGCCGCATTAGCCAATGCCGGGTATTTGTGGCGAAAGCGGCAGATTTCCCTGCGCGGCTCGATTCCGATGCTGCTCCTTGCGTGTGCAGGCGGCGTCTGTGGAGCCTTGGTCACTGTACATCTGAGTGAGCGGACCATGTCCGTTGCGGCATTGATCCTGTTGGCTTTTGCCCTGTTCGTCACGTTGAAAAACCGCCAGTGGACAGCAGCCATGCAGGACGGAACGCATGCAGGGAAGCCGACGCGCTTCGGCAAGTGGGGAACGTTCCTGATAAGCCTGTACGATGGAGGCTTCGGCCCCGGATCGTCCACACTCGCCATTCTGCTTTTCCTCAAACAGGGGCAATCGTATCAGCAAGCGGCTCAGACGACACGGATGCTCATTCTGGGCAGCTGTTTGGGCGGCTTTCTCGTGTTTTGCCAGACCGGCTTTCTCAACTGGAGCTACGCGATTCCTCTGGCGATCGGGTCCATCGCCGGTTCACAGCTCGGTCTGCTCGTACTGCCGCGCATTCCGCTTGCCGTTGTCAGAAAAATGCTAATCGGCGTAATTATCTTGCTCATGCTGCAGGTCTCCTGGAAAATCATTGGCTAAGCCGCCGACAAATCGGGCTTTTCCGAACGGGATACGGAGCGGGGGGTGGTTCCGTATGCTGCTGCAGTGCGACGATAAATGGCAAATAACTGATCCGGCTAAACCGGCCTTTGCTTCAACAGACTAATGATGCGGATGGGCTTGCTGAATCCGTTCAGCAAACGCTCCAAGGGAAAAGCAAAGGGGGAAAGCAAGTGGCAAAGCAACAGCCGAGACGCGAAGAAAGCCTAGAGAAGCTGCAGCGATCAGCGCTTTCTTCGCACGGATTGGAGACGACGCACGAACAAGTAACCGATACGTATATGGAAGGAACGGTTGATCAACGGGTTGATCAGCAGTCACATCCATAATGCAAAAAGAGCACCCTTTTCCGAACGGAAGGGTGCTTTTCACCTTTGTGCCGTTACTCGAAAAGGCTGACAGAGCCGGGGTTTTTAACAAAAAATATTTTATTGACAAAAAACACTCCCCTCAAGGAAAATAGAGGTAAGCGATTGCAGAACAGAGAGGACGATCATAATGATAGACTCACGATTAAATAAACTTGCTGACGTGCTGGTGAACTACTCGACCCGCGTACAGTCAGGTGAAAACGTATTGATCCAAGCGATTGGGAACGTTCCGGAATTGACCAACGCGCTGATTCGCGAAGTATACAAGGCAGGCGGAAAGCCGTTTGTCCAATTAACCAATCCGGTTATTCAGCGAGAGCTTTTGTATCATATCACAGATGAGCAGCTGAACCTGATGTGCGAGGCAGAGCTGCTGATCATGAAGCAGATGGATTGCTACATCGGCATTCGCAGCGGCGACAATATCAGCGAGCTGGCTGATGTGCCCGGCGAGAAGATGAACGCGTACAGCCGCCTGCTGCAGCGGCCGGTTTTGGATGTTCGCGTGCCGGAAACCAAATGGGTGATCATCCGCTACCCAAGCCCATCGATGGCGCAGCTGGCGAACATGAGCACCGCTGCTTTTGAAGAATTTTATTTCAATGTATGCACGATGGACTACAGCAACATGTCGAAAGCGATGGACAGCCTTGTCGATTTAATGAACAAGACGGACAAAGTCCGCATTACCGGCCCAGGTACCGACCTCAGCTTCTCGATCAAGGATATTCCGGCGATCAAGTGTGCCGGAGAAATGAACATTCCCGACGGAGAAGTGTACACGGCCCCGGTCAAGGACTCTGTCAACGGCGTGCTTTCCTATAATACGCCGACGCCATACCAAGGATTTACCTTTGACAATGTGCAGCTTACTTTTAAAGACGGCAAAATCATCAAAGCGACTGCCAATGATACGAAGCGCATTAACGATATTCTCGATACGGATGAAGGAGCCCGCTTTATTGGCGAATTTGCCATCGGGGTAAACCCGTACATCAGCAATCCGATGAAAGACATCCTGTTCGACGAAAAAATTGACGGCAGCTTCCACTTTACTCCGGGACAGGCCTACGATGATGCCTTTAACGGCAACAAATCATCGATTCACTGGGATATGGTCTGCATCCAACGGCCGGAATGGGGGGGCGGCGAGATTTACTTCGATGACCGCCTGATCCGCAAAGACGGACGCTTTGTCATTCCGGAACTGGAATGTCTCAATCCGGAAAACCTGAAATAACAGTCGATAAATCCTCGCTGCGGCGGGGATTTTTCACGTAAGTACGAGCGGGCGAAACCCGGTAGACAGGATAGAAAATGATTTGGCAGGGATGGCAAATCGATCTCGAAGTATGCTGATTTCTTCTATATAATAGGAGAAAAGCTAAAGCAACGCATGCTCAATACAAGCTCTGCTCTTCAAGCGGCAGCCGAAAGCGCATGAGAAACCAGAGGTGCAGCAAGGGAAACACGAAGGCGGTCATATAAGCGGAAAAGCTGAGCGGCAGCAAAAAAAGCTCCAGACCGACGATCCAGTAATTCGGATGGCGCAGAAACCGGTAAGGTCCCCGCGTGATTGGCGAATGATTGGGCAGGACGATGATGCGTGTGTTCCAAAAACGCCCGAGACTGCGAATACACCAGTAACGTCCCAGCTGCGCCGCTAAAAACAAGCCAAAAGGCAGCCACCACCAGCGGGCAGGCCGATAATGGAAGGTAGCTTCACCGATCAAGCTGACAAAAAAGAGCACGTGCAGCCAGATGACATACCTGTAATGCTCCCTTCCGACTTCGTAACCGCCCTTGTCCAGCATGTAGGCAGTGTTTCGGTTGGCAATCCGCAGTTCGATCAGCCGCTGCCCGATGACGCACAGAACGACGATGAAAAAAAACATCCGCATGCCTATTCTCCTTTCCTGAGCAAAACAAGCTCAGAACTGAAGCCGGGCCCAAGCGCCCCGAGCAGCCCGTACTCCCCGTCTGCCCAGGTAGCCGCCATGCTTTTCGCCAGGACGTGCAGAACCGTTGCCGAGGACATATTGCCGTAGTCGCGGAGCACCTCGGCAGAAAAACGCATTTTTTCAGGTGCAAGCTCCAGCGCTTCCTGATAGGCTGTGATCACTTTTGGTCCGCCAGGATGGAAAATAAAGTGTTGAATGTCGGAAAGCGACAGTCGATAGCACGCCAAAAAGTCATCGACAATGTCCCTGACGCGCTGTTTGACGAGCGTCGGAATATCCTGGGAGAAGATGACTTGCAGCCCGTCATCGGTCACATCCCAGCCCATGATGTCAAGCGAATCTGGCCATGTTTGTGTCTTGCTGCCAAGAATGGCCGGGGTAGCAGCCGTCGTCCCCGCCTGTGCCCGGTTATCGCCGGCGATCAGGACGGCACCTGCGCCATCTGCAAACAACGATGTCGCGACCAGATTGCTTTTGGACATATCCTGCTTGATAAACGTTAACCCGCACAGCTCAAGGGACAGCAGCAAGACGAGTGATTCAGGGTATGCCTTGGCGTATTCATACGCGCGCGAAAGGCCCATCGCCCCGCCCGCACACCCGAGGCCCCAGAGCGGGATTCGCGTCAAATCCTGCCGCATGTGCAGCCGGTTTAAGATCAGCGCGTCTATGCTGGGGGTGGAGAATCCGGTGCTTGTATTGAACACGAGACAATCGATGTCAGCAGGCGTGTAACCGGCTTGCTGCAAGCACCTCTCGACAGCCTCGCAGCCGAGATGGCTCGCACACTCGACGAAGGTCCGGTTTTTTTCGGCAAAGCTGTGTTCTTGGGCAAACCAATCGAGCGGGACGGCGAAATGCCGCTTGCGGATGCCGCTGGTCTCAAACACTTTCAAGTAGCGATCGATATTGGAAATGGCGGGACGAAACATTTGTCGAGAAAACTCCATTGAACGTTTTTGCGAAACCTGGTGAGCGGGAACAGCGGTACCGACGGAAAGAATATGTGGCATATGGCACGCTTCCTTTTTTGTTGGATTTTCTCTATTTTTTACCAATCGCTTTCATCGCATACTGCTGTCTGCCGCTCCTGGCAGAAGAATGGAATAGTCTGAAAAAGGCGATTGTCGTGTATGATAGGGGGAAAGGGTTTTTTACAAGGAAGGCGGTAAACGAGCACCATGCATACAGTGGTCCGCTTGAACGAACGGGTACGTTTTGCAGCGATAGACATATGCTGCGAGTAAATGCTTATCTTTATCTGACTGCCAGAGGGGATTGTGAATGTATGAAATATCGGTGGGTTGGTGCGCTGAGCGGAATCCTTCTTGCCATCGCGTGGATCTTCGTCTCGCAGAAATCCTTTTCCACAACAGTGGGGCCAGAGGTCTGTGGTTTGCTGATCGCCCAGGCCGTGGGCGGATACTGGCTGGGAAGACAATACGGCAAGGTCAAGGATCAGGCCTACCATGATTCGCTGACCGGCGTATTGGTCAATCGGCGTTTCTTCGAACTGCTGGAGAGCGAAATTGAACGTGCGGCTCGACACCGCTATCAGGTGTCGCTGATGTTTATCGACCTTGACAACTTTAAAAAATTCAATGATCAACATGGACATCTGGCCGGCGACAAGCTGCTCGGCCAATTCGCCGCACTGCTCGAGACGACCGTACGCAAGCACGATATGGTGGGCCGGTGGGGCGGAGAAGAATTTGTCATTTTGCTTCCGCATACGAATACGGAGCAAGCATTGCTGGTCGGAGAACGGATCAGGTCCAGTGTCAGGAGGGAGAGACTGGGGATTACCGTGAGCATCGGCTTGGCGACTTTTCCCGACCATGCGGAGGATGCGACCAAGCTGGCTGAGTACGCAGATCATCTCATGTATGAGGCAAAAAAAGAAAAAGATTGCATGCAGGCAGGGCCAATACCGCTCATCCTCAATGAGCCAATGTAAATGTAGGTTAAAGAAAACTTCCTTCTTTTTGTGCAGCGAAAGAAAGGAGGTTTTTTTGTATGGTCTGCGATAAGATCAGGCAGAATAGGAAAATCCGGTTCTATGCTCTTCAGCACCTTTACAATATCTTAATATTTTCTTCACATAAAATACATGAAAAAAATCGCGAAAAGAAATTTACGCGATCAGGTTTGTTCGTTATAATCGTAAAGGCGCAAACATCCTAAAGGAGTGACAGAAGGTCTATGTTGAAATCGAAGAAACGTAGTTTTTTTGACCTATTCGAACTACAAGCCGCAAATGTGCATAAAGGAACGCATTTGTTTTTTGAAATGATCAGCAACTATCAAGATGTCGAGTCAAAGGTTGCTGCGATCAAGGCAGTAGAAAGAGAGGGCGACGAGATTGTTCGTTCGATCATGAACGAGCTGAATTCAACATTTATCACACCTTTGGAGCGTGAAGATATTCACCATTTGGCGCATACGCTTGACTCCGTTATCGATTACATAGACGGCGTAGCGGATCGGATGTTTCTCTACCAGGTAAAGCAGCCCGATGCCAGCTTGCTCACTCAAGCAAATATTTTATTAAAATGTACGGCAAAACTGATTGAATTGATTCGCACCCTGCGTAAACTCGACCACCAGGTCGTTGCCGGGATCGCGAAAGAAATCAAAGATTTGGAGCATGAATCAGACGCCAACTACCGGAAAATGGTCTCCGAACTGTTGAACGCACCCGGTGCAGACCCGATTGAAGCGATCAAGTTGAAAGAGATTTATGACAAATTAGAGGACTGTGCCGACTTCGCGGAGGACGTTTCCAACCTGGTAGAAGGGATCGTGCTGAAGAATGCCTAGTTTTTCCATCGACGTGCTGATTTTAATCCTCGTCGTAATCATGGCGCTGGGATTCGACTTTATCAACGGATTCCATGACACCGCGAATGCGATCGCCACTTCCGTGTCGACGCGGGCACTTTCTCCACGGACAGCGATTGTGCTGGCCTCCATGTTTAACCTGATTGGAGCGCTCACGTACACGGGAGTCGCGAAGACGATCGGCGGCTCCATCGCTGACCCGTTCAAGCTGGAAAACGGTCTCGTCGTCGTTTTAGCGGCGCTGGCGGCAGCCATTTTGTGGAACCTGATTACGTGGTGGTTCTCCATTCCCAGCTCGTCCTCGCACGCGCTGATTGGCGGTGTAACGGGGGCAGTCATCGGGGCCGCAGGTTTCGACGCTATTAATGCATCAGGCTTTATCAGCATTGTACAAGCTTTGCTTGTTTCCCCAGTCGTCGCCTTTATTGTCGGATTTATCGTCATTAAAATCGTTTCTTTCCTGGTCGCCAACAGCGCGTACCACAAAACAAACAAAAACTTTCGCGTCTTGCAAATTCTCTCCGCCTCCTGGCAATCGTTCAGCCACGGTGCCAATGACGCCCAGAAAACGATGGGAATTATCACCTTTGCCATGATCTCGGGCGGATTTTTACATACGACCCCCGGCAACTTTGAGATTCCTTTATGGGTGAAACTGGCGGCAGCCTTGGCGATGGCGCTGGGAACCTCTGTCGGCGGCTGGCGGATTATCAAGACGATGGGCGGCAAGATCATGAAGATCAAGCCGATCAGCGGGTTTTCAGCCGATTTGTCTTCTGCAATGATCATTACGATTTTTACGATTTTTAAATTGCCTGTCAGCACCACACATGTGATTACGTCTTCCATCCTCGGGGTGGGAGCATCGCAAAAATTCAACGCTGTCAAGTGGGGGATCGCCGGACGTATCGTTGTCACCTGGATCATTACACTCCCGGCTACGGCACTGCTTGCGGCAGCCTGTTACGTCGTTTTTGACGTGTTTCTTTAACATAGTGACTTCCAACTGCCGAGTGCTCGGCAGTTTTTTTGTACGGACGGAAAGTTCCATTTCATCGTGCAACCGCGGCTTCGGTGGAGGAGAGGGGAATCGCCAAGAAGAGAACACTCCGCAAGTGACAGCGCCACGTGGAAGTA
>CAMIVR010000185.1 GCA_946402065.1 uncultured Brevibacillus sp. | reverse complement strand
CCTGTATGACAGCGTGAAAGGCTGCTGTGTTAAACCGCTTCACCAACGGGCCATGTGAATTCCGGCAGTTTCTGATGCATTCGTTTATTTCGTTCCCGGATTTATAATCTAGCATATTATTTTGCGTTTGGCAATAGCAATTTTAACCTAAAGTAAAAAAAGATATTTTCTCTCACAGCAAAAGACTGAGACGTGACTTGACTTATCGCCAGTCAAATAGCGAAAGCCGTAGTCTCTCTTTTATTTTCAAAAACTCGAGAAAGGGCTTTCAATATTACTTACAAGTGTACTACAAGCCCAATACAGGGTCCAGATAGAAAACTTGGCAGCGCCAAACTTTTTAACACCCCCAGACCGTTAGCTTCGACAGCATTTTGTTTTCCGAACGACCAAGAAAGAGCCGCCACCATCGATAGCTGTTGAACAAAACCAGAATCGCCCGTCTTTCCTTCGCATCCGCGCGCAGGTCTCGAAAAGCAAACCTAGCAGTTCATCTGTGTCCAGCCAAATGGAGACGGCCCTGTTTTGTTATCCGCCAAAAGCAGAAAGGTTTACGTAAACAAATAGAGAAAAGCCCCGTAGCCTTCCTTCTCCATTTCTTCCTTGGGAATAAACCGCAGAGCCGCAGAGTTGATGCAGTATCGAAGCCCTGTGGGATCCGGCCCATCGTTAAATACATGGCCCAAATGAGCGTCCGCCTCACGACTTCTCACTTCCGTCCGGATCATGAAGTGGCTGTAATCCTCAACCTCTTTAATCGAGCCCGCTTCAATCGGCTTGGTGAAGCTCGGCCACCCGCAGCCAGAGTCAAATTTGTCCCGCGAACTGAACAGCGGCTCTCCGGATACGATATCGACGTACAGTCCTTCCCGATGGTTGTTCCAGTATTCGTTGCGGAAAGGCGGCTCGGTAGCATTGTTTTGGGTTACTTCGAATTGCAGCGGCGTCAGTCTTTCCCGCAGCTTCTCCCTGTCCTTTTCCGTGTTCCAATGCTGTTGGATAAACGCATCGCGTCCGGAGCCTTTGCGATACATTTTGTAACGCAGCGGGTTTTTCCTATGGTAATCCTGATGGTACTCTTCGGCCGGATAAAACGGGCCAGCAGGTTCGATAGCAGTGGCAATCGGACGGTCAAATCGTCCGCTCTCCTCAAGCGCCCGCTTGGATTCCTCTGCCAGTTCGCGCTGTTTTTCGCTATGGTAAAAAATCGCTGCGCGGTAAGACGAACCTCTGTCGTGGAACTGTCCGCCCGCATCAGTCGGGTCAATCTGCTGCCAAAAAATTTGCAGAAGCTTCTCATAAGAAAGCTTCTCGGGATCAAACGTGATCTGGACAGCCTCCGTATGTCCGGTTGTATCTGAACACACTTCTTCGTACGTCGGATTTTCCGTGTGACCGCCGGTGTACCCCGAGACGATCCGAATCACTCCCGGCCATTCTTCAAAGGGCGTCACCATGCACCAAAAGCAACCGCCCGCAAACGTAGCAAGTTCGTATTTGCTCAACTCCACTTCGCCTCCCTTATGGTGTGCAGATAACCAACGGCCATGACCATTGTTATTGTCCTCTTATCATAGCAGAGGCATACACCTGAACCCAAATCACAGTGTGTGAAAGGCAGGTCGGTAGAAAACGACAGTTCAATTTTGACTGGAATACATCAATTTGCTACAGTCAGCTCGTGAGGTGATTTTATGATGACGTTGGGAATTTTGGACCAATCGCAGATAGGAGAAGGCCGTACAGCCTCAGAAACCGAGCTGACGGCTGTTACGCCCATCCGTGATTTTTCTGCGCGGGTTCATTCCTGCCGATTGCTGGCCCAAGCGTTTCACTTGCAGGGAAAATGAGAAAAAGCACCACTTGGGCGCTTTCCTACAGATCAGTGATTTTGATATAAGAAACGTTTCTCACATTAATGACAACTTCATCATATTGAAGCCAGCCATCGCTCTGGTTAGCAACCATTTGAACGATTTCTTCCGGCTCGGTCGTTACGATGTCAACCGTATCGCCGCCGCAAAAATGAAAAATCATTTTTTTCTCTTCTGTCATCTTCATCACCCTCCTGCCAACATCATTCGACATCAGGAAAGATTTCCCTCTATTGTGCAGATATTCAGTCCAATTGTCTTACTTTGCTGCTTGTTCACTTTTTATCAGGGAAAGGAAGAAACGAATCATGTCCGTGCTTGAAGCGATTAAAACAAGAAGAGCTGTGCGTAATTATTTGCCGAAAGAAGTCGAAACCGAAAAAATCAAGGCATTGCTGGATACAGCCGTCTGGGCGCCGAATGACCGCATGCGCCAACCATGGCATTTCTTTGTCATCCGAAATGAGGCCAAGCTGCGCTATGAGCAGATCGCCACAGACTACCTGCACGAGCGCTTTCCAACCAAGCCGCACCTTGTCAAGGAATCGCTTGCCGTGCTGCAAAAAACGCCTTTGGTCATTGTCGTTACCGCCGACAAGGTGGATGGAGACGAAGACGCCTCGGAAGACAATGAATACGCAACGTGCTGCGCCATACACTCCATGTGGCTCGCCGCCACAGAACTTGGGCTGGGGCTCGTTTGGCGGACAAGGGGCGTCGGGTTGGTGCGAGATCAGCGATTGTACCAATTTTTGCGATTGCCTGAAAATAAAAAAGTAATCGGCACTCTTTTTATCGGTTATCCCGAAGCGGACGTGCCGAACCCGGGCAGAATACCTGCAGAAGAGAAGACGACCTGGGTGGAGTGACCTATCTGCGCCAGCATTCGTTCACGTGCGCACAAAACAGGGCATGCGGCTAACTAGATCAACGCTTGATAGCCGTTCCAAAACACTTTGACGGCGAAGAGAGTGCCAGACCAACCCCGAATGCGAAATTGCGCAAAGCTGAACCCCCGGTTCGGCCGTCTTCCCGATTCTCTCATGCCGAATGATTTGGGCCGCAGTACCTCCCGAAACATGCTGAACGTGAGATAGAGCAGAATCAGCGTACCGCCAAATGCTGCAGCAGCATGGAAATGCCGAGCATCGACAAGGCAGCATAAATCAAGTCGCCAATTCCTGAACCCAGCCCAGGAAACAGCGCTGGCAGAAAGCCTTTTTCCACACCCGTCCGAATGAGCGCTACATTGACCATGCCAAGATCAAGACAGAGCGAAATCGAGAGAAAGAATCCGGAAAGAAGCTATGTAAGAAAACCTTACATAAGATAGATTATATCGATACCTCTCGCTTTTCACAAGGTCTTGACTCGGCATTGTCCCCTAGCTTCGCATGCTTCCTTGCAATCGCGGCCGCTGGCGGTGCGGGCCGATCGGAATTTGGATCAAACAGGTGCGTTCGTCTTCGACCAGACGATACATCTCATCACAAGTGTTTACATCAAAGCCGAGCAGCGGATGTCCTCCCAGCCCCATTGCCGACGCAGCCAGCAGCAGCCGCTGGACGAGCATCCCCGCTTCCATCTGCTGAATCCGGTAGCCTCTATACCCCCATGCAGCTTTGCCATGCTTCCTGTCCCCTACTACATGCAGGCAGAGCGGCACCTGGAAGAGGTTGATATTGTCCAATGACATGCCCTGCTGCAGTGTTGGCCGCTGATCGCCGCGGCGAATCCGCCTTAGCGTATGTGTCTTGCTGTCGTAACGGTAGGCACCATCTTCGATTCCCTCTACCTGATACACACAGCAGTACAGCGAAACCCTCGCCCGAGACCAGTGCTCATCCAGATCGTTCTGATAGACAAAGGCAGCCGTTGCCGCCGACAGCAAGGCGGCCAACTTCTCCTGATCGACATCCTCCAAAACAAAATCCGCTTCAGGCGAATACCGCTTCAGGCACGCCTCGGTGAAATCATATGATAGCCGGGGGACATCCGGGAGCATAACGGCCTCTTCCCGATCACTCACGGCTGCACGACAGGCATTCCGCTGTGAAAATGCGGCAGTCGAGTCATACCGGCATGCTTCATTCATTTGAAGCAGTTGCGAATAATCCTTCACGCGTTGGGAACGGACGTAGTGCGAATGATTCATCTGCGGAAGCTCCCGGCACAGCTCGGTGGCAGTGACATTCTGACTCGCTTCGCCGCTGTAGGCACCCCATGCGTCAACAGGTCGATGCGAAAGCGGCATTACCGCGAATACACTCTCCTCCTGACCGGATAGCCCCAGCAAATGGTTGACGGCGCGGTCCACAAACTGATAATACACCTTGGACGTAAAGCCGAACCGCTTCGCTACTTCCAGCAATTGTCCGAGCAGCACACCGCAGTCCAGCCCTTGCAGCCGGTAAGCGAAGTCATGGTATTTATAAAAGTTCTTCCAGAACATCGTCGAGGCAATGACGACGCCAAAGCATTCAGCCAGGTCGCAGCGACCGCCCAGCAGCTTGCCGAGATAGCCGTCAAATACGCCTTCCCGCACAAGCACCAAGCGATGATGTGCCACGTCATAATGGTACACGCCGGAAGGCAGGTCAGGCAGCTTCAGGTAGAGGTATACTTCACTCGGATACAGCCCTCCCCCGGAAGGAACAAACCGACGGAACGACTGAAATGTTCCGGGCGCCGCTGCCTTGTCTTTACAATTCAGGGCAATAGCGGTCTGGCTCAATTGGGTCAGTCCGAACGCATACCAGAGAAAATGCCCGATCGTGCGCAAACAAGGTATTTCTGACGGCTCTGATCCGGTTCGCTCCGCCAGTCTTAACGGTACTTCCGCGCAGAGCGGAACGACCGGCAACCCCCGATAAAGCTTGTAGGGGAGCGGCGCATCATCCCAATCCACCACCATATCGACCGATCTGGATTGATCGGGATCGAAATGCAGGTTGTGCAAAAATGTTTCCGGATTCATCCTTCACTCACCTCGTCGCTCATGGAAATGGATGTGGATGCGGATTAAGCTGATCGTATGTCAGTGGTTGCCTGACGTATCCGAGTTCGGCCGGAACTGTCAGTACCCGTGAAAGCCCCTCCAGGCGAGTCAAATGATAGCCAAAAGTCATCGGCAGCATCCCCGGAATCAGTACTTTTACACAGTGAAGCCCGTTGCGCCCAATCTCTGGCGTAGTCTGGTCCACCACGATCACATCCACCTCCAATCTCCGAAATGCCTGCAGCAGCTCTTGTAGATCGTCCCGCAGATCAACATGGCTTGGCATCGGTGGATATTCCTCTGCAAACGTTCGCAGCGGACGGTCTTCCGCCAGCAAAAAATGCAGCCGGTCTTCCGCTTCCGGCAAGCCGTAGAGCATGGAGTGGTCTTCCATTTTCACCACCAAATACGGATCTTCCAGCATCCGAAGGTACTCTTCCCGCGATGCCTCGCATTTGTCATCGAGCGTCAACGTCATTGCCGCCACCTCGTGCAGCGAGCTTTTCACAGCGCGAATCGGGTCAGGATGGGCACCGCCGGCACAGATCAGATTCATTCCTGCCTGCTTTCTGCTTTTGGCTAGCGTCCATACGCTGGGTATCCCGTTCTCCATCGTCGCGTTGTAAAAATACAGGTCGTATCCGCCTACCACCCGTAACCGTTCGAGCATCAAATCCAATTCACAATCATTTGCAGAGGCGGGGTCAAGGCGGGGCAATGGCAGCCTGGCATACCAGGTCAACAGGAACGAATCGCGCTCCACGACCTCCAGTATTCCGTAAAATATCGCTTCCTCCAGGCTGCCGCCTAACGCACAGCCATTGGACGTCTCATAAGTAAACCCATATCCGTTCACATGGTAGTATGCGAGTGACTCCGGCACCAGAATCGGCCGCTCCTGTAAAAACGAATAGCCCCATACCCAATTCAACTGCCGATCGGGGTCAAACGGCTTAAAAGGAAACTTGGGTCGGTCGTATTGTTCCTTTGTGTGCAGGCCTACCGCAACAGGATTAAGGGCCGACTTTGCCACATTGCGATAGCTGTCGTAAACAATCGTTCGTTTGCCCCGGGGGGCCAGGCCGCAATACCGCTCCAAGCCTTCCAGAATGGCCGTTTGCTCGCTATCTGCATAGGAATGCGTCCGGCCAGCCGTCCCTTCGTCTCCGGAGAACAACGGCAGCGTAACACTCACATCGGCAAACGGAGAAACGAGATCGCGCATTTTCCTGCTCAAAAAACCGGTCCGCGTGCCCAGGTAGTCTTTCGCCAGGACTTGTTTCAACTCATCCATGGAGCGGCAGCGAAAGCTGTTGCTGCCAAGCTTCGGGGCAGTCTTTAACGTGATATGGGCAGCAGGCGCCGTATCTTCGGGCAAGTTGCCACATACCGGACATGTCGGATCGGGCAGAAAGAAATGCAGCGAGCTTTTCAGCGTATTGAGCTGGAGCAGATACACATGGCTTTCTGTGCGGGGGGTGAGTCCACGTTGTAGGCGCTCCACCTCCGCGCAAACGAGCCGGGCGAGCTGAACCACTCCCGTCCGCGACGCCCACGGGTCCTTGCACGCCGCTTCCGTTTGCTTCCCTACTTGCTGCTGCAATCTCCACATTTCCTGGCGGTCGCGTCCCCCCATAAGCTGTCGCATATCTGCACATCGCGAGCAGCCCGGCGTTCCGGGCAGCACCAGTGGACCGACGACGCCTTCCCCAAAGGCGAAAAAGCTGCGCAGCCAGGGAATGCCGCGAGCAGGCAGCACTTCTTCCGCAGCAAGATAGGCATGCGGCTGCCACGTATCGTGCAGCACGAGTGCCAAATCTGCCTGGATGTCCGGCCATTCGCCCTCACTCCGGATCACTTGCCGCTTTTCCTCAGTCTGTGTGAATGCGACGAAATCCTTCTGACGCCGCACTTCGCATGTCAGCAGCGACAGTTGCTTGCAGACGAAATCAGCCAGCATGCCCTCACCAACAACCAACAGCTTATACGCCATGCTGATCCCCCTCGCGCAGCAGGATGCCAAACACGCCAGCCAGTTCGGTTTGCAAAAATGGTTCCTGGGCCAGATCGTAAACGGTGAGATGCATGTTGTTTTGGGTGAGGGTGTGTAAAGCCGCTTTCCAAACTTCCGACTGGTCTTCGTCGTCGTGAGCAGGAATGTCAAGACTCTGTGCCGCTGCTTCAGACAGCTGTACAGACGACACGATCAATTCAGGCGGTGACTGCCAAACGCCTCTGTCATCCCCCTGAATGTGGATCAACGCCCGTTGCAGTGCTTTGCGCAGCGCGACGGTCACATTCAGTCCGACGCTGCCGTACCAACATCTGCCCGCCCCAACCCAAACGACGGGAAAGCCTGAAACGTCATTTCCCAGAGCGATTTCGGTCTGTCCGCTGAGCGAGCCCAACGCATGCAAGTAAAATCGGATGCGTTCGTCGTCGACTTTGCCGAGCTGTACCGGCCTAAGAACCGGCGGCAATGTGCCCTGCTGCCTGCTCAATGCATGTGCCAAACAGCTCTGCAAACCGCGGCAAACCGCTTCCGCAACAGTCTCCCCGGCTCCCACGCCGACGAAGTCCTCATCTGTCAGCATCCGATCCTGCTTGTGAACCGGTTTTGCCGCCACGAGCAGACCCGTCATTTTGGACACATACGCTTCAATGCCGGCTAATCCGGATTGCCTGCGCGCCTCCTCATGTGTCAAGCCTGTACAGAGAATCGGCGGCAGCAACGGAGCAGGTCCGTCCGTCATCGGGTTCACCGCCTGCACTGCGCATTGGGATAGCGGCAACTGCTTCAACTCGCCCTCTTCCCAGAAGTGAAAAATTCCCGCTTCCTTCGCGGTCAATGTCCTGAAATAATCCAGCAAGCCATCTGTCTCACGTTTTTCCGGTGTTTTGTCCAGGAGGGCGTCGAGATTTTCCACCCGCTTAGGAATCAATCCTCCGCCAACCAAGGGATGTGGTGTGAATTGATGCCAGCTACCCTCCAATGTTTCGAGATCGAGCAGGAAAAATTGACCGCCTGACGCTTGCCCGTCCTCTGCCGCACGGGCTTTGATCAACTCAAACACGATCACGTTTGCCAGCATCGCCCCAGCCGTGGACGAGAAGGCGTGAAGTTGAGGGTCTTTGCGTATGGCGTCGCAATGAACCCGCCGCCTCGCCGACTCCCAGCATCCCGCAGCGTTTGGATGGACAAGCGGTCCCGCCATTCCGGCCTGCTCCATCATCACAGCCGGCAGCAAGAGCGTTCCCTGTTTTTTGCAAGCGTCATGAAGCCGTTGCAATTCTTGTACATCTCCTGTTTGCGATACGTACAAAATCGCGTCAAACGACTGTACGACCTCACGCCAGGGCGCTTGCTCCCGATTGCCTGGCAAAACCAGCTCTTCGACTGCGACCGCCGAATCTGTCTGGCGCGCGTGCTCGATCAACTCCGCCACACGTGCCCGGTTGGTGGTCATCTCCCCGGTAATCAGCAAGCGGAATACGGGCAATCCGGATTCAAGCAGTGCAGCCACCAGCGAAACAAAAAAAGGACCGGCACCGACAGCCAGTACGTTTGCCTGACGATACTTCTGAAACCGATACGCTCCAGACCCGTACACATTATCCAAAAACTCAATTTGCGACAGGTACTTTTCCACGATCTCCGGCTCAAGCTGATGCGGGAGATCCTGGCTGACATCGCGGACAAAGCCATATTCGTACAACCGCTCGGCGATATCGTAAATACGCTGTTGGTACTCATCCGGCAGTCCGTCTGCCAAATCGTCCATTGTGTACTCTCCCGTAAACATCGGAAGAAGCTTTTCAATCCACTGGTCGATCGTACTGCCCTCCATCCGAAACGAGCCGACGTTGTTGCGGAAATACACCCCGCCGCCTTTGGAATCAGGGAGAAAAAACGTGTCGGCTTTCACTTTTAACCGCATGGATGCGGTCACGTTTGCCATAGTAACCCTCCTTATGTTATGTAGTGCTCTACCCGGACCATCACTGCCTGCCTTTGACACTCACCGTAAGCTTATGTAAGGCTATTTGTCCGTCATGCCTGAATTTTCGAGAATCTGCGCGTGTCATAACGACAAACACCCCTGATAGCATTCAAGTGCTGTTCAGGGGCGTGTTCGGCTATTTTCAGACGATGAAAAAACAATTGAAGAAACAACTGCAGAAACAGGTGCAGAAGCAACTGCAAGAGCAACTGCAAGAGCAGCTACATGAGCAGCTACAAGAGCAACGGCACCGGCAACTGCAATTGCAGCGACCAAACCGAACGAGCATCGCCTCTTGCTGGTTCTGACCGTCCCATTTGGCCATTTCACCTGACCTGAATTCGCCAGGATTCAACTTTTTCAGGTCATTTTTAAAATGATTCATGTTTCCACCTCCACTCGTTAAATTAAGAAGGGTTGATCTGGCAATGGATCAAGGAATAGTCAATTTCGTTTCAGTTCATTCCGCGAATGTTCCCGGGATAAACGTCTACTCTAAATTTATGAAAGGGGGTATGCTCTTGGTCACACAGGCAAATGCCCATTTTTTCCAAAAGCCGTCCAAATTGGGCTATCTGGCCAAAATAGAAGCAAGCCTTTTGCTCACACCCGATCTCAGCTTGCTTGCCTTGCTTGCCAGGCAAAGCGTTTGATGTGTTATGGCAAGAAAAAGAATAGCGGCAGGGTTTGTCCACTGCCGCTGGTTGATTGACATTATGATTTGACTTGGTATCTTCCGGGCCCTTGAATTAAGCGCTTTCATATTTCGACGATGGATGCTAATAAATGCTAACCCTTCTAATGGGATCCCCATAGCGCCAAGAGTAGCGAATAAGACGACACATGATGTACCAGGTACCGTGGCAATGCCTTTTGATATTCCTTTTTCTTTCCCAAAACACCGATCATGTACTTGTATTGGGTCACGATTTCAATTCCGTTCTGTTAAACCTGTTGAGAAGATCAGGGATGTCCAGCAAATCACTGATTGTCCCATCTGCTTCCTTTGGGGCCTCCCATTGGGAATCTGTCTTCCACACGGCCTTCATTCCTACTCGTCTTGATGCTTGAACATCGTTGATTGGATGGTCGCCAATGTACATGGCTTCTTCCCCTCTCACTCCCAGCCGCGCTAACGCCCGCAAAAAAATCTCTGGATCTGGTTTTTTTATGCCTTCCCATTCTGAAATGAGAATGACGTTCACGTAATCGTCAATACCCAACGCCTGTATGTTACGAAGCTGAAATTCCCCATGCCCGTTCGTAATGATTCCTGTCTGTACCTGTGCCCGTTTAAGCTGTTCCAGCATTTCCAGAAGATTCGGATACGGAATGCAGCTTTTGTGAAACTCCGATTCGTAATCCTCTAGCAACTGTTCCCCGCTTACCCCTTTGATCATAAAATCATCTACCAATTGAGTGTATACTTTATCTTTCCAAACGTACCCTCTATCATCCAGTTCAATGAATCTGGAAATGTATCGTTCCTTTGGAATGTGCGACAAACTAGCTTTCAGCCGCTCGTATTGGGTCGCCACGAATATACTGACAGAAGCATCTCTATCAAGCAATGTTCGATCAAAATCAAATAGTACTGCTTTTATCAATGTCATTCCCCCTTCCTTTTCCTTATCGCCCCTGGTTTGCTGTCAAATGAAATCGACTTGACTGTGAGCAATCCATTCTGCTTCACTTCGTTATCAGCTCAGACAGTAAATGTCACAATCAAACCAATTATAGCAAAAATTAGGACCGCCAGTTTAAAGCGGTGGAGCAGTATTCCATTAAGGGGTATTGCAGCCAGGGTTGCACGATGATTACAGCCCTTGTCAAAATTTCGCCGTGATTACAAAGAGCAGCCCCTATTAGAGACTGCTCTTTCGCTTGTCTTCGCCCTGTTTTTTCACAGCTTGCGCTTATTTTGATCCGACGGTAAAGCGTTCGCCCTGATGCTGTGGATTCTCGATTTCGTCCAGTACGGCAATCGCATAGTCTGCATAGCTGATGTAGCTCTGTCCGCTGGCGTTCACCAGCAAGTGGTCCTTTCCGGTTTGGTAGGAACCGGTGCGTGGGCCTTCCGGATCAAAAAAGGCGGACGGACTGAGGAACGTCCACGAGATGGCATCCGTCCCTTGCAAAATCCGCAGG
>CAMIVR010000184.1 GCA_946402065.1 uncultured Brevibacillus sp. | reverse complement strand
ATCGGAGCTGGAACAAATCCGCGGCAATCACATGTCGATGATTTTTCAGGAGCCGATGACTTCGCTCAACCCGGTCATGACGGTAGGCGACCAAATCGACGAGGCGATCATCATTCATCAAAAGCTGGCGAAAAAAGCTGCCCGCCAGATTACGCTCAGCATGCTCAGACAGGTAGGGATTCCCGATGTGGAAAAGGCGGCGAAGCGCTACCCGTACGAATTGTCCGGCGGGATGCGGCAGCGGGTGATGATTGCCATGGCCTTGTCCTGCCAGCCGCAGCTGCTGATCGCCGATGAACCGACGACAGCGCTCGATGTGACGATCCAGGCGCAAATTCTCGAATTGATGAGCAAGCTCGGCGAGGAGACCGGGACGGCCATTCTGTTTATCTCGCACGACCTGGGCGTGATCGCCGAGATGTGTCAGCGGGTGATGATCATGTACGCCGGGCAAATCGTCGAGGAAGCAGACGTCGTCTCGCTGTTTCGTGAGCCCAGGCATCCGTATACGCGAGGGTTGCTCGCCTCGATCCCGCAAGGCGGAGAGAAACGCCGCAGATTGCACTCGATTCCGGGAGAAGTCCCCCTGCCGGGAACGATCTCAGCGGGCTGCATGTTTGCTCCCCGCTGCCCGCAGGCGCTGCCGCAATGTTCGGTAAAGGCGCCTCCGCTCATCCGGTTTGGCGATGCCCATACGGCTCGCTGCTGGCTATATGAAAGCCCAGAGGGGAGGAAAATGGATGAAACAGCCGCTGCTGGAGGTGAATAACCTAAAAAAATACTACAGACAAAAGTCAGGCTGGTTTGGCAAAAGCAAAGACTACGTCAAGGCTGTTGACAACGTCAGCTTTTCCGTCGCCCAGGGGGAGACGTTTGGACTGGTCGGCGAGTCGGGCTGCGGCAAATCGACGACGGGCAGAACGATCCTTCAGCTCACACCGGCTACCTCTGGCGAGATCAAGTTCGACGGTGTCGACGTAAGCAAGCTGTCGCGGGAAGACATCAGGCAAAAGCGGAAGCACATGCAGATGGTGTTTCAGGACCCGTACGCTTCGCTCAATCCGCGGATGACCGTCTACGATATTCTCGAGGAGCCGCTGCGCGCCCACCGGATCGGGAGCGCCCAGGAACGCCGCCAGACAATTGAGCGGATGATCGAGGTCGTCGGTCTGACGAAGCGGCATATTGGCAGGTATACGCACGAATTTTCCGGCGGGCAGCGGCAGCGCATCGTCATCGCCCGCTCGTTGATTCTTAAGCCAAAGTTTATCGTCGCCGACGAGCCGGTCTCGGCCCTCGATGTCTCTATCCAATCACAAATCCTGAATCTGTTGCAGGATTTGCAGGATCAGTTTCAGTTGACGTATTTGTTTATCTCCCACGACTTGAGCGTCGTCCGCCATTTGTGCAACCGGGTTGCCGTGATGTATTTAGGCAACATCGTGGAAATCGGCGAGGTCGAGACGCTGTACACCGAGCCGCTGCACCCGTATACCCGTGCCCTGCTGTCCGCGATCCCGGTCGCTGATCCGCAGGTCAAAAGAGAGCGGGTCATTCTTCAGGGGGACGTCCCCAGCCCGACGAATCCGCCATCCGGCTGCCCGTTTTCCACGCGCTGTCCGGAGGTGCGTGACGTATGCCGGCAGATCAAGCCTGCCTTGACAGCGATCGCCGATCAGGAGCGGCGCGTCGCTTGTCACTTGTACCACGACCCAACGGGAAAGGATGTAACCATGCCATGAGTCAAGCATATGCAAACGGATTAGTCGAGGTCTGCCGGGGAGAGCTGGTGGAGAGCTGCCATACCGGTGCAATTGCCGTAGTGGGAAGCGACGGGGAACTGCTCTATGCGGTTGGAGATGTGGAGCGCCCCGTCTATGCGCGGTCAGCCCTGAAGCCGTTTCAGGCGATTTCTTTCATCGAGTCAGGTGCCTACGAGCATTTTGGCTTTGCGCCAAAACACCTGGCGATTGCCTGCGGTTCACATAATGGCGAGCGGCAGCATACTGAAACAGCCGATGAGATGCTGAGCAGGATCGGACTTGCTGACGAGCATCTGCACTGCCACGGGCATCCGCCCTATCACGTCGAGTCGTACGAAGACATCATCCGAACAGGAGGGACGTTTCGCCACGTCCACAACAATTGTTCCGGCAAGCACGCGGCCATGCTGGCACAGTGTGTCCACCGGAAATATACTGTAGATGACTACCACCTGATCACACACCCACTCCAGCAAGAAGTGCTGCATACGCTTGCCGAGCTGACTGATGTGCCAGCGGAACAGATTCATGTCGGCATCGACGGCTGCGGTTTGCCGACGCATGCTCTTCCGTTGCAGCGGATTGCCCTGGCATATGCACGGCTGGCCGATCCCGGCGGTCTTGCTGACAAACGGCAGAATACGCTGAATGTCATTGCCGCCGCGATGACATCGCATCCGGAAATGGTTGGGGGAACAGGCGCCTTTTGTACGGATCTGATGACAGCCATGCAGGGGAGCGTAGTCGGAAAAATCGGAGCGGAAGGGTTTTACGGCCTGTCGCTGCGCGAACGCAGCATCGGCGTTGCGATCAAAGTGTTCGACGGCTCCGAGCGCGGCCTGTATCCGGCGGTGGTGGAGGTTTTGGATCAGCTGGGGGTATTGTCGGCCGAGCAAAAAGCTGCGCTCGCAGACTACCACCACCCGAAGAACCGAAATCGGCAAAATCTCGACGTCGGCGACATTCGCCCGGTCTTTTCGCTGCAGAAGCAGGGAGGGGAGGCGTAATATGAAAGTGTTTATTTCATTAGATATGGAAGGCATATCGGGAGTGGTCGACCTGACTCATATCAATCCCGGCAACGTGAACTACGAACGGGCCCGCCGCTTGATGACGGAAGATGTGAATGCGGTGATCGAGGCGGCGATCGGGGCAGGGGCGAAGGAAATCCTCGTCGCCGACAGCCATTCGACGAAAAACAATGCCTTGCTCGAGGAGCTGCATCCGCAGGCAGAGCTGATCTGCGGCAATCCCCGCGAGTTCTCGATGATGCAGGGGTTGGACGACAGCTTTGATGCCGTTCTGTTTGTCGGCTATCATGCCCGCAGCAGCGTTTCCGGTGTGTTGAGCCATACCGTATCAGAAGTAATCAAGAACATGTACATCAACGGGCGCGTCGTCGGCGAGTTCGGCTTCAACGCGATCTATGCCGGAATGATGGGCGTCCCGGTTTGTTTCGTCTCCGGCGATGACCGAATCGCCGCAGAAGCGAGCGGACTGATTCCCGGCATCCGCACGGCAGTCGTCAAGTATGCCGTATCCTGGACAGCCGCGCGCTGTTTGCCGCTGGCCAGAGGAAGAGCGCGGTTGAAGCAGGAAGCGGCAAACGCTCTGGCCAATCTGCAGCAGATCGCTCCGTTGCGCGTGCAGACGCCGATCGAGCTGGGCATAGAGTTCATGCACGCAGGCCAGGCAGAGATTGCGGCGATCATGCCTGGGGCGCGCTGCGATGGAAGAAGCACGACGGTTACGTTTAACGCCTGCGACCAGTACGAAATGTATCGGGCTATGCGGGCGATGATGACGCTGGCGGGGACTGTGCCGCTGCTCTAAGGGGGAGGCAAGCGAGTCCACGATCCTGAGCGAACAGGCGGTACGGAACAGCAGCGTGCCATACAGGCGGGGACCGTAGACATTGCGCTAACGCTTCACCACAGCGGCCGGATTGAGCCTGGGTGTCTCTGTCGCCTTGTTTGACGGGTTGGTCATCATCCTCGCCGGCTTTGTGTTCTCACCGGAAAAAGCGCTGTTTGCGCTGATCGGCCTGTTCGTCACCAGCAAGACGATCGACTTCGTGCAGATGGGTCTGCGTACGTCCAAGGTCGCGTATATCATCTCCGGCAAAACGGGCGAGCTGCGTCAGGCGATTCTGTATGATCTGGACAGGGGGTTTACCCTGCTCAACGGCTACGGCGGTTACACCGGCGCTGAGCGGATGGTCCTGATGGTCGTCGTCAGCCAGAGTGAAGTAAGTACGCTGAAGCTGCTGGTGCATTCGCACGATCCGGATGCGTTTATCATTTTGACCGATGCCAGCGAGGTGCTGGGCGAGGGGTTCAAAGCCAAGCAGCATTAGCAGGGGCGTGGGGGGTGGAGCAAGGCCTAACTGCGATTGCGCCTTGGGCTGCTGCACTGTTTTTGCAAATTCGGAGCCATGTGGGGGAAAACGGTCCGACCGCTGCCGGAAGCGGTCATTCCTATAATTGTGTCATTCTGTAGACATCTAGGCACTTCCATTGCTGGTTGCATCTGTTTCTGGTAAAATGACTCGGGGTATTGTAAGGTATAATGAGAATTTTCTGCCTCAACAGAAAGGAGCCCGCTATGGATTTGCTGTATATGGCAGTGATACAAATTCTTTATGTCGCCATCAATTCTTTTCGCGTTGTCCTGATGATCAAGGGGCGAACCAATCTCGCCGCTCTGATCAGCACCTTTGAAATCCTTGTGTACATTACGGGTCTTGCAATCGTTCTGAGAAATCTGGACTCGCCTGTCGGCATCGCGATCTACTGCGGGGCATACGGGCTGGGGATTTTGGTCGGCAACTACATCGAACGAAAAATCGCCCTTGGATATATTACGCTGCAGGTCGTTTCGGATACGGAAGAAGACATGGCGGACAGGCTCAGAAGCCTTGGCTATGGGGTAACATCCTGGCAAGGCCAAGGGGCGACCGGGATTCGGATGGTCTACATGGTGCTGACCAAGCGGAAAGAGTATCAGGATTTGAAGCGGGCGATTCACGAGATCGACCCGAAAGCGTTTATTGTCTCGTTTGAGCCGACGCAGTTTGTCGGCGGATTTTGGACGAAAAAGATCAGATAGAGGATCCCGCTGCGAGGCAATAATAAAAAGTTGTTGACATTCTTTTTGTTATGGAGTAAATTTACCCATGAACTCAATATTGTACCTCGTTAGGTGAGGCTCCTGTATGGAGAAATGCTGCTGCCCAGAAATGTCCAAAGACGCCAATGGGTCAACAGAAACCATCGACATAAGGTGGTTTTTAACGTAGCTGGATTTTGATCCTATGCCATACAGTGCTAAAGCTCAACGAATGGAGGGAATAGCGTTTATTTTTGCTGTGTTTTTTAACACGCCTTTCATTGTTGAGGCGTGTTTTTTGATTTTCAAGCAGCAGGAAGGAGGAGAGGGAATGGACGGAGATCCCGAACCGGGACTGAACAAACGATATAGTGATGTCGGGGAGGCTGGCAATCGTTCCATTCCCGCTCGAGCTGATCACTAAGGCAGCTTCGCAAAAGAATGGAATGAATCGTGGTGAAATGGTGCAGAATTTAAACCCACTATTTTCATCGTTTTACTTATATATAGCCTCCCTCGGACAACGAAAGGGGGAAGACGCTGATGATGCAAATGTTTGCGAATAAGCAAGACGATCGCAATATGCTGGACACGCAGAATGGAAGCTGGGTGCATCTTGCTGCACCGACAGATGAAGAAATAAACTACGTAAGCACGCAACATCAAATTCCGGAACAGTTCATCCGCGATGCGCTGGATAAGAGGGAACGGGCCCGAATAGAGGTACAAGGAGATATCTCGTTCGTAATCATTCAGGCTCCGCTGCGTTCGACGGATGGAGATCGGGTGCTGTACCGGACGGTGCCGATTGGCATTATCCGCTCAAAGCAGACACTGGTTACGATTTGTCGTGTGAATCATCCGATTTTTGCTGAGCTAAGTGAAAACCGCGACAGCTACGCTGCCATGCATAGCCATTTTCGATGGATTCAGGCAATCGCCCGCCATTATTTAAAAAGTGTAGAGGAGCTTGATGGGAAAATAGCGATGACAGAGGCAGAACTGCAGCGATCGGTTACGAATAAAGATGTCTACACGCTGCTGAACATCAATAAAAGCTTAGTCTTTTTTACGAAGTCGCTAAAATCCAATCAGGCTGCACTG
Source organism: uncultured Brevibacillus sp. (assembly GCA_946402065.1). Classification (GTDB taxonomy): domain Bacteria; phylum Bacillota; class Bacilli; order Brevibacillales; family Brevibacillaceae; genus Brevibacillus_D. The sequence continues at coordinate 5,051 of CAMIVR010000184.1, read as the reverse complement.
CGCAAGCTGATGCGTGCTATTGGCACGGAAATGACGGAACGGGACGAGAAGCTGATGCAATATGCGCTTATAGAGATGCAGCAGGCCTATGATGCGGCCTATATTCACAACACAAATTTGAGTAACTTGATGGATGCCTATGCCGCAGTGATTGAGAATAACGTCAGTAATGTGTTGAAAAGGTTAACGGCGGTAGCCTTTATCGTAACGATCCCGATCGTTATAGCGACGCTGTACGGAATGAACATTCCACTCCCTTATAAAGATGAGGGGGCGGCGCTGACGGTGCTGATGTCAACTTCAGTAGTGCTCAGTGCAATAACAGGCTGGATATTTTATAAGAAACGTTTATTTTAAGCAGGAAAGCAGGGATGCAAGATGCTGACTATCTACCGTAATGAGGCAGCAGGCAAGCTGCAAACGATAACTGAAATGGCCCCCAATACGTTAATTTACCTGGTTGCTCCGACAAATACAGAGATTGCCCGCACTGCGCAGACATTGGCGATTCCAGAACATTTGCTGCGTGATCCGCTCGATACTGGCGAACGTCCTCGAATCGAAAAGGATGAAGAGGGAATGCTGATGGTGCTTCATGTCCCGATCGCCGCAGCAGGGAATCGGCTGGATGAGGAGGTGCCTTATCGGACGATGCCGATCGGTATTATTCATGCCAAGGATCATTTGGTCATTGTTGCGAAAGATGAGGTGCCCTTGCTGGTTAATCTGATCGCCGGTCAATACGGTTCCTTTGGGACAAATATGAAAACGCGGATTACACTGCTGGTGTTTGCGGCTATTGCCAGAGCCTATACCGATTTTGTCAAGCGCATTACCGGACAGGTGGCCTCCCTGCAGCAGCAGCTGAAAAAGGCGCATCGCAATAAAGAGCTGTTCGGACTGATTCACCTGAATAAAAGCCTGGTCTACTTTGCGACTTCCTTGCGGGCGATGTGCCATGTGTTCAAACGGATTGCCAAAGGACACGATATTAAGCTGTATGAGGAAGATGAACGGATGCTGCAGGATGCTTTGGTTGATCTCGAACAGGCGACGGAAGTGACAGAGATGCGCTGTGAAAGCTTGAGCAGTCTGATGGACGCTTATGCGGCGATCGTTCACAATAACTTGAACTCCGTATTGAAAATATTAACGACGTTAACCATTATATTGGTCATTCCAACGATGATCGGAAGCATCTTCTCGATGAATGTGGCACTGCCGTACGAGAACGAATGGATGACAACAGTAGTGGTGGGCGGCATTATGGTCGCGTTGTGCAGTGGACTCATTTATGTTTTCTATAAAACAAGATTTTTGCGGTCTTAAAATCGATACACTTGGAAGGATGTGACTGAAGCATGATGATGGTATATCAAACAAAGTCGGCAGGAAAATTGGAGCAGATTTCTACAATGAATCACAACAGCTGGACTCATCTCGTTGCTCCATCGGAGACGGAAATCAATCAGGTCGTTAAGACACTGAATATTCCCCGGGAATTCGTGACTGATCCGCTCGACATCGATGAACAGCCGCGTCTGGAGCAATTCGGTGAAGCGAAACTGATCGTCATCCACGTTCCAATAGATCTGCCGGAAATCGCGAGCAGCAATGACGATGTGAAATATCGAACGATTCCTTTCGGCATTGTGCTGACGAAGGATCAGATGGTGACAATCTGTCGCGAAACGATACCGTTTGTGGAGCAGCTGTTCCAGCGTCAGAGCGAATCACTGACTTCCCACATGAAGACGCGAAATACGCTAACGTTGATTAGTGAAGCTTCACGAGCCTACGTTCATTATATCGAGACGATCGAACAAGCCATCGTGCAAGCTGAGGATGAGCTGGCCAAGTCTTATCGCAATCGTGAGCTTTATGCGCTGCTCCATCTGAATGAGAGCCTGCTCTATATGACGACCTCACTGAAGCAGATGCAATTTGCGATGCGCAAAATTGGCAGCGGCAATTATATTAAGTTGTATGACGAGGATTCGGAAATGCTGGAGGATGCATTGGTAGAGCTGGAGCAAGCCTATGAGATGGCGGAAATCAATCAATCCAATTTGAACAATATTATGGATGCATACGGCAATGTCATCCAAAATAATGTCAATCGCGTATTGAAAATGCTGGCTGCCGTCACGATTATTTTGTCCGTCCCGACGCTGATTGCCAGCATTTACGGCATGAATGTGCCGCTGCCCTATCAGGATGAGCCGCAAGCATTCTCGGTATTGATTGCGGCTATGGTGGTACTGAGCGGCCTGTTCACCTTCTTCTTTTACAAAAAGCGTTACTTTTAAGATCGAGTGTAGCGGATCTCTGCGGAATTTGTATACACTCACAATGAACCCGGATCGCATTTGAATGTTGCGTTTCATGCCACAATATTCCACAAGAGAGGGCGGAAGCAAATGTTCTGCCCTCTCTTTCTTTATGGGGAAAATGTATACCGGATTCCTCCTTGCAGATACAGTTTCCTAAAATCAATACTCGACCGGCATAGCAGGTGGAAAATCCAGCTCTGCCGAGACTTTGACTGGACCGTAGAGCACGTTTTTATGATCGTCCAATCACTCTCCTTATGTCCAACATATTTTAGGAATATCAAACGAGAGGAGATGATTCCTTGGTACGTATTCTCGATAAGGCTGCCGTTCAGCCACGAAGTCGTTTCAACTTGGCAAACTCATTTATGATCAAACGTTCGCCAGCAAGGTCTCGCCTAGCTACAATTCGAATAAGAATCCCCGTTTCGAATGCTCAACCGAATCGGGTTGAATTGGTAGCATCTGTTGGTGTCAGGGGGGTTACCGGTATCGCTCAAATCCTTTTTAGAATCTTCCGTGACGGAAAAGAGATTTTCAATACGCAACAAGGTATTGAATCAGCCGGTTCTGAACAAAACTATGTCGTCACATTTCAGGCAATCGACAGAAATGTAAGATCAGGTAGTCATGTTTACACCGTAACCGCAGAAAATCGAGCTCGAAATACCAGAGCTGATGTTGTTGGTCCGATATCTTTTAGTGGGTTAGCTGTTAAAACGAGAACCTGATGTGGATTTCCGCAGAGCAGCAGGCTGCCGATCGGTTGTTATCGGCAGCCTGCTGCGGCCTCTCCCGCTTATTCTAAGCCTTAGCACTTTCTGCGTTTTCAGGAACAGCTGCCCGTGGAGTAAAAAGGGATTTGCCTGCAACAGATTGAATACATTGATAATGAGCAACTTGCAGTGGGGGTGAACGCAGGTGGGGTCTTGTCATTTTCAACTGTTAGGCGGCATGAGCGTCAGCTTTGATGGCGAAGAGGCAATGACGGTTATATCCGCTGGAAAGGTCAGGCTGCTGCTGTCCTACTTGGTAGTAACGTTTGACATGCCACAAAGCAGGAAGAAGATTGCCTTCGACTTCTGGCCGGATTCCACCGAGAAGCAGGCGCTTTCCAATTTGCGGAAAATTCTGCATAGTCTGCGCGAGTCTTTTCCGCAGATCGACCGTTATCTCCAGATCACCCCTACATACATTCGCTGGAATCACGGCCTTGCCTTTTATTCAGATGTGCATGAGTTTGAACAGGCCGCGAAAGGAAACACCCTCGTGGAGCTGCGCAAAGCGGAAGAGCTGTACCGGGGCGAGCTGCTTCCCGGGTATTACGAGGAATGGCTGGACGCAAAGCGGGAACAGCTGGCCCAGACGTACAGCAACGTGCTCGACAAGCTCATTGCTGCTTTAAAAAGCCAGCGGGAGTATTCCTCAGCCATATTTTTTGCCAATAAACTGCTGGCTCAGAACAAAGTCAGAGAGGAAACGTATCGCACGCTGATGAAGCTGCATGCTTTGAATAAAAACGTGGCGGAAGTTGTCCACATATATCGGCAGCTGCAAACCACGTTGCAAAAAGAGCTGGGAATTGAGCCGGCTGAGGAGACCATCCGGCTCTTGGACAGGCTTACGCAAAACGGCAGCGAACCGCAGACTCTAGGGCATAACCCTCCGCCGCTGATCGGCAGAGGCGAAGAATGGGAACGCCTGATGAGTGTCTGGAAGCAGGCGACGGATGGTGGAAAGGCTTTGCTGATTCTGAAGGGGGAGGCAGGAATCGGCAAAACCAGATTGGCTCTGGAATGGAAAGATTGGGTTGAGAGCCAGGGAGGGTGGACGGCATTTGCCGGCTGCTTTCCGTCCATGCGATCGCTGTCCTACAGTCCGGTCGCAGCATGGCTGAGAAGCCTGCCCGTGCCGCAGCTGGGTCCGGTCGTGCTGGCGGAATTGTCCCGCCTGCTGCCGGAGTTGTCGGAACGATACCCCGGTCTGCCACAGTCGAACCCCATTCAGGAAAACTGGCAGCTGATCCGCTGGTATGACGCGATCGAACGGATGCTGCTGGCCAGGCAACCGCTGCTGCTTATCCTCGACGACATTCAATGGAGCGACCGGGAGACGCTGCAGCTGCTCTCCTATCTACTGCGCAGCGATACCAAAGCGAAGCTGTTCGTCATCGCGACGATGAGAACGGACGAACATCCGGACGATGCTGTCGGACCGTTTTTCACCGGGCTTCATCTCGAACGGAGCCTGAAGGAAATCGAGCTTGCTCCGCTTACGGAGGAAGAAACAAAGCGACTGATGGCTGCGAGCGTCGGCGACGTTCTGGCAGAGCGGCACTCGTCCGGCTTATATGCGAAAACAGGCGGCAATCCGCTGTTCATAGTGGAAACGTTACGCGAATCGCCAACGTTCGGCGACCAGAGCGAGAGCGGGTTTCGCCTTTCCCCACTGGTAAAAACCGTCGTCGAAAACCGGTTAAGCAGGCTTCCGCCGGACAGCCGAAAGCTTGCCTCGACGATCGCTGCCATCGGCAGACCCGTGTCCCCCTTATTGCTGGAGCGAATCCTGAACATGAGAGAGGAAGCGATCCTTGAGTGGCTGGATCAGCTGGTGCAGCGAAAAGTGGTGCAGGAAGACGAGAACGGGCAGTACGACTTTAGCCACGATTTCGTCAAGGAAACCGCGTACAACCTGACAAATGAGAGCAGACGCCGCCAG
>CAMIVR010000183.1 GCA_946402065.1 uncultured Brevibacillus sp. | reverse complement strand
GATACAAGCAATGCCGTTGATAAAAGCAACATCAGATATTGTTTTTTCAATTTCATCATCTCCTCCAAGCTCCTATGATTCCAATGCCGGAACGGTCTTTTTTTGTTTCTTCCGCGCGCGTTTTTCGCGGCGCTTTCTTCCCATGTCATCAAACCAGGAGTAGACCACAGGAACGAGAACAAGTGTTACCAGGGTCGATAAGCTCAGACCAAAGATAACCGTGACCGCCATAGGCGCCTGTGTTTCTGTTCCTGAACCGGAGGCAAAGGCAAGCGGGCCAATCGCCAAAATCGTCGTCAGCGTCGTCATCAGGATCGGGCGCAACCGGACAGGTCCGGCGTGAAGAATAGCCGTGCGCAGGTCTTCGCCTTGTTTGCGCAGCTGATTGATGTAGTCGATCAAGACGATCGAGTTGTTCATGACCAGACCGATCAAGAGAATGTAGCCGATCAAGACGGAAACGCTCAACGGATTTCCTGTGACCGCCAACCCGAGCAGGACACCGGTTAAGGTCGGGGGCAGTGAGAACATGATGATAAATGGTGTGTACAGCGATTCAAACTGACCAGCCATGACCATGTAGACAAGGACGATGGAGAGAATGATCGCCAGACCGAGACTGCCGAACGATTCGGCCATGTCCTTGCTCTGTCCGCCGTAGTCGATTTTGTAGCCATCCGGCAGATTGAGCTGGGCCAGTTTTGCTTTCACTTCGTTTGATACGGAGTTCAAGTCTCTGCCTGCCAGATCGCTGGAGATTTTGACTTCACGCGTCTGGTTGGAGCGGTTGATTGCCATCGGCGCGTCTACCTTTTGAATGGTCGCTACCGAAGAGAGCGCTACCTGTGCGCCGCCTGGTGCGGCAATCCGCAGATTGTTCAGGAAGTTGATGTCTTCCTGGTACTCTTTCGGCATTTTGATTTTCACGTCAATTTCGTCGTCGCCCGTACGGTATTTCGTGACGGTTTGGCCCTGGAACGAAGTGCGCACGCTGGAGATGATTTGCCCTGTCGTCAATCCGTACATGCTCGCCTTTTCCACATCGACATTGACGGCGAGCTCTTGCTGTGTCTCTTCCAGGCTGTTCACGACGTTGGTCGTTCCTGGAACGCTTTTCACTTCTTCTTTCATAATCGATCCGATGTCCTTGAGGACTTCCAGATCATCACCGCGCAATGTGATGGATATCGGGGAGCCGGTCGAGAAGCCGGAAGCCGTGCTGACCGTAATATCTGCTCCGGGAATGGCATTCACCTGTTTTTGCAGCTCTTGCGCGATTTGATCGGAAGAGCGGGTGCGCTGCAAAATATCTACCAGTTGAAGCGTGATCGACGCTTTGTTGGAGGTAGCGGCCGCTGCCAGCGGAGAGCCGCTGCTGCCCACAGATGTAGACAGGATGTCGAGCTCTTTTACTTTTGCGGCGATGTCCTCAACCTGCTTGGCAATTTTCTCTGTTTCCGCGAGAACCGTGCCGTTTGGCGCCTTGATGGAAATCGTGATTTGTCCCTGGTCACTCGCCGGAATAAATTCGGCCCCGATCAACGGTATCAAGGCGAGAGAGCCGACCAGCATGGCAATCGTGATGGTAAAGACTGTTTTGCGATGGCCCAATGCCCAGGCAAGGATGCGCCCGTATCCATTTTCCACTTTCTTGAAGCCGATGTTGAACCAGACAACCGGGTTGACGCCTTTGTAATTTTGTCTGTTGCCATGCTCCGGTACTTTTTTCAAAATACGCGAGCTGAGCATCGGGACGAGCAGGACGGAGAAGACCAGTGCCGCGATATGGGAGTATACGACGGTCAAGGCGAGTGGCCCGAACAGCTCGGCAGCGATCCCTTGTGTGAGGGCAATCGGCAGGAACACGCAAATCTGTGCCAGTGCCGATGCGACTACGGCTGTGCCGACTTCCTTGGAGCCGACGAGTGCTGCTTCGAACATGCCTTTGCCTTTTTCCCGCTGGCGGAAGATGTTCTCCAGAATAACGACCGCGAAGTCAACCAGTGATCCGAGACCCAGCGTCAACCCTGACAGGGAGATAAGGTTGATCGTCTGGCCGGTCATGTACATCAGCACAAACGTCGCCATAATCGAAACCGGCAGGACGATAATCGTAATGATCATCGACTGGAAGCTTCCCAGGAAGAAGAACAGGATCAGGATCCCGAACAGTCCGCCCAGCAAGGCGTGCTCTGCCGTCGTGTAAATGGAGTCCTTGATGTATGTGGACGTATCCATCGTCGTTGTTACTTTCACGTCTTCCGGCAGGTCTTTCTCGATCGCTTTCATCTCGGCTTTTACCTGATCGGCGACTTCGATGGTGTTTCCGCCGGACGCTTTTGTAATGGAGATACCGACGCTCGGCTTGCCGTTGACATAACTGAGCTGCGAGATATCTTCCAGCGTGTCTTTCACCGTGGCGATCGTATTCAGCCGGATCGAGCCGCTGCCTACCGGAATTGGCGTCAAGCCGATCTGGTTGACGTCGATGAATTCACCCTGAACGCGAATGTTCAGCTTTTCATCGCCTTCGCGCACAGAGCCGGTCGACGCCGAGAGATTGTTGCTGCTGAGCGCCTGCTGGATTTGCTCAATCGTCAGCCCGTACGACGATAATTTGGCCGGGTCGAGGACGACGTCCACGACGCGTGACTGCCCGCCGTTGACGGAAGCCGAGGCGACGCCGTCGATGCGCTCCAGACGCGATTGAATCATGTCTTCGGCGATCTTTTTCAGATGGTTGACATCTGCATTGCCTGTCAGCGCAAAAGTCAAGACCGGCTGACTGTTCGGATCGACCCGCAGGACGCGCGGCGAGTTGGCGGAATCGGGGAGCATCCCCTTGATTCTGTCCACCTTTTCCCGCATGTCCAGTGTCGCCTGATCCAAATTCGTGCCCCATTTGAACATCAAAATAACCTGGGACGCGCCCTGAACAGAAACGGACGAAATGCTGTCGATCCCGGACACGGTTCCGAGCGCACTTTCTATCGGCTTGGTGACGAGCTTTTCGACCTCGGTCGGCGACGCTCCACCGTCAACCGATGTGACAACCACTGCCACCGGAAAATTCAGCTCCGGCATCAAATCGATGGCTAAGCGGGGCAATGAAACGAAGCCAAAGATTAATAGAGCAACGGTCAGCATGATCATGGTAACGGGGCGTTTGATCGATAGTTCAGATATGTTCAATGCGGCTCACCTCTCCTACACCTGGTTCTTGTTCTTTTTGTTCGGAAAATTGCTTGTTTAACACATGGAGGTACGCGATCAGCTGAGCCGTTTTCGTTTCAAGACTGTTCTGCCAAACAGGCAAAAACGTTGTATCCTGCAGTCTGCGAAGCTGCTTGGTCGGTGAAACCCAGACGATCCGTCGATCTTCTTTATCGCGAAAACGGGTGACAAGGTTTTCCCTCTCCAATCGATCCACCAGTCCTGATGTTGTGCTGTAAGACAAGTCAATCGCTTTGCTTATCTCACCCATAGTCTTTAGGTCGTCCTTGATCTGATCGAGAATCAGGACCTGCTGCCAAGTAACATCTTGCGTCTTCAACTCTTCGCCGGAAATTGATGAAAACAAGGCGCTGACCTCTTTTTGAAGTTTTGCCAGTTCAATCAATTCTTTCATGTGTGCCTCCTCTTGCCCCCAATACCACAAGTTGGTGGGTTTATTGTAACCAGCGAAGCGTTTTCAAGGAGTCTATCCAATGGTTGATTTTTTTGCGTGTCTCTCTATCTGCAGATAGATGACATACGTGTTAAAATGAGACTAGAACGCCGCAGACTGGGAGGGAGGGGAGTTGCCATGCTGAAACAAATCATCGAAGTGGTCAAAGAGCGGCTGATCAGCATATGGTTTCTGGTCGTCATCGTCATGGTCATTCTTCCATCCACCTTCATGTATGAGCCTGCGATTCATTTTGCGTTGACGACCGTCTGGTTCATCTTTCTGTTTATTCTGTTCTGGGCGTCAGATAGCTGGCTGACGCCGTTCCGCGCCGAGCTGGGCGTAATTATTCTCGGAGCTATTTCAATCGTGAAAAACTTTATGCTGGCCGGTTCGGGATTTGGTCTGATGATTCCGCTCGTCGTCCTGATCGCTGCCCGATTGGAAGAAAAGCGCTCGTTTTTTTACGCGTTGTTTTTCGGGATTTTGACGGTGGTCCTCTCGCTGTTTGAGAAAAGCTTTCCCATGGACGGACGGATTTTTCTCAGCATCGCCTACATCGGTTGTTTCATCGGGGCAAGAGGTTACCGCAAACAGTATGAAGCGAACAAAGTCAGCCAACAGCATTTGAAAGAATTGCAAAAAACGCACGAGGAGCTGCAGCAAGCTCTCGATGAAATACAGGAAGCGTCCGTCAATACGATGCAGGTCGCCGTATTGGAGGAGCGGACGAGAATCGCCCGCGACATCCACGATGAGCTCGGGCACAGTCTGACCTCGCTGATCGTCCAGCTGCACGCCTTGCAGTACATGCTGCAAAACGGGCCGGAGCTGGCGCAGGAGACGGTGAAAAACATGCTCGATGTGGCCAAACAGGGTCTGGAGAATATCCGCACCTCTGTCCACACGCTCGCTCGCGACCAATCGTCGCTTGGACTCACGGCATTGCGGGCGTTTTTTTCCCAAACGGAAGAAAACACGGGTCTGTCCATTGACTTTCGCGCCGATGAAGATATCCATCTCTCGCAGGAAATGACGATTGCCTTCTATCGCGTACTGCAGGAGGCGGTGACCAATTCACTGCGCCACTCTGACTCTACGGAAATGCAGGTAAGCATTGAACAGCGGCACGGCAATATCCACCTGTCCATTTCGGATAACGGTACGGCTGCGAGCACGGATACGGTCACCCCGGGGTTTGGCCTGTCCGGAATGGAGGAGCGCGTCCGCAAAGTAAACGGCACCTTGCGCTATTTCTTTCGTGAGCAGCACGGCTTTCAGATTGATCTCACGGTGCCCTACAGAGAATGCGGGATGAAGGGGATGATGCAAAAATGACCGAGGAGCAGACGAAAATTCGCGTCGTTCTGGTTGACGATCAGACGATGATTCGCCAGGGGCTGGGCTACGTCATCAAAATGCAGTCGGATATGGAAGTCGTCGGCGAAGCGGCAGATGGAATCGAAGCGATCGAGCTCGTCCAAAAGGTTCGGCCGGATGTTGTCCTGATGGATGTGCAGATGCCGAATTGCTCGGGAATTGAGGCGACCCGTGAAATCGTCAAGCAGCTGCCGCAGACGAAAGTGCTGATCCTGACCACGTTTGATGTGAAAAACTACGTCGTCGAGGGCATCCGTGCCGGGGCAGTGGGCTACATGCTCAAAGACGCCGATTCACAGGAAATGCTCGATCTGATTCGCCGGGCAAGCCAGGGGGCGGCGATGTTTCATACGGTCACGGCAGCGAAAGCGCTGGCCGAGGTGCTGAAAGAGCAGGAGCAGGATAGTGCGGGAGAGCCGGAGGGCAGCTTTCGCCTGCTGGAAGAGCTGACCGATCGCGAAATGGATGTGCTGCTGCAATTGACCTACGGGTATCGCAATGATTTGATTGCCAAACACCTGCACATATCGGAAGGGACGGTCAAGACGCACGTGCATCGGATTTTGCAAAAAATGGGCGTCGATGATCGCACGCAAGCCGTCGCACTGGCGCTGCGGCATAAGCTGGTGAAGTGAGCGGAGGAGCGCCGATTGAGACGAGAACACATCCAAGGGGGTGTGTTTTTTTGCGTTCGCACGAAACCTGTCACTGCTGGGGAATAAAGGGTAGTCCGGACGTAACAAAGAGTCGCCAAAGGCGGCTCTTGTTAGTCGTAGAACAATGGAAAACTAGAAAAAGAATGGCGACTCACGACGAAAGAAGAATGGCGACTCACGGCCAAAGAAGAATGGAGAACCGCCAAATTCGCGAAAGCCTCTTTCATCAAACCTCCGTCTGCCAAACTCGCGTCCCCCAAACTCCCTGCCCCTAAAGCCACCTCTTGGCGGAGGATCGTCATACCCCCAAGACGGATATCCATGACTGTATCGGTAAGAGCCGAATGATGATGAGGAATCACAACTACACCCGCATCGTCTTCTTTTACGAGACACTGCATTTCCCCCTTTACAGGTAATACTAAAGTCTATGTGGCAGTGTATTGTGCTGCTGTAGTTACATGACCAGTTTGTGGGATGAAACGAGCCTGAACGAAGACAGCTCGGATTACAAACGTCCGACAACGTGCAGATGTAAGAATCAGGAAGTGGCGTGAACGTTTGTTCAATCTTTGAACAAACGTTAATTTCCAGTGGAATACGTTTTCAAGTGGGATTATAATAGCAGTGAAATAAAGTGCAAGGCTTTGAACGTAATTTCACGAGAGGAGGTTATGCGTGTATACCCGAAAGGAAATGATCCGCGTAGCCAAGCTGTACTATGAAAAAGCTTTGACACAGCAGGAAATCGCCAAGCTAGAGAACATTTCCCGACCTACAGTCAGCCGGATTCTCGATGCAGCCTTGCAGGAAGGGATTGTGACTTTTTCGATCAACTATCCGCTCGAATCGGTCGATGAGCTGGAAGACGAACTGAAAAGCCGCTTTGGCTTGCGAAAGGCTTTCGTCGTTCCGGTGATCATTCCGGAAGAGTCCTTCATCTTGGCAGATGTCGGCAAAGCGTTGGGCGAGTACCTGCACGATTTGGTCAGCGACGGAGACACGATTGGCGTCTCCTGGGGAACGAGCCTGACGTATGCCGCGAAACACCTGAAAGCGACCAAGCGCAACAATGTCAAAGTTGTTCAATTAAACGGTTCCGTCAGCACGACGTCCTTCTCGACGGGAGCGATCAATATTCTCGATCAGTTTGCCAAAGCCTTCTACAGTCAGGCATATGCGCTGGCCGTACCGACGATCGTCGATTCAAGCGAGATCGCGACAGCGATTCTGCGCGACTCCGGCGTCAGTGAAATCATCTCGCTGGGACGGCAGGCGAACATCGCTGTATTCGGGATTGGCTATACCTCACATCAATCCGTGCTTAACCTGGCCGGGTACTTTAAGCAAAACGAGTACGACAAGCTGATTGAACAAGGAGCGGTCGGCGATATTTGCTCCCGTTACTTCAAGGTAGATGGAACGCTTTGCGATGATACGTTAAACGAGCGAACCATCGGGTTGCAGCTTGACGAACTCAAGCAAAAGGAGCACTCCATCGCAATCGCCTGCGGGGAGGAAAAGGTACAGGCAACACTTGGAGCGCTGCGCGGCGGCTATGTAAACACCCTTTTCACAGATGAAATGACAGCAAAAGCACTGATACACGAACATGAGAGTGCAAAAGCAGCGGAGGTGCAGCAGAAATGAAAGCGGTTAAGTTATATGAACCGGGCAATTTGCAAGTAGAAGAGATTCCGGTACCGGCCATTCGCGCCGATGAAGTCCTCGTCGAAGTGAAAGCTGTCGGCGTGTGTGGATCGGACATTCCCCGGGCACTTTACAAAGGAGCTTACTACAAAGGCTTGACACTCGGCCATGAATTTTCCGGAGAAATCGTCGAATGCGGCGCGAACGTACAGAACTGGAAAAAAGGTGACCGCGTTACAGTCGCCCCCCTGGTTCCATGCAACCAGTGTGAATATTGCCTGAGCGGCGATTACTCGCTGTGTGAAAAATACAATTACTACGGCTCGCGGACAGACGGGGCAATGGCTGACTTCATTAAAGTTTCCCCGGACAACCTGCTGCGTTTGCCAGACAACGTCTCCTACGAAGCAGGGGCAATGATCGATCCGGCAGCAAACGCCATTCACGGCTTGTGGCGCGGCGGCTGCAAGGAAGGCGATGTCGTCGCGGTCTTCGGTCTTGGCGCAATCGGGCTGTTTGCGATTCAATTCGCGAAAGTATTGGGGGCAAAGCAAGTCATCGCCGTCGACATCCATCAGGAAAAACTCGACCTGGCCAAACAGCTCGGCGCAGATGTGACAGTGAATTCGATGCAGGTCGATCCGGTCAAAGAAGTGCTGGCCCGAGTCGGTGGCGTCGACTTCATTATCGATACATCCGGCTCACCAATCGCTCAGAACCAAGCGGTGTCTGTCGCTGGCAAAAGAGGCAGAGTAGTCTTCCTGGGCATTTCCAACAACGAACTGACGCTGAGCAAGGAAGCGGTCAACAACCTGCTGCGTTACGAATTGTCGCTGCTCGGATCGTGGAATTCGTTCTCCAAACCGTTCCCGGGTCGTGAATGGACCTTTACGGCCGAGATGATGGAAGCAGGCAAAGTAGTCGCGGAGCCGATCATTTCTCACCGCTACGGGCTTGATCAAGCGCCCGAGGTATTCGAAAAAATCAAAAATCGCGAGTTGGTGTTCAACAAGATCATGTTTTTGCCCAACTGAGCAAGGAGTGAGACGATGTCCGGGGAAAAATCGTACGTTTTAGGGATTGATTTTGGAACCCAAGGCTTGAAAACGGGGATTTTTACAACTGACGGTACGCTCATCTGGAAGGGCGAACATTCGTATCCGACGGCCTACCCGCATGTCGGCAGAGCGGAGCAAGACCCTTCCGCTTGGTGGCACGCTCTTGGCAGTGTGCTGCGGGAAGCGGCTCATGGCGTCGACTTGTCACGGATAGAAGGCGTGAGCGTCTGCGCCACCTCTTCTACCGTGCTCGTCGCCAATGAGCAGGGGGTGCCGGTTTCGCCGGCGATCATGTGGATGGATAAACGCGCTGTGGCGCAGACGGAATCGATCAACCACAACAGCGATCCGGAAGTGAAAGAGGTTTTGCGCTTTTCCGGTGGTAAAGTCTCCGAAGAGTGGATGGTTGCCAAGACACTGTACCTGAAGCAGACGGGCAAGCTTCGCCCGGGGATGAAAGTCGTCGAACAGCTTGACTGGATCAATTTCAAGCTGACCGGCAACTGGACCGCATCCCAGTGCAACGCCGTCTGTAAATGGAATTACGTAATTGAAAAAGGCGGGTTCTCGCCGGCGTTTTTCGCGGCAATCGGTCTGCCGGACTACCAGGCGTACTGGCCGGAGAACATCATCCCGGTCGGAGGGGTGGTCGGGCGGTTCACAGCAGAAGCTGCCGGGCATTTGGGTCTTGCGGAAGGAACCCCGGTTTTTCAAGGGGGAATTGACGCTCACATCGGCATGCTCGGTGTAGGAGCGGTTGAAACCGGTATCATGAGTTTGGTGATGGGCACCAGCTTCGTTCATCTCGTTCACGCCGAGTCGCCCGTCTTTCATCCGGGACTCTGGGGGCCGTATGAAGACGCGATCCTGCCGCATAGCTGGCTGATCGAAGGCGGGCAATTGTCCTGCGGTTCGCTGACAACCTGGTTTTTGCAGCAGTTTTACCCGCACGTACCTGCTGATCAACTTGGAAGCGTATACGCCGAGCTGTTGGCGGAAGCAGAAAAACTGCCGGCCGGTAGTGAAGGGCTGGTCATGATGGACAGCTGGCAGGGAAATCGCACGCCGTACCGCAACCCTGTAGCGACCGGCGCAGTCGTCGGACTGACACTGGCCCACACCCGCTACCACATTTTCCGTGCGATATTGGAAGCGACTGCCTACGGAACGAAGAACATCATTCAGACGTTCGAGCAGACGAAACTGCCGATTCACCGCATCATCGCGTGCGGAGGCGGAACGAAAAACGCCCTGTGGATGCAAATCCTCAGCGATGTGACCGGACTTGTCATCGAAACGCTGGAAGAGACGGAAGCGGGTATCAAAGGCTGCGCGATTATTGCCGCCAACGGTTTGGGACATTTTCCTTCGCTCAAAGCGGCTGCACAAGCGATGGGCGAGGGAGGCAGAGTGTACACGCCGCAGACGGACAAGCAGCAGGCGTACGAAAAATACTTCGCGATCTACCTTGACCTGCATGAGAAGCTCTTTCCCGTCATGAATGAACTCACTGTCAACTGAGAGGAAAGGAGGACTGGATGAACATGAGCGCGATACTGAACATGAACAACATCACCAAGTCATTTCCGGGTGTAAAAGCGTTGCAGAATGTCAATTTTTCCGTCACGCAAGGGGAAGTGCACTGCCTGATCGGCGCCAATGGCGCAGGGAAATCGACGCTGATGAAAATTCTTGCCGGCGTGTATACCAAGGATGAGGGAGACATCACCCTGTTCGGCGGCAGCGTTGAGATCAATAGCCCGTCAGACAGCAAACGGCTCGGGATCACGACGATTTATCAGGAGCTGTCGCTCGTCGAGCATCTGACGGTAGCGGAAAACATTTACCTTGGGTCCTATGGGGAACCGCGTTACGGATTGGTCTCATGGAAGCGGTTACGGCAGGATGCGCAAAAGCTGATCGACAGACTGGGCATCTCCATCGATGTGAACAAAAAAGTCTCCGAGCTGAGCATGGGCCACAAGCAGATCGTGGAATTGGCGAAAGCGATTGAAGGAAATGCCAAAATCATCGTCATGGACGAGCCTTCAACGACGTTGTCTCAAAAAGAAATCGAAACACTGTTTACGATTATTGAAGAATTAAAGCGGCAGCATATTACGATCATCTACATTTCGCACAAACTCGAAGAACTGTTTGCCATCGGCGATCGCGTGACCGTTTTGCGCGATGGAAAATGGGTAGCGACCCGCGATTTGAAGGAACTCGACCAAAACAGCTTAACGGAGCTGATCATCGGATATAAGGTAGAAAAGCAGAACCGAACCGTTGTCACGCAGGAATTCGCAGAGCTGCTGCGCGCGGATTCGATCAGTACCAACAGCATTCGGGACATGTCATTCACGCTCGGCAAAGGCGAAGTCGTCGGCCTGTACGGGCTCGTTGGCTCCGGGCGGACGGAACTGCTAAAAGCGCTTTACGGCGTGGATGCGCTGAAAAAAGGGGCGATCTACCTGCACGGCAAGAAAGAGAAGATCGACAGTCCGAGCAAAGCCATCAGCCTGGGCATGGGGCTCGTCCCGGAAAACCGGAAGACGGAAGGCGCTTTTCTCGGCCTGACCGTCGCCGAAAACGCCGTATTGCCGGCCTACGATATGTTCGCCAAGGGCGGCGTCATCCAATACAGCCAGGTCCGGCGCGAAGTGGACAACAAAATTCGCGAGCTGAATGTCAAAACACCGAGCGGCCAGACGACCATGGGGAATCTGAGC
>CAMIVR010000182.1 GCA_946402065.1 uncultured Brevibacillus sp. | reverse complement strand
ATCAAGGGTTAATCGGCCAATGCCTTCGTTTTGCACGAGCAAATAGGCTGCTTCACGTCACTCGCCAGCCAGGTACCATTTTTTTCGCTGGCGAAAGCGGGACAATTGAAGGGCGACGTGCTTGTATTGCAGGAAGATTATCCAGAAGCGATCAAAGCGTACGAGCAGGAGCAGGATAACCCGTATGCCTTGCGGGCGCTGGCATTGATGACGATGCACGGGATCACTTTTGACGACCAAGGCGATAGCGAGAAAGCGCTCATTTATTTGAAAAAAATCAAAAATCCGCTTCCATATGATTACGAGTTAATGGTGCAAGCCTATGAAAAACTGGGAAACCAAGCTGAGGCAGACAAGCTGAGAGCGAAGCTGGAGAGCAAGTGAAGGACTCTAATAAGCAGTATTAGCGCGAGGTCTTGCATCCGGTGCAGGCTTTCTCCAAACACACAGGTAGATTGAATGCGGAGAGGGCTGCGGCCTGCCGGACATTTTGTAGACCGATGCGGTTTTTCATTTCTTATGGTGTTGTGTCCCACCGGTTTTGTACCAGTCGGGATTTCAATGCAGGGAAGTGATCTGCATCGGTTTTCTTTTTTTCGGCAAAGGGGATGCGTTCTGTTCGTTTGTTTCGGCGATTACCCATTCACAGCAGGCTGGCGATGAACAGCGGCAACGATTGCAGCGAAGGAAGCAGCCAACGAAACGGATATTCCTGTTGTGTAAATTGTTAAAAAATTAGAAAAATATTGACATAAAAAAACAAGACATATAAAATGACTTTAGTCAATGACTGAAGTCGATGACTGTGGTCGATGACTTTGGTTTGTTTGTGTGTAGAATCGCTGGGGGCGCGAATCAGCCGGAGGCTCATCCAAGAATTAAGGCGCCGCGTCGGAGGATATGGCGTGGCCAGCATTTGCGGGGGCTTGGCCCAAGGCGAAGTCATCATTTTCAAGGTAGAGGAATAGGGAGGGAAGAAAAAATGAGTACAAAAAAGCTGACGACACGGTGGGCCATATTAAATTCTCAAAAACCCCGGGACGCGTGGGAATGCCTTCGGGGATGGGTGAACATCAAAAGGAAATATATGATAAATACAACTTGGGATCAAGCATGAAAGGGGCTTGCATATGAATCTGAAA
Source organism: uncultured Brevibacillus sp. (assembly GCA_946402065.1). Lineage (GTDB taxonomy): Bacteria > Bacillota > Bacilli > Brevibacillales > Brevibacillaceae > Brevibacillus_D. The sequence continues at coordinate 10,153 of CAMIVR010000182.1, read as the reverse complement.
CGTAGAACAGCTTTGGTGACAGGTGGGGCGAGCGGGATTGGAGCAGGAATTTGTAAAAAGCTAGCTGAAAAAGGGGCAAGCGTAGCAGTCAATTATCTCGATCATCGGGATGCAGACAGAGCAGAGAAACTGGTAGAAGAATTAAAAGCGTTTGGAATCGAGGCGATTATGGTCAGCGGCGATGTGACGAATGAAAGCGACGTCAAGCAAATGATCAGCCGTACCATTGAGGTGTTTGGAAGTTTGAATATTCTGGTAAATAATGCCGGAATCACCATCGACGGAGTGACACAAAATCTGGCAGTAGAGGACTTTCACAAGGTGCTATCGGTAAATCTCGTCGGACCGTTTCTTACGATGAAAGCAGCACTTCCGCACATGAGCAAAAATCATTACGGCAGAATCGTCAATATTTCCTCCGTGGCCGGTCTGTTCGGTCTGCGCGGAGCTCCCGCGTACGCCGCAGCCAAAGCCGGGGTAATCGGATTATCCAAGTCTACGGCAAGGGAAGTGGCGAGAAAAGGGATAACCGTCAATGTCATTTGTCCCGGCTATATTAACGCTGGGATGACGAAGAACATCCAGCAGGAATATTTGGACGCGATGACGCCGCTCGTGCCGATGGGGGTATTTGGCGAGCCGGAAGACATCGGTAGCGGCGTGGCTTTTCTGGCTTCTGATGAAGCGAAATTTGTTACAGGCGAGGTGTTTCGGATCGATGGTGGCATGGCCATGTAAACAAAGCTACTTGTGCAAACAAGCTAAAGAAGTGTGGTGTGGATCGTGGGCAACGTTTTGGAAATCGCCAATTTGCAAGTAACCTTTCAAACCGATTTGGGGGAAGTGGTGTCCGTCGACAGCGTCAGCTTTCAGGTGAACCCAGGTGAAACGATTGGGATCGTTGGAGAATCCGGCTGCGGAAAAAGCGTGACCTCCCTAGCCGTCATGGGATTGCTGGGCAAAAGCGGTCGAATCAAAAAGGGAGAGATACGCTTCAATGGCGTCAATCTCGCTGCACTGCCTGAACATCAGCTTCGAGACATTCGCGGGAACGACATTTCCATGATTTTCCAGGACTCGCTAACGTCTTTAAATCCGGTTTTAACTCTCGGCAATCAGCTAACCGAGGGAATCAAACGGCACTTGAAGCTGAAAACAAAAGATGCCCGAATATATGCTGTAGAAATCCTGAAAAAAGCAGGGGTTCCCCGTGCCGAAGCGATCATGGATGAATACCCGCATATGTTATCGGGAGGACAGCGGCAACGAGTAATGATTGCAATGGCGCTGGCCTGCAAGCCGAAGCTGTTAATTGCCGACGAGCCGACGACTGCTCTCGACGTGACCATTCAGGCGCAAATCTTGCAGTTGATGAAAACACTCAGCAAAGAATCGGACATGGCCATCATGCTCATCACTCACGACTTGGGGATAATCTCTGAGATGGCCGACAAGGTCATTGTCATGTACGCGGGACAGGTCGTGGAAGAGGCGGATGTGTATACACTGTTTGATCATCCGAGGCATCCGTATACGCAAGGGCTGCTGCACTCGATTCCTCACCTCGAGCACGACAGAACGAAACGGCTCGCTTCCATTCCGGGTGCAGTGCCATCGCTTCTGCAGATGCCAGAAGGGTGTCGATTTTACGCACGATGTCCTGCTGCAGTAGAACAGTGTCGCAAGGAACCGCCACTGTTTCCGGTTGGCCCCGGACACTCAGCCAAATGCTGGCTCGTCAGCATGGGTCAGGAGGGAGATGTATGAACAAACCGGAACAGCCCCAACCAACACCTTTATTGCGGGTGGAAGGACTTAAAACCTATTATCCGCTCAAAAAGGGGATTATCTCTCGAACAGTCGGTCATGTGAAGGCGGTAGACGGAGTCAGCTTTGAGATTTTTCCCGGAGAGACATTAGGCCTGGTCGGGGAATCAGGATGCGGAAAATCGACGCTCGGTCGAACGCTTATCCGCCTGGAGACCCCAACCGAAGGAAGCATTACCTTTCAGGATCAGATGATTTCCTGTTATTCCCAAAAACAAATGAAGAGCATACGATCAGATGTTCAGATGATTTTTCAGGATCCTTATTCCTCGCTGAACCCAAGAAAGCGGATAAAGGATATTTTGGCAGAGCCGTTGCTTGTACACCGGATTGCCGGTGCCGGCAACGTGCAGAAACGCGTTGACGAACTGCTCGAGCTGGTCGGAATGCCCAAATCGTATAAAAATCGTTATCCCCATGAGTTTTCTGGTGGCCAAAGGCAGCGAATCGGGATTGCCCGTGCTCTTTCGCTGAATCCCAAGCTCATCATTTGCGACGAACCAGTTTCAGCGCTGGATGTGTCGATCCAATCGCAAATTTTGAATCTACTGAAGGATTTGCAAAAAGAGCTTGATCTTACCTATTTGTTCATTGCTCACGGTTTAGGGGCGGTCAAATACATTAGCGACCGTATTTGCGTGATGTATTTGGGAAAAATCGTCGAGATCGCTACGGCAGAACAGCTCTTCCGTGAGCCCAGGCACCCCTATACGCGTGCTTTGTTACAGGCCTATCCGAAACCAAATCCGCATCTCCGGTCGAGCCAACGCATTATCCTCCAAGGTGATATGCCAAGTCCGGCTGATCCACCCAGCGGGTGCCGCTTTCATCCGCGCTGTCCTTTGGCACAAGCGATCTGCCGAACTCAGGAACCTTTACTGGAAGGGAGTGACCATTCCGTAGCTTGCTTCGAATTCAAATAGGGAGGGGGTGTTGATGTGTTTGCCTATATCATCCGCCGGCTGTTGATTGCTGTACCGGTACTGCTGGGGATCACGATTGTTAATTTCTTTATCATGAATTTGGCTCCAGGCAGCCCGATTGAAATGTTGCTGGATCCAAAAACGCCGTTGGCAGATATCGAAATGCGGAAAGATCAACTGGGATTGAACGATCAGCTATGGAAGCAGTATTTGCGCTGGCTAGACCAACTGGTTCACGGTAATCTGGGTTTCTCCTTCACAAACCATGAACCGGTAACGAGTCTGATTGCCGAGCGGATCGGACCAACCTTGCTATTGGTGGGCACTGCGCTGATCGTTGGCGTTCTGATTGCGATACCACTCGGCGTAATTAGCGCCACGAGGCAAAACAGTGCTGTGGATTACATCACGACGGGAGCCTCATTTTTGGGAATATCGATCCCGCACTTTTTTCTTGGCCTTACTTGTATTTATATTTTTGCCCTGGAGTTATCCATTCTGCCAACTGGTGGAATGACCACACTCGGGGGAGACGGAGGAGTAGCCGACAAATTAAAGCATGTGATTCTTCCCGCGACCGTATTGGCAATCGGCATTGTTGGAAAAAAAGTTCGTTATGTACGGGCAAGCCTGTTGGAAACCTTGGGCCAGGACTACTTGCGGACAGCCCGAGCCAAAGGACTGAGCGAGTTTGTCGTCACGAACAAACATGCCCTCCGCAACGCGCTGATCCCGATTATTACTGTGATCGGTCTGGAAATCCCTGTTCTGCTCGGAGGAACAGTGGTCATCGAACAAATTTTTCAATGGCCGGGAATCGGTCAATTGATGATCCAGTCAATCTTGGCCAGGGACTATCCAACGATCATGGGACTTACGTTTATCTCGGCGATCGCGGTTTTGCTGGCAAATTTGTTGACAGATATCGTCTACTCCATCGCTGATCCCCGGATTACGTACGAATAGCGAGGAGGAGAGCGTGTTATGGCAGAGGTCAAAATAGATTCGTACACCGTCCAGGAAAAACTGCCCTTGGCGGACGACGTACAGGATTTGAGAGTAGAGAGGAGCTACATTCGGGAGATTATCAGTCGTTTTGGCCAGCACCGATTGGCCGTTGCAGGCTTGCTTTACATGATTCTGCTTGTACTGCTCGCTCTGTTCGCTCCGCTTATCTCGCCACATGATCCGTACCTGGTGACAGGCGCTTTCCAAAGCCCTCCGTCACTGGACCATTTACTCGGAACGGATCAGATCGGCAGAGACGTGCTCAGCCGTTTGCTTCACGCTGCACGGGTATCACTTGTAGTTGGAGTCGGTACAGTAGCGATTTACGTAGTCATCGGAACGCTTGTCGGTCTAGTGTCGGCCTATTACGGCGGGTGGGTCGACATGGTATGCATGCGTCTCACAGACATTTTCATGTCGTTTCCTTTTTTAATGATTATTCTCGTCCTCGTCAGTGTGCTCGGTCCGAGCATAGGCACCATCATTTCGGTACTCGCCCTGTTCGCTTGGACGGGGGTCGCGCGGTTAGTTCGGGGAAGTGTTTTGTCCCTGAAACAGATGGATTACGTAAAAGCATGCGTTGCCATGGGGTTAAACACGCCGCGAATTTTGTTTCTGCATATTTTGCCCAATGCTGTTGCCCCGATCATCGTCAACGCAACATTCGGGATTGCCGGGGCGATTATGGCAGAGGCGTCGCTCAGCTTTCTCGGTATGGGCGTACAGCCGCCTTTGGCAAGCTGGGGCAACATGCTAATGGACGCACAGTCGCTCACAGTATTAACCGAGCAGCCGTGGCTGTGGCTCCCGCCAGGGATCATGATCGTATTGACCGTATTAGCGATCAATTTCATAGGTGACGGTCTGCGCGCTGCACTGGATCCGAAACGGATTCACTGAACAGACAGACATAATGGGGGAAAGATTATGAACCGTAGATTAAGAAGCCAGCTTCTTGTTATTTGCTTGATTCCGCTGCTTTTATTGATCGGTTGCAGCGACTCAGGAGGTAAGTCAGAAGACTCGCAGGGAAAAGCACAAACAGGTAAAAAAGCCGTCACCATCGGAATAACAAACGCACCGGGATCGTTAAATCCGCTCGACACGACCGGCCTGACCTCCGCCACGCTTGCCGCCATGTTGTTCCATCCGTTGGTGGAACTGGATGAGTCATTGAAGTTTGTCCCCAGACTGGCGGACAGTATTGAAACAACAGACAATCAAACCTATCTCGTTAAGCTGAATCCGAATGCGAAATGGACGGATGGAGAGCCTGTCACGGCTGACGACGTGCTGTTTACGATTAGGTTGATCGCAAATCCAAAGGTTCTGACAAAACTTAATGCAGAGCTGGCTAATGTAGCAGGTTTGGACGATTTGGGCAAATTGCCTCAGGGACAAACTGAATTGCCTGGCGTCGTAAAAATAGACGATCACACGGTGGAGTTTCGCATGAAGCACCCGGTCACTCCCGATGCGTTCAAGGAAGGAATCGGGAAAAGAATTCTGTATCTGCCCAAACATGTCCTGCAAGCTGTCGACCCGGAGAAACTGCATCAGGATCCGTTTATGCAGAAATTGAGTGTTACCAATGGGCCTTTTACGTTTGTAACGTATCAAAAAGACCAGTTTGTAGAATTCGCCGCCAACAAAACGTATTTTCTTGGGGCCCCCAAGCTGGACAAGCTGTATTTCAAAATCACTACTCCTGCCAATATGGTGGCCCAGTTGCAAAACGGAGAAATTGACATGAATTTTCCGGGAATTGGCGAGATTCCGATCCAGGATTACGAACGAGTGAAACATATGCCGAATATCAGAACGATTTCGGGCCTGCCGCTCAAATTTCAAGTGATGTTTATCAACACTCAAACGATTTCCAATCCGCGGCTTCGGCAAGCCATAATCTATGCGGTGAACCGTCAATTGCTGGTTGAAAGCCTGTTGAAGGGAGAAGGCGAAGTGATCGACGGCCTGTACACGCCGATTCATCCTTATTTCAACAAGAGTAAAAAAACATATGAATACAATCCGGAAAAAGCAAAGCAGCTTTTGAAGGAAGCAAACTGGGACAGCAGTAGGGTGCTCACCTTTAATGTTTCGACCGGCAATAAAACCCGGGAGCAGGCGTGTGACATTATCGTGGAAAATTTAAAAGCAGTCGGGATCAACGTGCAAGTGCAAAAATACGATTTTCAAACTTCGGCGCAAAAAGCGATGAAGCATGAAAATGATCTGACCATCATGGGTTTGGAATTTATTCTCGATCCGGACGTAAGCGTTTATTTGCAAAGTGACTCACCATATAACCTGTCTGCTTACACCAATCCGACAATGGATGAGCTGCTGATGAAAGGGAAGCTGGAAATGGATCAGCAGAAGCGCCGCGAAATTTATGACAGCATTCAGGAAATGGTAGCCCTTGAGGTGCCACTTCAAACGATCTATGTCGACTATCGCCTAAAAGCAGTTTCCAATAAAGTGATTGCCGGTGAGCCGAAAGAGATTGGAATGTTGAACAATGTGAATGAATGGGATATCGAAAACTGACCAGAAGGACGAAAAGGAGTGAATGGATATGGCCAAGACAAAAGAGGCCAAGGTGTATCGTGAGTTGGATGTTGATGGAATCAAGCACTATGTCGAGGTTCACGGAGAAGGGCCGCCATTGCTTTTGCTTACTGGGATGGCGAACACCATGGAGTGGTGGCGACCTGCGCTTCAGTATCTACAGCATCACTTTACGTGTGTAGCCTATGATTATGCCAGCTGTGGTCGTAGCGGAAAAGATACGGAATACTCAATTCCCCATTTTGCCAATCAAGCGGTAAATCTAATGAGCGTATTGGGATTCGAGCGGTTCAATGTCTACGGCTTGTCAATGGGGGGAATGGTTGCCCAAGAACTGTTAATTGCCCATCCGCATCGGATCATTAAAGCAGCTGTGATTAGTTCCGCGCCAGCTTATATTGAGGATAATGTACGAAACAATCCCGAAGATGATCCTTTGGTCCGCGAGCAGCGTGAGAGCAAAACCCGGCGCGAGTATCATGAAAAGGTCAGTCCCTATATCTTCTCGGAGTGGTTTATGAAAAACGAGTCAGTTGCCTATAACCACTTTATGGATTTGCATCAGCAATACGTTCCGCAGGCAGATGCGCCAGCTGGTCATTTACATGCTGTATTCGAACACGATCGACGGTCTGAGCTGCAGCAGGTAACAATCCCCACACTCGTCATCGTCAGCGGGAACGATCTGATTTGCCCGGCAAAAGAGCAAAGAGAGCTCGCGGAGTTGATTCCGGCATCGCTGATCTTTGAGGTGCCACATGCGAGCCACGCTCTCGTCTACGAGGACGCAGCGTTGCATACGAGGGTTGCAACCGCGTTTTTTCAGGGGGAACTGGATTACGTCGGCTGGAGCTCGTCGGAAAAAGCGTGCCATGTACAGGAGGGATAAACATGTACCGAGCATATGACTGTGAAAAGAACGGCGCAACGCTCAGGGTAGGGGAATGGACTGGCAGTCATCCGACAGCAATCATCGGGATACACGGATTGGCAGGCAATCACACTCATTTTACCGCTTTGGCTGATGAACTGTCGCCTGAATACCGATTGATCGCCTATGACGTCAGGGGGAGGGGGCATAGTTCTCACGCTGATGTTGATTCGTCAATAAATAAGCACGCAGATGATACGATAGCGCTCATCGAGTCACTCAGAATCGAGCGGCCCGTATTAATCGGCCATTCCATGGGGGCATACATTGCAGCGATTGTCGCAAGCAGATATAAAAATCTTGCCGGTATTATTCTCGTCGACGGAACTGGCGAAATAACGGCCAAAGAAATTGAGATGGTCAGACCGTCCTTGAACAGACTGAATAAAGCCTTTCTGACAGAAGCGGCCGCCATCGAGCATTCCAAAACACTGTACGACGCGATGGGTCTGGAATGGAATGAATACATCGAACAAGGCTTGCGCTATGGATTGGAGGAAGGAAACGGCCATGTTCGCTTTAAAGGAGAACCCGAGGTGATTTTTCAAGATCTTGAAAGTATTTTGCATCAGTTCGATCATCAGACGATATGTTCACGGATTTCCTGTCCTGCTATGTTGGTAATTGCTACCGGAAAGATGGGAAAACGCTCTCTCTACTCGGAGGAATCCTTCCAGAAAACGAGAGCGTATACGCCGAATCTGCAATACTATCGCTCAAGTGGCAACCACTACTCCATCCTGCTTGAGCGACAACCGGAGCTGGCAAAGAGAATCAGGCAATTCATCAATGAGCTGTAGAAGGGGGAAAGTCAAACATGAGTCATTTCGAGCGGCTGGAAGCCTTTTTTCAGGAGAACAGAGAGCGGCATCTTCAAGAATTGCAGGATTTCTTGCGCATCCCCAGCATTAGTTCGTTGTCTTCTCACAGAGAAAATATGGTTCACGCAGCAGAGTGGCTGGCTCGGCAGCTCAAGACGGCAGGGATGAAGAACGTGGAGCTGGTGCCAACCGGAGGGCATCCCGTCGTCTATGGAGAGTGGCTGGGAGCACCGGGGAAGACGACGATTCTCATCTATGGCCACTATGATGTTCAACCTGTCGATCCGCTTACCTTGTGGGAGACGCCCCCGTTCGAGCCGACGATTCGAGACGGCAAGCTGTATGCGCGCGGATCTGCAGATGACAAAGGACAAGTGTTTATGCACCTGAAGGCGGTCGAGGCGTTGATGACGTGTACTGGAGAGCTGCCTGTAAACGTAAAAATGTTCATTGAAGGTGAAGAGGAGACAGGAAGCTACAACACTGCGGCATTTATCGAAGCCAATCAAGAACGGCTGGCAGCCGATGTACTCCTGATCTCTGACACGCCGTTGTGGGAAGCGGGGCAGCCCGCTCTCTACTACGGACTGAAGGGGTTGTGCGGGCTCCAGATTGATTTGCGTGGCCCCCGTGAGGACCTGCACTCCGGTTTTTACGGAGGAACAGTTCACAATCCGCTACATGCACTGTCGCAGATATTGTCATCACTATTTGAACCGGACGGCAGAATTGCGATTGAAGGTTTTTACGACAAGGTCAAGCCGATCAGCGCAGCGGAAAAGACAGCGTTCGACCGGATTCCCTACAACGAGACGGCCATGCAGAAACAATTGGGGGTACCTAATTTGTTTGGTGAGCACGGGCACACAGTCCTAGAACGCAATTGGGCGCGGCCTACTCTGGATATTAACGGGATGTGGGGGGGATTTCAGGAGGAAGGTATAAAAACGGTCATCCCCGCCGAGGCGCATGCGAAAATCACCTGCCGTCTGGTGGACGAGCAGGATCCGGAGGAGATTCTAATGATGCTGGAAAGGCATCTTCATACTTATTTGCCGTCGGGCGTGACCATGTCAATTACGAGGTTCAACAACCAAGCGAAGCCGTACACGTGCAGGATCGATCATCCGGCGATCCAGGCAGCGGCAAAGGCTTATCAATTGACCTATGGTGTCTCACCGCTCTTTGTCCGCATCGGAGCGACGATACCGGTCGTGGAGATCTTCCATAGACTGTTTCGGCTTCCTGTCGTGCTGATGGGCTTTGGCCTGCCGAGTGAAAACGTTCATGCCCCCAATGAGCATTTTCATTTGATAAATTTCGATACTGGCTTGCGGACGATTTGCCGTTACTATGATGAAGTTGCAGTAATGAACGACTCGCCTTCCTCTTGATTTGATAAATATCCTCTTTTTGTCCTGCCAGGCAGCCTGTAAATTCCAAAAACAGGCTGCTTTGTATTTTTTGGAAACCACCAGCTTATTCTTTGACTGCAAGGAAAACCTCGATTACGCTTCGCTGCTGCGCAAAGTCGATGAGAAGAAACCGGATGCTTTGTACGTCTCGGCGTACATGGAAGAACAAGCCAACTTTATCAAGCAGATGAAAGAAAACAACCTGATGTATGACTACGTCTACATGGTCTATTCGGCACAGGCGGAATGGCTCAGCCTGACCGGAGACAACGGTCTGCATATCATCGGCCATACGCTGTTCGATCCGAAGCTGAAGTATCAAGTCACAGACGGTCTAAACATCGACCAGTTCATGGAGAAATTCAACAAGAAATACAAGGATGACAAAAATCCGCCTGACTTCCAGACCGCTTTGGCCTATGGTGCAGGGGTCATGATGCAGAAGTATCTTGAAGAAGCGGGCTCGTTCAATGCCGATGCGATTAAAAAAGCAGCGCTTGAGCTTTCCGGAAAAGTGACCATTCTGACTGGCGAGTACAAGCTGGCTGAGAGCGGGGCGCAAGAAGGCATGCAGTTCGTTTTGACCCAAGTGAAAAAAGATGAGCAAGGAAAGCCGGGGTTGCGCATCATCTATCCGGACAACGTCAAAACCGAAGA